>DATDUH010000042.1:0-4837 GCA_036517755.1 Minisyncoccota bacterium | reverse complement strand
CATTTTTAAAGATTCTTTAAGGATTTCGAGAAGCACTTCTTGCGTAGCTCCTTTTTCTTGAAGATTGCCTGAATTTAGGCGTCCTTTTGATCCTTCGATTATTTTATCGGCAAAAGTGTGCCAGAAATAGTGATAAATAGTTTCGGCCGCGTGGTGAAAACGGAAACTTTCAATATCTTTTGTTACTCTCTTTTTGATTTCCTCGAGTTGTTTTAGGTGACGTTTATCACTCGCGCTGTAACGCGTCTTGGACTTTAATTTGGCATCGTAATTGGTGATCACAAACCGGGAAGCATTCCAGACTTTAGTGGTGAAGTTGCGATAACCGCGGATTTTATCTTCCGAAATAATCGGATCATTACCAGGGGTGTTGCCAATGGTTAGCGCCATTCGAACCGCATCCGTGCCGTAAATATCAGCCACCCCGAGGGGATCAATCACATTGCCTTTGGATTTCGACATTTTTTGGCGATCTTTATCCCTGACGAGTCCGTGTAGATAAACCACCTTAAAGGGAATTTTTCCGGTGCGATAAAGGCCGAGCATAATCATTCGGGCCACCCAGAAAAAGAGAATGTCCCAGCCGGTTTCCATGACGTCGGTGGGGTAAAAAGTTTTATAGTCTCGGGAGTTCGGGTAGCCGAGAGTTAAAAACGGCCACTGTCCTGAAGAAAACCAGGTATCGAAAACATCGGGGTCTTGGGTCCAATTACCTCGACATCGAGGACATTTTCCCTTCTGCGCCTTTAGTCCTATTCGCCAGTTTTCCGGTTCGCACTGGCAGCGCCAGGCCGGAATTCGGATCCCCCAGATAATCTGTCTTGAGATATTCCAGTCGCGGATATTTTTGAGCCAATGGAGATAAACTTTTTTTAAACGTTCGGGATAAAACTTTATTTTACCGACCTCCACCACTTTAACTGCCTCTTCGGCCAGACCCTCCATTTTGATAAACCACTGGGGCAGGAGCAGGGGCTCAAGTACCCCGCCGCATTTATAGCAAGTGGCAATTGAGTGAATATAGTTTTTATCAATTTTTTTGATAAGCCCTTTTTTCTTTAGGTCCCCAGCTACTTTTTCTCTGGCCTCGGTTACTTTTAAGCCTTCGTAGAGTCCGGTTTTTTCATTCAAGCGGCCGAACTTATCAATTACTTGTCTTACTTCAAGCTCATGGCGTAAACCAATTTCAAAGTCAGTTGGATCGTGGGCTGGCGTAACCTTTACCACTCCAGTGCCAAAATGCGGATCAACCGCTTCGTCGGCAATCACCTTTAATTTAATCCGGCCCAAGAGGTCTCGAGCCTCAATTTCCCGACCAATGTATTTTTGATAACGTTTGTCTCCGGGGTGAACCGCCACGGCCGTATCGCCAAATTTCGTCTCGGGCCGAACAGTCGCTAGAGTAAAAGGGCCATATTTAATGTAATAAAGGGGATCTTTTCGCTCGACATAGGCGACCTCTAAATCCGAGAGAGCGGTTTGATGTTTAACGCACCAATTCACTAGTTTCCTCCCTCGGTAAACCAGCCCTTCTTTGTACATTCTGATAAATGTTTCCTGGGTTTTCGTTATAATATCCGGATCAAGAGTGAATTTTTCGCGGGACCAGTCACAAGAAGCGCCTAAACTTCTTAACTGCCTCTCCATTATTTTTTTGTTCTCTTGGCTAAAGCGCCACAAATCCTCCCAGAGTTTTTCCCGAGGAATTTTAAAGCGATTGCGCCCCTCTTTTTCTAATTTTTTGTCAAAAACAACTTGAGTTTCGAAACCAGCGTGATCGGCGCCCGGGAGCCAGAGCGTTCTTCGGCCGCGCATCCTCGAGAACCGGATCATAATATCCTCCAAAGTTACAAAAAGGGCATGACCAATATGAAGTGAGCCGTTGGCATTCGGCGGCGGCATAATAATGGTGAATGGCTTACCCTTCTTAGGTAATTTGTCCGGATTGAAAAAGCCGGACCTTTCCCAGCTTCGATAAATTTTCGGCTCTACTTTCTTATGGTCAAACCTCGTCTCCATTAAGGTTCATTATAACCTTTATAGGTTAAGGTTGGCTTGGGCAGTAAGCCGGTATTTTTTGCTCCTCAAGTGATTGAGATAAGCGGCCGCTCCAATCATGGCCGCGTTATCGGTTGAATACTTAATTTCCGAAACAAAGAATTTTATTCCCTGTTTGTGACAAGCTCCTCGAAGGGCCCGGCGCAAGGGCTTGTTCGCCGCCACGCCGCCGGCGAGAAGCAGTGATTTAGCCCTATAGTCCATCGCCGCTTTCATGGTTTTTGCGACCAGAACCTCAATCACCGCCTGCTGGAAAGAAGCCGCCACTTGTTTTTTGCTGGCTTGAGGATGGTCGCGGAGATAGTAGAGTACCGAAGTTTTTAAGCCCGAAAAACTGAAATCGTAATTTTTCTGTTTAATCATCGGCCGCGGAAATTCAATTTTCGGTTTCACTCCGCGAGAGATTCGTTCAATCTCCGGTCCGCCCGGATAAGGAAGCCCCAAGAGGCGAGCCACCTTATCATAGGCCTCGCCCACGGCATCGTCTCTCGTCTCGCCAATTTTTTTCCAGGAATCAATTTTTTTAAGCAAAAGAAGGATGGTGTGGCCGCCGCTCACCACAAGTCCAATGGCCGGCGGGGGTATTTTTTCTTTAAGGCTTAAAAGAGGACTGTAAAGATGGCCTTCGAGGTGATTGGCGCCGAGCAGGGGCTTTTTGTGTTTCTTGGCTAGGTCTTTCGCAAAATTAATACCCGTCCAAAGAGCCGGTTCCAACCCTGGCCCCACTGTCACGGCGATAGCGTCAGTATCTTGTATCTTGTCCGCCTCGCCTCGACGGCTCGTCGAGGCTGGGTATTTAGTATCTAGTATCTGCTTGAGGACGATCGGAAGATTTTTTAGATGTTCGCGTTTTGCGAGAGAGGGCACCACGCCGCCGAAAGGGCGGTGAACCGGGATTTGGGAAGAAATAATGCTTTTTAAAACTTTAAAGTGGGGATGACGAAGCGTACCCGTTCCTTTAACAATAGCAATGGCGGTTTCATCGCAAGAAGTTTCAATCGCCAAAATCTTCATAAATAAATAAGCTATCTATGGCGGCCCCAGCGGGAATCGAACCCGCGTTTCCGCCTTGAAAGAGCGGCTTCCTAACCACTAGAAGATGGGGCCTAAACTCTTTTAGCATCCCATTGTAGTATAATGAGAACTGAATTAAAAGGTCGTTATCTTAATTTATATTTGTAAGTTTATCATGATCCCCATTTTATTTATCTGGAATGGCGTGGCGTTATTTCTCGCCCGCGTTTTTTTAGGCATTCTTTTTCTAATTCACGGCTGGCCGAAGATTAAAGACCTGAAAGCTAACGGAGCTCAATTCGAAGGCATGGGCTTTAAGCCCGGTATTTTCTGGGGAACGATCGTCGCTCTTTTGGAATTTTTCGGCGGCATCGCCCTAATCCTTGGCTTTTTGACCCAGCCGATAGCCTTGTTTATCGCGATCGAAATGGTGGTGGCTACTCTTTGGAGAATCTCTAAAAACCATCCCTTCGTCAGCGGCTATGAGTTAGATTTGACGCTCGCCCTTCTCGGCTTTGTTCTTGCCACCTCCGGCGGCGGTATTTACGCTCTCGACAATCTCTGGCCCTTCATTTACTACTAATGCTTCGTTTTTTTGAGCTAGTTCCCGGCGCGCTATCTTGGCTGACGCTCGTCTTAATGGTGGTTGCCGCCCGCTATTTCCCCACCGGCGCGGCTGTTTTTATTATTCTCTTCGATACCTACTGGCTTTTCAAAACTCTTTTTTTATCATTCCATCTTCGTTCTTCGTTTAAAAAAGTAAGAAAGAATTTGAAAACTAACTGGCTCGACGAGCTCGGCGGAGATTGGGGGCGGATCTATCATCTGGTTATCCTCCCGATGTATCAAGAACCCTACGAAGTGGTTAGAGAAACCTTCGAAAGTTTGCGCCGGGCAAACTACCCTAAGAATAAATTTATTATCGTCTTGGCGCCGGAAGAACGGGGGGGCGAGCCAACCAAAGAGGTGGCCCAAAGAATCGAAACCGAATTCGGCCAAGAGTTTTTCAAGTTTTTGGTTATCTATCATCCGGATGGATTGCCTAACGAAATCCCAGGCAAGGGTTCGAACCAGGCTTACGCCGCCCTAAAAGTTAAAGCCGAAGTTATCGATCCGCTAAATTTGCCTTATGAGAACATTCTCGTTTCGGTTTTTGATGTTGATACCCAGATTTTGCCGGACTACTTCGGTCGGCTTACCTACTCCTTTTTAACCGCGCCGCGCCCCCAGCGTTCAAGCTATCAGCCGGTTCCGCTTTTCAATAACAACATTTATGAGGCGCCGGTTTTTGCTCGGGTGGTGGCATTATCAGCCACTTTTTGGCATCTAATGCAGCAGTCGCGGCCTGAACGATTGACCACTTTTTCCTCCCATTCAATGCCGTTTAAGGCTTTAGTCGAGATTGGTTTTTGGCAGAAAAATGTGGTTTCGGAAGACTCTCGCATTTTTTGGCAGTGTTATCTTCACTATGACGGCGACTGGCGGGTGGTGCCCCTTTTTTACCCGGTTTCAATGGACGCCAATGTCGCCCCTACTTTTTGGCGGACGATGTGGAATATCTATCGTCAGCAGCGGCGTTGGGGTTGGGGAGCGGAAAACTTGCCTTATGCTTTTTATGGTTTTACCCAGAATAGACGGATCCATGCGAGCAAGAAAATTTACTGGACTTTTAATACCATCGAGGCTTTCCATTCTTGGGCTACTAATGCCATTTTGATTTTTGCCCTAGGTTGGCTGCCGCTCTTTTTAGGGGGGGAGGAGTTTA
>DATDUH010000041.1:0-3068 GCA_036517755.1 Minisyncoccota bacterium | reverse complement strand
GTTTAATTAATCGTGACAATCTTAGCGGTTTCGGCGGCTTTTTGGATAACCATCTCGTCGCCCTCGCCAATCTCGATCGAATCCTCCCAATTATCAGCATAAACTACGGCTGGGCCTCGGGCAATCTTAACTTTGATTAGGCTTTCTTCTTTCAAAATCAGATGATCCGAAGGTTCGGTGCTGTTATTAAAAGCGACGCCGATCCCAACTTCGAAAAAGCTGTCAGTAATGCTCCGGTAATAGGCAGTCGAACCAAAGGGCGTGGCGACGACGACACCATCACCGATTACTTCGCCGGCGACGCTTCGCCCATTAACCAGAAGCTCGTAACGAATGGCGTGACGGGGATCAGCGTTATGGACAATAACGTCATTCAAGGCAACCAGTTTCTTTTCGCCAAATCTCGCTTCGAGTTTGAGCAACTCCTCAACTTTATATTCTCTTCTCGCCACCCTCGCTAAGACTTCATCGTTTCCCAGGGCCGAGCATTTTTTACAAACCGCGCTATTTTTCAAAACTATTTTCGGCACTCCGGGAAAAAGATGCTCCGATTTAACTAGGGTGCCGTCGCCGCCGTAGCTGATGACGAACTCCGGTCCAGCTTCCACTATTTCAAAACCGGCCGCCTGAAGGAGGGGTAAAATTGCTTCATAATTCTCACCAACTACCGTTGCTTTCATTTTTGTGTCTCTAATTCTTAACTCCTATTTTAAAACCAGCGATTTTTAATAAAGACAACAAAAAGAATGACGGAGATTAAAGCCGTTGCCCCGATCACGAAGAAAAAAGCTTGGGGTTCATCAGCTCCCGGCAGAGGCACATTCATCCCGTAAAGACTGGCAATCATTGTTGGCACGCTCAAAATAACAGTCAGGGCCGTTAAAAGTTTAATCACCCGGTTCAGGTTGTTTGTCATAATAGTCGACGAGGCCTCTCGGATATTAACGATTGTCCGCAGATTAGACTGACAAGATTCGATCAGCTGTTCACTGCCCAAAAGCAGGTCTTCAACCAACTCCCGGTCTTCTTCATAAAGTTTTAAAGACTTGCCCGAAAGAAGATTGCGAAGAATAGTGCTTGTCGGCAAAAGGGCCGAGATAAAGTCGTTCAGCACCCCTTCGAAAACCACGAGCTGGATCACGTCCCGATTGCTAATATTCTCGAGCCCCACGCCGCCACCTCTCACTTGGCGACTAATGCCCGTCAGGTGCTGATTATAAAGTTGAATAATTTGGGAAAAAAGTTGGATGAAAAACTTAGTCTTTTGAGTAGTAAAAAAGTCGATTTCTGATCTAACGAAATCATCAAAAAGCGGCAGCGCTCTTTCGGAAACCGTTACCAGGAAATTCTCGCCTAAAATAATCAAAATCGGGACGGTAATTGTCTGGTTGCTCTCGGCGTAAGGAACCCGAGTGAAAATATAAACCGTGTCCTTGGCGACCTCGATTCGCGGTACCTCGTGAACGTCTAGGGCGTCCCCTAAAAGGGAGGCTTTTAATTTTAAGAGGTCAGCCACTTGTTCTATCTCCTCTTTAGTCGGTTTCTCGAGATATAGCCAAGAACCGACCCGAAAACCATCGATCTCCCGCAAACCCCTGTCTTTTATTGTCTTCTGGTAAATCTTAATCATGGCTTCAAAAGCTTTTAGAATATAGCATTCAATTATTCGAGTGACAAAAAAGAACGGTCCGAATTTCTCCGAACCGTTCCTTTTTTTTAATGTCGGGCCGCCGGGAATCGAACCCGGTCTTTACAATTTCGCTTCGGCGAAATTCCAGTGAATTCTTTAGCTCTTCGCTTCGCCGAGAGAAGAATTCCCGTTAAGGACCCTAGTCGGGGTGGGGAGAATCGAACTCCCTCTACCGCCACCCGAAGACGGCGTACTGCCGGTATACTACACCCCGACCACGGTCCTTAACCCCGAAGCGTACGCTTGCCCCGTAGCGAGCTTCGCTCTGCTACTGGGGTACTGCCGGTACCTGCCTGCCGGCAGGCAGGTACTACGGCCCGCTCGAACCATTAAATTCTAGCCCGATCGACTGGACTAATCAAAATGCTACGATACTCGATGCCTGCGTTTAATTTCTTCCTCTACGCCTGACTCAAACTCTTCTTTCCGTTCTTTTGCCTTCTCGGCAATCTTTTTCAACTCTTCATCCTTGAGATCACCTAGATTCTTAGTTCTAGATACTAGATACTCCCGCTTATTGCGGCTTGGATCATCAAGCACCTCTTCGAGCAGAATGGCCAAAATCCAACCAACCCGAGGCCCGGGGACAATACCTAAAATCTCCATTATCTCGTCGCCTTTTAACGCAAGCATCTTAGGACTAATCGGGTCAGTTCGGACTTTTTCAATCATAAATTGCAAATGGCGCAATTTGTAAGGAAAAGCTTTGGGTACGCCAGAACCAATCCGATCGGCCTCACGCACTTTTAAAAGGTCATCGATGTGTTCAAGCCCGACCCGGCTGATAAACCGCCTCACCCCGGCCTCGGTCACCTCACCCACGTTGTAATAGAAAAGATGCCGGCGGACAAGATGAACCACCCTATCAATAACTTTATTAGAAAGGTGAAGCCGTTCTAGGGCGGCGCGAGTCATTTTAGCCCCAACCACTTCGTGATTATAAAAAGTGGCCTCCTCGCCCTCGCCTCTTTTAACCCTAGGTTTCGCCACATCGTGAAGCAAGGAGGCCAAACGCACTTCTAAAGAATAATTTTGGCGGCTCGCGTAATCTAAAGACAAAAGATCATGCTCCCAGACAGTATAAATATGATGCTTGGCTTGATTGACGTCGATCCCCTCTCTAAGCTCTGGCAGAATATATTGAAGCAAACCAAAATCTTCAAGCTGGATAACTCCGGCGTAGGGGCCGCCGTCAGGACTCATTATGATTTTCGTAAACTCATCTCTAGTCCGCTCCTGGGCAATATGTTTAAGCAGGCTGGCTGATTCTTTAATCGCCAGATCGGTCTTTTCTTCGATTTTAAATCCCAACTCGGTCGCGAATCTCACAGCCCGCAAGAGCCGCAGGGCGTCTTCTTGAAATCGTTCTTTAGGCTCG
>DATDUH010000040.1:0-7515 GCA_036517755.1 Minisyncoccota bacterium | reverse complement strand
CGGAAGCCTGCCTGCCGGCAGGCAGGGCAAATTGCCTATTGGTTTTCAGCTGATTGGCAAGCCCTTCCGCGAGGCGGATATTTTGGGCGTCGGCCAGGTTTACGAATCAAGCTAAGAAATTATCTGCGGGCACGACTGGATTCGAACCGGCGATCTCCTCCGTGACAGGGAGGCGTGTTAACCGGGCTACACCACGCGCCCAAACTAAAAGCCATTCCAGTATAGGGGTTCTTTACGATTCTCGCAATTAGTATCGAGGACTCCGGGCGATATGGAAGACTTGGTTCGTGCTCCCTTTATATTCCAAGACAAAATTAAGTTTTCCTTCTAATTTCATCTCTTCAAGCGTTTTTTGAAGCAGCTGGTGGACTAGGGGATTGTAAAGCACCCGATAGTTTTTATTCTGGCGGGGATTGATATTCTCTTCAGCATCATAATAGCCGCAGCCATCAATATCAAAAGCCTCTCCTTTAGTATGGGCGCTGTCTAACATAGCGAGCTTCCCCAGCTCTATCAACTTAATTTGATAATTAGTTGTCCTAACGAGACTAGTTACCGAAAGCCTGATATCTCTTGAGAGTTCCGCGTTCGTCATTTTTACCCTCCAGTTTTTTGTTATCTCATAGAGAAGACTGGCGGCGTCCCTCCTTAAATAGGGCTGCCAATCTTCAAGCTCGGGATTAGCGAATCTCATGATTAGCTTGAAATCAGAATTTGGTTTTACTCTCACGAGCTTCTCTGAGGCGAAATCAGAAGCAATTTCCTCAAGCGATTCGTAGGGTTTAATTTCGGTCCACCAACTTCGCTCGACTTCCGTCTGTTCCCTAACCTCTTCTTTTTCTTTCTTGGTGGCTCGGATCGGATTAGTAATAGCCGCCTTAAGTCTTCTTAGGTGGTTTTTATGATTCAGTAGTGTTTGGGCCAGCCTCGCTTCTTCCATCATTTCACGATTCGTTTCGCCATCACCATCGGGCCCCAGAGCGATTTTCCCTCAGCTAGGGTTTTAACAACGACTTTTCCTAGGGGGTCACTCGCGTAGATTACTTTATTTTCTCCGAGATAAAAAACAACATGACCAACATAGACCTCTCGACCAGGGAAAAGGCCGTCATTATAGTGTCCTCTTGCGCCGCGAAAAAAAAGAAGATCACCGGGCCGGAGGTCGTTTTTATTATTAACCTCGTCCCCCTGAGTAGCCTGGAGGATGCTCGAGCGCTGTAATTCCACCCCAATTTTTTTATAGAGATATTGGGTAAAAGAAGAACAGTCAAAAACTTGAGGTGCCTCCTCCGGGGTGGCGCCGTATTTATAAGGGGTACCAAGGAGAGATTGAGCCAGTTCGACGAGCGACGCTATTTTTTCTCCTTCCATAAGAAAATTATAGTTTAATTTTTGTGACGGTGGCAGGGATCGAACCTGCGACCTAGGGTTTATGAGTCCCTCGCTCTACCACTGAGCTACACCGTCGGGATTGCATAATTGGTGTGAGTGAAAGTCCTTTGCCTACTTGTTGCGGGGGCGGGAATTGCACCCACTACCTTGAGCTTATGAGGCTCACGTGCAACTGTTACACTTCCCCGCTGTTTTACCCCTCGTAGCCTTAGCGAAGTGGGGCCTTTCATAGCTTACTCGAATTATTAGAGTTGTCAAAACACATTCTTGCGTCGCCTCGCTCGGGATTGCTAGAATAGAGTTATAGCCTATGAAAATTGAGAATCTCAGGGAGGTCGCGTTTCGCGAACTCGAGCGGGTCCGGAATCAAAAAGAGCTTAATTCCTTTAAGGTTAAGTACCTTGGCCGAAAAGGCAGTCTGACTCAGTTTTTAAGAAAACTGAAAGAACTCTCTCTGGAGGAGCGAAAGACGGTTGGTCCGATAGCTCAAAAGCTAAAAAGAGAGCTTGAGGGGGCGATTGAGTTTAAGAAAAAAGAGCTGGAGATCGAGCCGTCCCTTGAGTTCGATATTACCCGACCTGGTCAAAAGCCAAAACTAGGGCATCTTCATCCCTTGACTAAGGTTGAGGCCGAGATGAGGAGAATATTCCTGGCGATGAACTTTTCCGTGGTTGAAGGGCCAGAGCTTGAGACAGAATATTATAATTTCGACGCCTTAAATATTCCGCCTTACCATCCGGCTCGAGAATCTTGGGATACTTTCTGGCTAAAGCTTCCTGCCGCGAAGAGCGGGAAGCTCGCCCGACCAGATTTACTCCGTAAATCTGGTCTAGGGAAGGGACAGAAACTTTTGCTTAGGGCTCATACTTCACCGATGCAGATCCGCTATATGGAAACCCACCAGCCGCCGTTCCAGATCGTGGTACCAGGCCGGACCTTCCGCTATGAGGCTACCGACAGCACCCACGAGACCACCTTTAACCAGATGGAGGGTTTGATGGTTGGGAAAGATATCAGTTTGGCCAATTTCAAGTTTGTCGTTGAAGAATTTTTTAGAAGATTTTTTTCCGGTCAAAAAATAGAGTTCCGTTATTTACCGAGTTATTACCCCTTTGTTGAGCCGGGTTTAGACGTGGCCATTAAGCTAGGCGCGAAGTGGCTTGAGGTAATGGGCGCCGGCATGGTCCATCCCCATGTTTTTGAGGCGGCTCACTATAATCCCCGAGATTATCAGGGATTTGCCTTTGGTATGGGGGTTGATCGTCTAACCATGATTAAGTACAAGGTGCCGGATATCCGGCTCTTCCGCTCCGGCGACCTCCGCTTTATTAATCAATTTTAGGAAGATGAAATTTTCTTATTCTTTAATCAAAGAATTAGTCCCGGGTTTGCCGTCGAAGCAAAAATTGGTTGAAGCCCTGAATTTAAAATCATTTGAGGTCGAAGACTCAAAAGGTGATGTGGTGCTCGTCGAAGCGCCCCACAATCGTTATTCGAACGCCGTCTCGCATTTGGGTGTTGCGAGAGAGGCGGCGGCGGTTTTTAACTTGAAACTTAAAGAACTAAAGACCTCGAGCGCTAAACCCGGAAGTCGTCGGCCTTCGCTCTCGGTCAAAATTTCTAACCCCCAACTTTGCCCTCGCTATGAAGCTAGAGTTTTCGAGATAGCAAAAGTGGGTCGGTCGCCGACTCGGCTGCAAAACATTTTAAAAACTTGCGGCTTAAGACCGATTAATGCCGTTGTCGATATTATGAATTACGCCATGCTTGAAACCGGTCAGCCGTTACACGCTTTCGATGCCGAGAAGATCGAGGGAAATACTATCAGGGTAAGACTGGCAAAAAAGAATGAGCCTGTCACCACTTTAGATAATCAGAAATACGTCCTTAACGAGGAAACGTTCGTGATTGCCGATGGCAAAGAGCCTATTGCTATTGCCGGCGTCAAGGGGGGTAAAAAGGCAGAGGTGGACTCAAAAACAAGAAAAATCGTGGTTGAATCAGCTAATTTTGATCGGGTAAGCATTTATCGAACTTGGCGCCGCTTAGGGTTGCCTACTGATGCGGCGACTCGATTTTCGCATGGGATCACGCCCGAGCTCACTAGTTTGGGAATGGGAAGGGCCGCTAAATTACTCGAGGAATTAGTCGGGGCGAGACTCCTCGAGGCCGTTGATATTTATCCCAAGCCAGTTAGGGGAACTATTATCGAGTTTGATCCAGAGAAATTTAACAGTCTCATCGGCACTAAACTCGATCGGAAAGTAATGATTAATTATCTCGTGCGTCTCGGATTTGAGATAAAACCGGGGTCAAGGAGCGGAAATCGGTTTTTGGTTCGCATCCCTGCTAATAGGGATGATATTCAAATATTTGAAGATCTGGTTGAAGAGGTGGCGAGGCTCCATGGTTACAATGAGCTTGAAATCGGGCCGCCAGTGGTGAGTATTACGCCGGCAGTTGAAGCGGAAACAGTTAGACTGAAAGACAAAATAAGAGTGTTCCTTGTCGCTTCCGGCTTCAGCGAAGTTTACAATTATTCGTTCTCAAGCAAAAAGAACCCCGAGGCCTATGAGCTTGAGAACCCGATTGCCTCGGATAAAAAATATCTCCGAACCAATTTGGAGGAGGGAATTACTCGCAACCTTGAAGATAATGCTAAGTTTTTTGATGCGATCAGAATCTTCGAATTAGGCGATGTTTTTAAAGTTTCGGGCGAGGAGCTGCATCTCGGCCTGGGGATCAGATTAAATAAAACCAAGCACGGAGAGACCTTTCTTGCCCTAAAAGGGACAGTAGAACATCTTTTATATGGTTTGGGTTTAAGCGATTTTCACTTTAAGCCAGAAAAGAGTTCCCTCGAAATCCATATTGATAATCAGCTTTTAGGAGGACTCGATAGCCGAGGTGCCTCGAGCGCTCTCGCCGAATTAGACTTAGGTCGCTTAACCTCGTATCTTGCCGAAGAATACGAGTACCGTCCCATTCCTAAATATCCGGCTGTGATGAGGGATTTGTCGTTAGAAGTGAGAGGCGGACTAAGGGTAGGCGAGATTCTTTCGGCTATTCAGGCTCAAGCGAGCGGTAACCTAAGGGATGTTGATCTTATCGATTATTACGACGAAAGCCATTTTACTTTCCGTTTAGTTTTCCAGTCAGATCAAAAAACCCTGCTTGATAAGGAGGTGAACCAGGAGCTTGAAAAGATCGTCTCATATCTCGCACAAAAATTTAACGCCAGGGTCAGATAGCCCTTATTTTAAGCCATAAATTAGCCCATCCCTCCCTTGAGTTTAGGGTCGAATTTCGGTAAAATTAGGGGGTAAAATAGACCACCCTCGGGGGTCTTTCTTTGTCTCGTTTATTACGATGATCAAGCCAAAAACCGATAAAACAGAGCCTGAAAAGGCTTCTTATACAGCTAAGGATATTTATGTCCTTGAGGGGTTAGAGCCTGTCCGAAAGCGGCCGGGCATGTATATCGGCTCAACCGGGCCGAGCGGCCTTCATCACTTGATTTGGGAGGTGGTAGACAACTCGATCGACGAGGCGATGGCTGGTTACGCCAAAAATATCGAAGTCCGATTGCTTAAAGATAATCGGGTGAGTGTTGAAGATGATGGTCGGGGTATCCCGGTTGATATTCACCACCAGACTAAAAAATCAGCCCTCGAAACAGTGATGACCACCCTTCACGCCGGCGGCAAATTTGGCGGTGAATCTTATAAGGTGTCGGGAGGACTTCACGGTGTTGGCGTATCAGTTGTTAATGCACTTTCCGCCTGGCTTAAGGCCGAAGTTTGCCGGGATGGCTCGAAATACGAGCAGGAATATGAACGGGGAAAAGCAAAGACCAAGGTTAAAAAAGTCGGCCGATGTGAGCGGAACGGGACCAAAATCACTTTTATCCCTGATGAACAAATATTCTCCGAAATCAAATTTGATCGCAAACAAATTTTGGAACACTTCCGGGAGCAGGCTTATTTGACCAAGGGGCTTCGAATCGTTCTTATAGATGGAAGATCGGCCAAGCCCCATTATGCCGCATATCAGTTTGATGGCGGGCTTTTATCATTCATCGATTATTTGAACGAAGACGGCGAGAGAAAAGTCCATGATAATGTTTTTTACGTTCATCGGGAGCATCAGGCGATTGAGGTTGAGACCGCTCTCTCATACAACGAGGGTACCGAAACCATCGAATTGAGTTTTGCCAATAACATTCATACGAGTGACGGCGGGATGCACCTGACCGGTTTTCGTTCAGCCTTGACCCGAGCTCTTAATGATTACGCCCGAGCTAATGGCTACTTTAAGAAAGACGATGATAATTTAACCGGCGACGATGTTCGGGAGGGATTAACCACAATCGTTTCGATAAAACTGAAGGAACCCCAATTCGAAGGGCAGACTAAAGCTAGATTGGGCAATCCCGAAGCCAGAACCGCCACTGAAACAGTGGTCGGAGCGGCCCTCCGAGAATATCTTGAGAAAAAGCCAGCTGACGCCCGGGCCATCCTCGAAAAATGTCTTTTGGCAGCGAGGGCCCGCTTAGCCGCCAAGGCGGCCAAAGAAAGCGTTCTTAGAAAAGGCGTGCTTGAGGGTCTAACTCTGCCGGGAAAGCTGGCTGATTGTCAGACAAGAAAAGCTGAAGAGGCAGAATTATTTATTGTTGAGGGTCCATCGGCTGGCGGTTCAGCTAAGCAGGGTCGGGATAGGAGAATTCAGGCCATCCTGCCCTTGCGAGGTAAGATCTTGAATGCCGAACGGGCCAGGATCGATAAACTATTAGCCAATAAAGAATTGGCGGCTTTGGTTTTAGCTTTAGGAACGGCTATCGCCGAAGAGTTTGATCTTTCGAAACTTCGTTATCATAAAATCATTATTATGACCGATGCTGATGTTGACGGCGCTCATATTAGGACTCTTCTTTTAACTCTTTTCTTTCGCCATTTTCCAAGGGTGGTTGAAGGAGGCTATCTCTATATTGCCTTACCGCCGCTTTATCGGGTCGAGAAAGGGAAAGCGGGGGAATATGCCCATAGTGAGCTTGAAAGGGATAAAATTGTGGCTGAGCTCGGCGAACCGGTGAATATCCAGCGCTACAAGGGTTTAGGCGAGATGAATCCGGACCAACTTTGGGAGACGACTATGAATCCCGAGAACCGGAAACTCAAATTGGTCACCGTTGATGATGCTAAAGAGGCTGATCGGCTCTTCGATCTATTGATGGGGGATGAAGTTGGACCCAGAAAGCACTTTATTCAACTTCATGCCGCTTCGGTCAAAAATCTTGATGTTTAAAGAGGAATTAATTATGATGCCTCAAGATGCTTGAGCGATTAAGCAATTTTTTCAAAGATTTAAGGAAAGAGGTCCGGCGGATTAACTGGCCGAGTCGAGGTGAGACAATAAGGATGTCCCTTATCGTTATCGCCTTCTCGCTTATTGTGGCTGCTTTTCTCGGAGCCTTGGATTTTTTCTTTTTTACCCTAGTCAGTAAAATCCTAAGATAGAATGAGTCCTCGCCTAGAAACCGAAGAATCAAAACTAAAGCGCTGGTACGCGGTTCATACCTACGCCGGCTACGAAGATGCGGTCGCCCGCTATCTTAAACAGCGGGTTGATTCTCTCTCGATGAACGACAAAATCTTTCGGGTGGTAGTGCCGAAAGAAAAAAAGATCAAGATCAGGAATGGTAAAAGAGCGGTAACTGAGGAAAAGATTTATCCTGGCTATGTTTTGGTTGAGATGATTCTCGAACCCGATTCTTGGTATGTGGTCAGAAACACCCCCCGGGTGACTGGTTTTGTCGGCTCTGATCCGACGAGCCCCACCGCCCTTTCTTACGAGGAAATTGAGTCGTTGATGGCGAGAATGGGTGGGGAGGAACCAAAGTTTAAGGTTGATGTTCAGATTGGCGAGACTGTCCGAATTACCGACGGCCCGTTCAGGGATTATGACGGCAAGGTGGCTGCGATTGATGAAGAAAAGGGAAGGGTAAGAGTGATGGTGCCGATTTTCGGTCGAGACACGGCGGTTGAGCTCGATTCGTTACAGATTAAAAAGTTATAAAATAGTGAAACCCATTAAAACAGTTCTTAAGCTTCAAATTACGGCGGG
>DATDUH010000039.1:0-17131 GCA_036517755.1 Minisyncoccota bacterium | reverse complement strand
AGGGCGGTTGGCGGGAGCTATTTTAGAATCTCTCTCCAGTCAGAAAGCACGATCAATCCACTGGACTTGCCGATCATCGCCGAAGACGAGACGCCGGGCGAAGCCTTAAAATCTCACATTGTGGATTTAACCGGCCTCGTTAAATTAATGCTCGGCAAAATCAGCGCCGAAGAAGAATCCCTGCTTGATCAGGCCATCACCGAAACCTACGCCTCCCGCGATATCACGGCTGACAAAGATTTTACTGGTAAAGAGGCGCCCCTACTCGAGGATCTCGAAGAGGTTTTGAGGAATATCGAAGGCGGTCGGGATATGGCTAACCGCCTTTACCGCTTTACCAAGGGAAGTTATGTTGGTTTCGCCAATAGACCAACGAACGTCAATATTAACAACCGCTTAATCGTCTTTTCGGTCCGCGATCTCGAGGAAGAACTCCGGCCGATTGCGATGTATATCATCTTGAATTTTGTCTGGAGTTTAATCCGCCGAGAGTTGAAAAAAAGAATTATGGTGGTTGATGAAGCTTGGTGGATGATGAAATATCCCGACAGCGCTTCTTTCCTTTATCGCCTGGCCAAACGGGCTAGGAAATATTACCTCGGCATCTCGACCATCACCCAAGATGTTGAAGATTTCCTGAATTCGCCTTACGGTCGACCGATTATTACGAACTCCTCGCTCCAACTGCTCCTCCGACAATCGCCGGCGGCAATCGAGCTAGCCACCAAATCATTTAATCTGACCGAGGTTGAAAAAAACTATCTTCTCGAAGCTGAGGTCGGGACCGGACTTTTTATCGCGGGCTTGAAACACGTCGCCATCCAGGTTGTCCCATCTTATTTTGAGGATAAGTTAATCACCACTGATCCGGAACAAATTTTAAGAGAGCAGGGTGAGCTTTAATTCATGGATGGGAGAATCGAACTCAGTGAAGAAGAAATCGAGGCAAAGGAACTGCCCGAGGACAAAGACGAACTCGAGTTTAGACGCGGGGGTGCTGAGCGAGCCAAAATAGGCATAGTCGAGGGCTTGATGGTACTTATGACCGCGGCCGCCGCTGATACCCTCGAGCTTTTCGCCGGATTTATGGTCTGGATCCCGATCTTAGGCCAGATAGCCTGGCTCTTCGCCTTTACTTTTGGTTTCTTTGTCTCTGGCACTCTCCTTCTCTGGGCTTTTTTGAGAGGGGTCTCAGGCGGGACAGTTATGAAGAAGGTGGTGAAACGATTAATAATGCTCGCGGGTGGATTTTTGGCCGATGCCCTAACGGCCGGCATTCTCCCGATTCGCACTATCACCCTGGCTCTGACTATTTGGCTTAATAACCGGGCCGAGGGCAAAGAGCTCAGCGGAATTATAAAACTCTTAGAAAAAGTTTAGATCCTGTTACCCCTCAATCGGTTTTACCACCACGTGACGATCAGCTTCGCCAATACTTTCAGTTAAAACATCGGGCCTCATCGAAAGTTCGGTATGAACCAACCTCCGTTCGTAGGCATTCATTGTCGGTAGGGCTATAGCCTCACCGGTGGTAGTAGCCTTGCGAGCCGCAGCCCGAGCTAACTTAATAATCAGTCCCTCTCTTTCCCGCCGATAGTTATTAATATCAACTACTACCGGGGTCTCGCCGATGTGCTTGGCGATTAACCTCGCCACTCGTTCCAGGTTCAAGACGAAACTCGGCAGGAGCTCTTCGGAAATAACGCCATCGTTGATATGAAGGCTAACTCTTCTTGACCCTGATTCGAATTCGATCCGAAAATCACCGAACCCCATTAATTTAACCAGTTTTTCGATTTTTTCTTTTAGTCCCTCCATCGGAAACATCTCTTTTGGCCAAAGACCGGTTGACTACTACTTGTTGAATTATAGAAAAAGCGGTGCTCGAGAGCCAGTAGAGGCTAAGGGCGGCGGGGAACTTCATTAAAATAAAGAAGGTTAGAGCGGGGAAAATAAGTACAGTCAGCTTTAACATGCCCGTATTTTTCACTCCGGCGGCCTGGGGCTTAAAGGCCAGTCTCCCTTGGAGATATTGAAGTCCAGTGGCGATAACAACGAGGGGAAGGCTCACGACATCAAGCCTAACTAAACCAAAAAGTGTCTGGTTAAAGAACTCCGGCCGAGGAACAAAGGAGTAAAGCAGGCCCAAGGCTCCCTCGGTAAAACCGTTAATAAAGATCCGGTAGAGAGCAATCAAGATCGGTAGCTGAACTAAAAGTAGGGCAAAAGGAGTGAGGGGGCTGATCTTGTTTTTTTGATAAAGCTCAATAATCGCCTTGGTCTGGGCTTCGCGGTCTTTATGACGCTCTTTGATTTGCTTGATCTCGGGCTGAAGTTTCTGGGAAAGTTTTTGATGTTTTGCGGTTTGGTGAAATAAGGGATAGAGAATAACTCGGATAAAAAGAGTAAAAAGAATAATAGCCAAACCCAAATCGCGGAGGGCAACTGTCTCATAAAGAAAAACCAAAATGTTGAAAAGGGGACGGTATAAAATCTCTCTGAAAAGTGTGCCGATCATTTTAGTTTATTCTTAATTAAGTTTAATTCAGATTCGAGATTAATTAAATCTTCTTTTTTTCTCGGATTAAGCTCGGCAATCTCCGGTTTGGCGATAATAAGAAGGTCCGCCGGCGCCCTTCTTAACTCCGATTCCCAAAAATCGAAGATCCTTCGCCTAAAAGCATTTCGCCTTACCGCCTTCGGAATAACCTTGCGACTCGTAATAATGCCCACTCTTAAATAATGAACATTATTCGGGACCAGCTTTGCACTAAAATATTTTCCCCTATAAATAGGGCTCGCAGTTTTAGGGAACTGGGCCACGTCGAGCCGGTAAGGCTTAGGCAACATTAAAAACTACACCGTCAGCCTCTCGCGGCCCTTGGTCCGGCGACGCCGAATCACCGCGCGTCCGCCCGGCGTCCGTTTTCTTTTAAGAAAACCGTGGGTTCGAGCCCGCTTTTTCTTTTTCGGTTGGTAAGTTCTTTTAGGCACTGGCGGTATTATAAGTCTTATCCCCAAGTAATCAACATTTCGCCTTAAAATCAGTGTTTGACTTACGCGGATGTTTTATTAAGAATAGGGACAGAATGACCAAGGAAGAGCTTTGGCAGGCGGTTTTATCAGAGATAGAACTGCAGATCTCCCGCCCGAATTTCCTCACCTGGCTGAAAAACAGTCGTCTCATAGATGCCCAAGACGGAACAGCTCTCATCGCTCTTCCTAATAACTTCGCCAAGGAATGGGTCGAGTTGAAGTATCACAAACTGATTCTCGGTTCAATTAGAAACTACGACAGCACCACGCGAAAGATAGAATACGTAGTGGAGGGAGTTTTTATGGAGAAAGTCAACCGAGCAAGGTCGGCCAGACTTACAACTGAACGGTTGAACGAAGGACAGCTGGCCCTTCCGGAAATCAAAGTTGATCCGGAAACTAGTTTAAATCCGCGTTACACTTTTAACTCATTTGTTGTCGGTTCGTTCAACGAGTTGGCCCATTCAGCTACCACGGCCGTAGTTCAAACGGTCGGCACCAAATACAATCCGCTTTTCATTTATGGCGGCGTGGGCTTGGGTAAGACCCATTTAATTCAGGCGGCCGGAAACGAGATTAGAAAAAACTATAAAAATAGGGTTAAAGTAAAATACGTTACCTCGGAAAAATTTACGAACGACGTTGTTTGGGCTGTTAAGAATAATCGCTTTGAGGATATCAAAAAGACCTACCGGGGGGTTGATGTTTTAATCATTGATGACATCCAGTTTATTGGCGGTAAGGAAAAGACCGAGGAGGAATTCTTCCATACCTTTAACGCTCTCCATGAAAACAATAAACAGATTATTATCTCCTCGGATCGGCCGCCTAGGGCCATCCCAACCCTTGAGGCCAGGCTCCGGTCCCGATTTGAGGGCGGGATGATTGCCGATATTACCTTTCCTGACTATGAAACCCGAGTAGCTATCACTAAAACCAAGCTCCAGGACCGGGAGGCGGCGCTTGATGACAAAATCATCGATTTAATCGCCAAAAAGGCCCAAAAGAACATCCGCGAAATCGAGGGCATCGTCAATAAACTCCTTTTCTACCAATCAACTTATGGCCGGCCAATTGATTCGACGCTCGCCGAGAAGGTCATCGCCGAGGTGGCGGAAAAAACCGCGATCAAGGTCAGTCCCAGCCAAATTATTAGGGTAGTAGCTAGCTTCTTTGAAATTTCGCCGAATGACTTGGTCGGCCGCCAGCGCAATAAGGAATTTGTCGAGCCAAGACAAATCGCCATGTTTCTTTTCCGCGATCTCCTCGCCATGTCCTACCCGGATATTGCCAATAAGGTCGGTAAAAGAGACCACACCACCGCTATCTACGCCTATAAAAAAATTAATGAGAACGTTAATAAAAACTCAAACCTAAACCAGAAGATTTTAATGATTAAAGAAATAGTGAGTAGTCTGAGCTAAACCACGGGATAAGCTGGGGGGCGAATTTCGGGTTTCCTTGATCGCTCTAAATACTCCCCAATTTCTCCATCATCGCCACACTATTTATCGAGAGTTTATTAACCGCCCTGAATCTTAAAAACTCTTTCCTAAAAACAAGAAATCAGTTTTTCCCCAATAAAACCACTAACTAACAACTACTAAATAAAAATTAACTTATGAAATTAGTTGTTTTAAAAAATAATTTGAAACTTGGACTAGACCTCGTGGGCCGGGCGGTTGGTTCGGCCCTAAACCTGCCGGTTTTAGGCAACGTTTTAATTAAGGCGGAGAGTAACAGAATCAGGCTTTCAACCACCAACCTGGAACTAGCGATTACTAAAAACATCTTCGGCAAAGTAGTTGACGAGGGCGGGGTGACTATCCCCTACGGGCTTTTGACCGGCATCGTTAATAATCTATCGAGCGAAAGGGTAACCCTCGAAACAGACAAAAAAAACAATTTAATTGTTAAAACCGACAACTATGAGGCCAAGTGCGAGGGGATCGACGAGAGCGATTTTCCGGTTATTCCCAAGACCGAGAAAATAGAAGAACTTATTGAAATAAACTCGGTTCTACTGCGGGACGCTCTGGCTCGGGTGGTGGTGGCTGGCGAGATTTCGGAGCTGCGGCCGGAAATTAGCGGCGTCCTCTTTGAGATCGAAACAAATCAGTTGAAGCTGGTGGCCACCGACAGCTTTCGTTTAGCCGAGGCCAAACTCAGCGGCAATCAAATTAAAAACAAAAACAAACAAACGGCCGACCTAATCGTTCCCTTAAGGACCGCTGAGGAGCTCGTTAGGGCGATTAAAGACGAGTCGAGCGCCTATGTTTATCTAAACAATAATCAGGTGATGTTCCGAGTCGATGATCTCGAGTTTGTCTCCCGGATGATCGAGGGGAAGTTCCCCGACTACGGCGCGATTGTGCCCAAAGAAATTGCCACCGAGATTCTAGTTAACCGGGAGGAGCTTATTGGCGCTCTGAAGCTCTCCGGACTTTTTGCCTCGAGGAGTAACGAGGTGAAGTTGAGGATTAAAGACAAAAAAGTGCTCGAGGTTTATTCGGCCGACAACGCGGTGGGAGAGAATAATTATCTTCTGCCGGCCAAAATCAATGGCCAAATGACCGGGACCGATGGCCCCCTCACCGTTTCCTTTAACTGGCGCTATCTCTTAGACGGGGTCCGCACGGCCGGCGGCGAGGAAGTGATGGTTGGCTTGAACGGGGATGAAAAACCGGCCGTGATCAGGACGCCGGGAGATAACACTTATTTTTATATTCTGATGCCAGTCAAGGGCTTGGCCTAACGGCGGTAGATAATTAGTTCCCGCTCTTCTCTTAACCCCGCCTCATCAACTACTCTGATCACTAAAGAATTTTGGAGACGGATGTCGTTTGGGCTAAGCGTTGTTTCGTAGCTTGGCTTTCGCCCTAAATCGCCAAACTCAGTGGCTACGAGACGATCGTTAAAATAAATCTCGATTTTAGCAATTGGACGTTTAGATTCTACCTTGAATCCCACTAGTATCGAACCGTCGGTAAAATCCCCGTTCCGCGGCTCATCTATTTTAAGATTGATTTCTCCCTCGCCACCGGCATCGCCGGAACCAAAACCCTCGCTCGCCTCCACCAACTCGAAACGGGACAAGTCAACTGAATTAGTTTGGAGCCAGCCCCTGACTCCCGCCTCCCAGTTTTGATATTGAGGATCACCTACCCGATTGAGGTAATAAAGAATATTGTGAAAGCCGTCGCGAACAAGCTCGCCCCGGAGAACGGGGTTTGTGGTTGAGGTTGGAGCCGGATGGTTAAAGCCGACCGCTGGGAATTTCGGTAGGGCCCTCGACATAAAATCATGCCACATCGGTACAGCCGCCAGAATACTCGAACCCTGGCTGGTGAGGGATACCCGGTTATTATTGCCAGCCCAAACACCAACCGCCAGATTGGGGGTATAGCCAAAGGTCCAGGCATCTTTGTAGTCGTCGGTAGTTCCAGTCTTCAGGGCGACCTGATAACCCGGGACCTGAGTCAGTTCAAGGCTCGCCCTAAAAAGCGGCGCCCGGAGTGAAACGTCAGAAAGAATGTCGTTGATTTGTCTTGCCAGCTGGGGATCAACCACAGTTCCGCCTTCATTCTCCTTGTATTCCTCAAGCACGTCGCCCCGGCTGTTTTCTATTCTCAAAATAGTAACTGGTTCATGTTTGACGCCATCGGCCGCGAGCGCCGAGTAAGCGCCAACAAGTTCCACTAGTTTTATTTCTCCTCCGCCGAGGACCAAAGATAGTCCGTAGCGATTCGGATCAGTCAGGGTGGTGATGCCGAAACGGGAGGCGGTCTCGAGTGTGTCTTTGAGCCCGGCGAGATAAAGCACCTTGACTGCCGGGACGTTGATTGATTGGCCTAGGGCCTCTTCTAGCCTCACTGGTCCCCGAAACTGTTGGTCAAAGTTCCTGGGGTGATAACAACCACCAGTTTTCACGTTGGGATCAAAAACAGCCGGACAGGTTGAATTAAATTCAGTGGGCACATCCCAAACAATTGTTTCAGGCGTCAATCCTTTTTGAAAAGCCGTGAGATAGGCAAAAGGCTTAAAGGCCGAGCCTGGCTGCCTCAAGCCCTGGAGGGCGACGTTGAAGTTCCCCTCAAAAGTGCAGTTTCTCCCCGGCTCGCAACCGTCAGGTTTAGGATCAGCAAAATAATCTTTCGAGCCAACCAAGGCCAGAATCTGGCCGGTCTGGGGGTCCATGGCGAGAAGGGCGCCATTCGACCCGCCGTAGAGTCTATCGTTTCTTAGAACGCCGTTTTCCACTGCTTCCTCGGCTATTTCTTGGAGTTCCCAGTCAAGGCTCGTTGTTACCCTGAAGCCCTCGGTCCGCAAGGCCTCTTCGCCGTATTTTTCCTGGAGATAATCCTGGATATAAAGAGAAAAGTGAGGGGCCCTGATTCCCTCTTCCGGCCTTTCGGCGATTTCGGGTAGAGCGCCGCTAACTTCGGCGAGTTCAGCATCATCAATATAGCCGAGCTCCCTTATCCGCCGGGCAATAAAGTTTTTCCTGTCCTCCAGTTCTTTCAAATGGTTACCCCAAGGAGAGTAATAACTCGGCGAACGAGGCAGGGCCACGAGAGTAATAATCTCATTTAGATTCAAGTCTTTGGCGCCCTTGTTGAAATAAGCTTGGGAGGCGGCCTCAACGCCGTAGATGTTGGGGCCGTAAGAGATCTGGTTCAAATAGAGGTCGAGAATCTCATCTTTGCCGTATTCTTCCTCCAGCCGATCGGCCAAAATCAATTCTTTGATCTTCCGGCTGATAGTTCTTTCCGAAGTGAGAAAGGCGTTTTTAGCTAATTGTTGAGTGATGGTTGATCCCCCTTGGGCGATTTCACCCCGGAGGAGGTTTACACCCAAGGCCCTTACGATGCCGCGCCAATCAAAAGCCGGATGGCTGTAAAACGAATTGTCCTCAATGGCGATGGTGGCCTGTCGCAGGCGATCCGGGATTTCTTCCCTCGGAACAACCGTTCTCTTGGCCTCACCGTAAACTTCGTAGAGCAGGGTTTCACCCGAACGGTCATAGATTTTAGTTGACTGGGGTACTTGGAGCTCGCCGATTTCTCCGGTTTTGGGCAAGCTCGCAAAAACCCGAAAAGTGAAAATCGCGCCGGCAAGCGCCAAGCCTCCCAGGCCGATGAGGATTTGGGTTCTCACCCGTTTTTGTTTTAACCAGCGGAACACTGCTTTAATAATAAAATTACCCCCTCCTTTTCAAAAGAGGGGGCAATTTTTAGTAATCTTTTTCCTTCCCGTCGTCAGTTTCTTCCTCTTCTTCGTCTGGTTTATCTTCGTCCCCCTCTTTTTTCTTCTCCTCGTCCTTCTCTCCAGTCGCCTCCTCTTCGATTTCCTCTTCGTCTTCCTGGAGGACTAATTCTTTAAGGTCGATCATGGTTATAAGCTAAAAAAGATTAAATCAGCGACCTTTAAGCTTAAACGCTCGCCCCAGTATAGCTAAGGGGTTTTTGGTGTCAAGGGTTGGCTCGCCCCCGAGCTTACTGCCTACCGGAACCGGGCGTTCTCTGATTCCAGCGATCAGAGCCGCCCTTGGCTCTCGGCAGTAAAACTTTTGCTTCGCAAAAGACCAAGCTTTTACTGTCTCCGAGACATTCCGCACGGCAGCAAGCTCGGGGGCTCACTTCGGGTTAGTTGGTTTTTCGAAGGATGCCCTGATAGCCAGGGCTAGGGCATCGGAAACATCATCCGGTCGAGGCGGGCTTTTAAGGTTTAGGGTCAAGGCTACCACTTGGCCAACCATCTCTTTGGTGGCCCCGCCGTCACCGGCGACCACCCGTTTGACTTCGCTGGGACCGAACTCGAGAACCGGGATACCGTGATCGGCCGCGACAAGGATCATCACCCCTCTCGCCTCAGCCACGGCCATGGCCGTTTTCCGGTTCTTAGAGAAGTAAACCTTCTCTATGCCGATTAAGGCCGGCTTGTGGGTTTTTACAATTTTTACGAGTTCCGTCTCGATAGTTTTTAGACGCTCGGCCGGGTCGGCGCTTCGAGCCCCGATGAGGCCGCACTTAATAAGGACGAGTTTTTTCCTATTCGTCTCCACCAGGCCGTAACCGACTCTTGTTGTTCCGGGATCCAAGCCCAAAATAATCATTGGCGGATGGCGATCGAAGAGTGGACTGATTTAATATCATCCCGCTCTTCGAGCGCCTCGATTAAGCGGCTAACTTTATCTCTGGTTGCCTCCGAAACGGGCCGTTCAAACTTTGGCCTGTAACCACGAGCTTCTTTTTCAAAAGCCCAGCTAAGGCTGCCGGGTTCGGCCAATTTAGTTTCGTAGCTTTTGAAAAGAGATTTTAATTCGTTAACAGTCCGGTTTCGATTATCGGTGATCGCCTCGATTAGAAGGCCGGTTCCTTCCGGGCCATAAGCCTCAACCAGGAGCGATTCGAGCCCGTCCCTTTCTTTGGCTTTTTGAACTGCCCGCTCAATCGTCGCCTGGGGTAAGTTTTGACGCTTGGCCTGAGCAATGGCGTTCCTTAAGACCGGGTTAAACTGGGGATCAGCTCCATCTCGGGCGGCTACCTGGATGATGTTCGTCAATTTTGAGAAAAGCCGACTCCGGCCTTTATCCAGACTCTCTTTTTTGTGTTTGATTTGTTTCCATTTACTGTGACCAGCCATTTGCTTTGCGAATACTCTTCGCGCGTCTTATTATAAGAGAAAGAAGTGCGCTTTAGTAGAAACCAGGATAGAATTACCGCCCTTCGTGAGGAGGCGGAGGAAAGGGATGCCCGGCGTCGGGCCGAGGCCGAGGGGTTGCCTTATCTTGACTTGGGGGTTGCGACCGTTGATCCGGACGCCCTGACGCTCGTACCCGAGGAACGCGAGCGGCGGGCCAAAGCGGCTCCGGTTGAACTAAAAGAAAAAAGATTAAAACTTGCGGTTTATAGCCCCAAGCTAAAAGAGGCCGAGGAACTCGTCGAGGATTTAGGAGCTAAGGGCTACGAGGTGGATCTGGTGGTCAGTTCCGAGCGGGGCCTGGAGGCGGTTTGGGGCCGCTATTTAAAAGAACCAGCCGCCACATCTCGGCGGAAAGAGATTGTTTCGGAGGCGATTCTGGACGAAGCGAGATTTATCGAGATTCAACAAAAGGTTAAAAGCACGGCGGGGGCTCTTCAACTTCTTAATCAGTTAAAAGAAGCGCCGACCGGCGAGCTTATCGAATCTATTTGGGGAGCCGCTTTGGTTCTCGAAGCCTCCGATGTTCACCTCGAGCCCCGGGCCGAGAAAGAAGCCACTATTCGTTTTCGGATTGATGGTATGCTGAAGGAGATAGGTGAAATTCCGCTCGAACAAGCAAAATTACTGACGAATCGGATTAAGCTTTTTTCTAACCTGAAGTTGAACGTGACTGACGCGCCCCAAGACGGCCGTTTCACCATCGGGAGCAGTTTGGGCGATATTGAAGTTCGGACCTCGATCGTACCGGCCGAGTTTGGTGAGGCGGTGGTGACGAGAATTTTAAATCCCAAAAGCATCGCTCTCGATATGCCGAACCTTGGTTTTCGCCATGATGATGAGAAGATTATTTCGACTGTGCTCAAGCGGCCCAATGGAATGATTTTGGTGACCGGGCCGACCGGCGAAGGCAAGACCACCACCCTTTACGCCTTTTTAAAGCGCGTCAAGACGAGCGCCCTGAAGATTATTACGGTCGAAGATCCGATTGAATATCATCTTTCAGGGATTGAGCAGACCGAGATTGATCCTGAAACTGGTTACACCTTTGTCGCCGGCCTCCGTTCCATCCTAAGACAAGACCCGGATATTATTCTCGTGGGCGAGGTGAGAGACTTGGAAACGGCCGAGGTGGCGATTCACGCCGCCCTAACCGGTCATTTGGTTTTTTCAACCCTCCACACTAATAACGCTTCAGGCGCCATCCCCCGACTGGTTGATCTCGGAGTGAAACCGGGCGTCATCGGCCCAGCCCTAGCCCTAATCGTCGCCCAAAGATTAGTGCGGCGTCTCTGTCCTTATTGTCGGCAAGTGTTTAATATAGAAGAGCTGACTCGGGTAAAGTTTGAGCAATTTTTAAAAACCTTGCCCCGGAGGGTGGCGTCGGCGTCTCTAAATCGAGAGCTAAAAATTTACCGGGCCGGCAAAGGTTGCGATCATTGTGACGAAGGGTACCGAGGCCGGATTGGCATCTTCGAGATCTTGGAAGCCGGCTCCTATCTCGACCTTTTAATGAAACAAGGAGCGACCGAGACTGAGATTGAAGAGGCGGCTCGAAAGAAAGGGATGATAACCATACAGGAAGACGGAATTTTGAAAGTGCTCCAGGGAATAACCAGTCTTGAAGAGATAGAGCGGGCGAGCGGTCCGATTAACTGGCTCGAGCCTCTGAGTTCTCTTAAATAAAAAAGCCGGAAGTCTGCGGGTAGTTGGGGCATAGTCTTCTAGACCCGAGTCCGGAGATTCTCGAGGAACGGCCGAGTCGGGACCAGGCCGTCCTAAGACTAAAGACTCTCCGGCTACCCGCAGGCTTCCAGCCTCAATGTCTATCTTAACATATAATAAGAGGGTTGTCAATACTTCGATAAACTCAGCATAAAATGGCGGAAAAAACAAAGCAAAAACCGGCTAAATCAGGCATTCAGGCCGAAACCCAAATTAAAGAAGATCAAGCAACCGACGTTCTTTTGCGGCCTGAACGCTGGGAAGAATACATTGGCCAAGAGAAAATTAAAAGGAATCTCCAGATTATCATTAAGGCAGCCCGGAACCGGGGCGAACCGGTTGACCACCTTTTACTTTACGGCCAAGCCGGACTTGGGAAAACCACTTTAGCTCGCCTTGTCGCCAATGAGATGGCCTCCTCGATTAAAACGACCACCGGACCGGCCATTGAACGGGCCGGGGACCTGGCCGCCATCTTAAGTAACCTCGATGACCACGAGATTCTTTTCATTGATGAGGCCCATCGTCTAAATCGGTTGATTGAAGAGGTGCTCTATTCAGCCATGGAGAGCCGGAAACTTCATATTGTGATCGGCAAAGGACCGGGGGCCAGAACCATCTCGATTGACCTCCCGCCCTTTACCCTAGTTGCGGCGACTACTAGAATTAATCTTTTATCAGCACCGCTCCGTTCCCGTTTTGGAGCCACGATTAAGATTGATTATTACGAACTTCAAGACATCGAGGCGATTATTAAGCGATCAGCCAAGATTTTAGGAATCGAGATCGAGCCAAGAGCTGTTGAAATCCTCGCCCTCGCCGCGCGTTATACCCCGAGAACAGCGAATCGCTTATTACGGCGGGCCAGAGACTATGCCCAGGTGAATGGCGAGAACAAGATCACTGAAGGCGTGGCTAAAAAAACTCTGGAGTACTTAGAGATCGACTCTTTAGGGCTTGAGAATCATGACCGTCTGCTGCTTTCAGCTATTAGTCAGAAATTCGCCGGCGGTCCGGTCGGCCTCAGCACCATTGCCGCGGCCCTCGACGAGGATAAGGGCATTATTGAAGAAGTTTATGAGCCCTACCTGATGCGGCTCGGTTTTCTGCGGCGAACCCCGGCCGGACGGATGGTGGAGCCGGCGGCGATCGAGCACCTGGGGCTTAAGCTTGACCAGGATAAAAATGCTCTTCTTTAAAGAAGTTCTGCCAAACCCAGTTGGCCGGGATACCGAAGGCGAGTGGGTGAAGTTGGTTAACGACGGCGAGCCATCAATTAATCTGGCTGGCTGGCGCTTCAAAGACGCAAGTGGTAAAACATTTAGTCTTTCGGGGACGATTTCATCTGAAGAGGAACTCGTCTTGCCCTACGGCTTGACCAGGATCAGTTTGAATAACGACGGCGACAAACTTGTTTTAATTAATCCTCAAGGAGAGATAGCTGACGAATTTAGCTACGGGGCGGTTGGCGAGGACGAGATTGTGGTCGCCTCTCGATTTTCGCCCGTCGTTTCTAACACCTCTAATAATTCCAACGCCTTCGTGGGGGATGAAAATCTAGTAGGCCAGATTAACCAGACCAACTTTGATTTCGGTCCAATCCTTGTTGCCTTTGCGCTAGCCGCGGCCTTTAGTTTCGGCATCGGCTATCTCTTGAAAACCGCTATTTCAAAACCTGAAGAACGATGGAAAAAGTAAAATATCTTTCTCGTTCGGTTCTTCAAACGCGCCGTCTGGCTCGAGCCTTGGCCGAGGAGGTGTCGAAAACCAAGCCCGGAAGGCGAGCGCTTGTTATTGGCCTCACCGGTGAGTTGGGAACTGGTAAAACTACCTTTATCCGCGCTTTTATTCATGCCTTGGGAGTGAAACGCAAGGTGATGAGTCCCACTTTTCTTTTGTGGCGAAGATTGCCCCTGCCTCGCCGAGTCAAGGCGGGCCTACCTCGTGGCAAAAACTTCAAAAATGTTTTTCACCTTGATGTTTATCGGCTAGAAGAGCCTAAAGAGCTATACCAATTCGGTCTCAATGAGGCAGTCAGAAACCCTGAAAATATTATCATCGTTGAATGGGCCGAGCGGGTGAGGAGCGTTCTGCCTCAGGGAACAATTTGGCTTCATCTCGAGCACGGCCAAAAAGAAAATGAAAGATACCTTACTCTTAGTCGACGCTAATTCCCTAATTCACCGGGCCTATCATGCCCTGCCGCCGTTTACCTCGACCGACGGTTCGCCGACCGGCGCTCTTTACGGCCTTTCGAGTATCTTAATTAAAGTATTGCGGGAGCGGCCGCCAGAGTATGCCGCAGCCGCTTTTGACCGGGACGAGATAACGGTTCGGGGGACGGAATACAAAGAGTACAAAGGCAAAAGACCTCCAACCGCCCCGCCCTTAGTTCGACAGCTTATTCAGGCGCCGGAGGTCTTTTCTACCTTCGGCATTAAGACTATTGATTACTCCGGCTGGGAAGCTGACGACATTGTGGCCACCCTAGCCGAGCGTTTTAAAGATAAAGAAGGATTAACCGTCATTATTCTTTCTGGCGACGCTGACCTTTTGCAACTCGTCCGAGACGATAAAGTAGTGGTTGAGACGATTAAAAAGGGAATCAGCGAGACTGTTATTTACAATGAGGCGGCGGTGAAAGAGCGGTTTGGCCTCACTCCGCCGCTCTTAGCTGATTTCAAGGGTTTAGTTGGTGATGTTTCAGATAATATCCCCGGCGTGCCGGGCATTGGGCCGAAAACGGCGAGCAGGGTTCTGGCCGAATTCGGTTCTTTAGAAAAACTTTTTGAAGAGGTCCGAGGGGTTGGTCTGCCCGATGCCAAGCTGCAGGAAAAGTTAACTGCCCACGAAGATCAGGCATATCTATCAAAGAAACTAGCCACCCTTAATAAAGAACTACCCCTTGATATTAGCCTCGATGATTTAAAAGTTAAGCCAGTCCCTAGAGAAAAAATAGCAGACTACCTTCGAAAACTGGGCTTCGAAAGCTTAGCCACTCGATTATTGAAAAACGTATAATTAAATTAATGTCCAAAAAGTCGAAGCTGGGTCATTACCTTGCCCTCCCGGAGCTCCGGGCTTTTTGGTTCTTCCTGATTCTCGCCCTCTTTATTTCCATCGTCGATTTTGTCTATCTCCCCCTATTTTGGGCCGGCCTTACCCTCGCCTCCTTTTTGGTTCTGGGGGTTACTATTTTTTGGAGCAGCTTGAAATTAGCCCAGTCGAACGAAGAGAGCCGAACGGCTTCCTTAAGACTCGAGAGAATCATCGCCAATTTAGTTGACGGGGTCGTGGCTTACGATAATAGTTTCAAAATTATGGTTTTTAATGCCGCGGCCGAGCAAATCCTGGGCGTTAAACAGCAAGACGTAATAGGCCAGGTGATCGGGCCAGAGAGGGCAAGCGACCGGGGTCTAAGACTTCTCGTCCAAACCATTTTTTCCTCGCTGGCGCCGGCAGTTATTCGGCGTTCTCTACCCGGGGTTTATCCTCAGGTGGTTGACCTTTCCTTTACCGAACCCGAAAGGGAGTTAAGGGTCTCGACTGAAAGAATCGTGGACGCCAAAGGCGAAATTTTGGGATTTGTGAAAGTGATTCAGGATCGAACTCGGGAGGTCGAACTTTTTAAAACCCAATCGGATTTTATTACCGTGGCGGCCCATCAACTGCGCACACCTCTTACTGGTATTAACTGGGTTTTTGAGACCTTGAGTAAAAAAGAGGATTTGGCCGAAGAGGTTAAAGAGATGGCGAAGAGTGGCCTCTTGGCCGCCGGACGTCTCTTAAAAACCGTCAACGACCTATTAGATGTTTCAAAAATGGAAGAGGGACGATTTGGTTACAATTTTACCGAGATTAATATCATCGAGTTTATCGCCGGAGGCCTCAAAAACGCCGAGGTTCTGGCCAAGGAATATGGGATCAAGCTTTACTTTGATCCTGGCCCAGAGCCGGCGGTGAAAATCCCTGTCGATACCGATAAGCTCGGCATGGCCCTTTCCAACTTAATTGATAACGCGATTAAATATAATGTAACTGGCGGCTCGGTGACGGTAAAAATTGAGCGCTTGCCTGACAAGCCCTATCTAAAAATCAGCGTTAAAGACACCGGCGTCGGCATCCCAACCGAGGATATGGACAAACTCTTCACTAAGTTTTTCCGAGCCCAGAATGCAGTCGGTTTAAAAACTGAAGGCACAGGCCTCGGGCTTTACATCGTAAAAAATATCGTGAATCGCCACGGTGGCGTCATCTGGGCTGAATCAATTTTGGGTCGGGGCACCATTTTTTATTTCACCCTCCCCACTGACCCGAGCCTTATTCCTACTAAAGAAATCTCCTTAATGGAAGGCCAGTAAACTAGCGTGCCTGAACTACCTGAGGTCGAGACTGTTGTCCGGGATTTGAGGCGGAAGATTAGCGGCCGGACGATTACGGGAAGCTGGTGGGACTGGGCGAAAATTATTAAAAAACCAACCCCGGCTCTTTTTAAGAGGAGAATTAAGGGGCTCGAAATTAATGATGTTAAGCGGCGGGGCAAGAATATTCTTATCTATTTAAGCCAGGATTACGTCCTTCTAATTCACCAGAAGTTAACCGGTCATCTCCTTGTCGGAAAGTGGCGGATTAGTGTTCGGGGCCGCAAGCCATCGGCCGTAAGCCTGATAAAAGGGGTACTCGAGGAAAGAGTTAACGATTATATCCGCTTTATTCTATATCTTGATGATGGTAGGATGATTGGCCTTTCTGATCTGCGAAGATTCGCCAAGGTTTTATTGGTAAAAAGGGGCGAACTTGATAAACTGCCGGACATCGCCTTTTTGGGGCCAGAGCCGCTTAATCCAAAATTCGTCTTCAAAGAATTTAAAGATAGGGTGGCCAGTCGGAAGCGAGCGATTAAGCAAGTTTTAATGGATCAAGAGGTGGTGGTTGGCATTGGCAATATTTATTCAGACGATATCTTATGGCTCGCCAAGGTTCACCCCCTAAAACCCGCTAACAAATTAACTGAAATCGAACTGCGGAGGGTTTGGCTCTCAACAAAAAAAGTTTTAGCTAAAGCGATTAAACTTCGAGGGACTTCAGTCGCTGATTTCAGGGATACCGCTGGCGAGCCAGGCCAGTACGGCCCTGGGATTCTCGCCTATCGTTTGACCGGCAAGCCCTGCCGTCGTTGCGGCACGCCAATTAAGCGCCTAAAAGTAGGCGGGAGATCAGCCCATTTCTGCCCTAAGTGTCAAAAGATCTGAGTACGGACCTCGGAAGCCCGTGCTCATGGCCTAAATTATAGCTATAAAAACGAAAGAGCTCACACTTGTGTGAGCTCGTCGAAAGAACTGCGAGGAGGGCGCTCGGCGAACCGAGCGCCCTCCGGGATCTATCTCTGCACCTCGACCCGGGGTCTCTTCCGCTCGAGGAAGAGGATCCAGGCAAAACTGATGGTGCACGTGCCGAAGAAGATCGCGACGACGGCGGAGATCCACTTGGGCAACGGCTGGAAGTAGCTCCAGCCGAAGGCCAAGGTCAGTGCTCCCGCCAGCAGCACGACTCCCCAGTCATCCTTGCGGTTCATCCTATCGCCTCCTTCTCGCGATCCCTTGCCGGGCGAGGGCGAACGCGGCCTGCGCCCCTTTGGTCTGGTCCCTGACGCTGATCACGAAGCACT
>DATDUH010000038.1:0-3771 GCA_036517755.1 Minisyncoccota bacterium | reverse complement strand
TAATCTGGCCGGAAGCTATGCGATCTTGCGGGCGGGCGAGGTTTGGCTTCTTGGCGCCGATATTCCGCCTTATCAGCCCCGAAACGCACCCCAAGATTATGATTCCCAACGAACCCGAAAACTGCTTTTAACCGAAAAAGAAATAAAGAGCCTCGCCGGCGAAATTAAGGGAACTGGCTTGACTCTCGTACCTCTCCGAGCCTATATTAAGGGGCGCTTAGTAAAGATCGAACTGGGTCTTGGTAAGGGGAAAAAGAAGGCTGATAAGCGGGAGCTAATCAAGAAACGGGAAACAGAACGAGAGATGAGAAGAACTTTAAGAAAATAAAAATGGGGGTGATCGGTGTTGATAGGGGTTTAGCTACGAGCCTGCGAGCCGAGCGCCAACTCGTTAAACTAGCAAAACCCATAACTGCGAACCAAAAAGTTGCAGTTCCGGCTTACGCTTTAGCCTAAGCCGGCGTCGGTTAACCTGGGCCTCTTGGGTTAAGCCCGGCGTTATACAAGGGGGCTCGCGAAGCGCTTATGCTCTAGGGACGCTTTCGCTAAACAAACTAGGGCAAACATCGTCTAATCTAGACTACGCTCGTAGACGGCTCGTTAGTAAAATCTCTAGACGTGGGTCCGATTCCCGCCACCTCCACCGCGTAGGAAACTGTTATAATAGCCTTATCCAAGGATACGAGATAAATAACGAGGTCAGGGCGCCGGAACTCCGGGTGCTTGATGAGACTGGTAACAATCTAGGTGTTCTCTCGCGCGACCGAGCCCTTGAGCTCGCCCGTGAGAAAGGCCTAGATTTAATTTTGATTTCGCCAAAAGCGGTACCGCCAGTAGCCCGGATTTTAAGCTTTGATAAATTCCGCTACGAAAAGGAGAAAGAATTAAAAAAGCAAAGAAAAAAAGCGCCGGAGTTAAAACGGATTCAGATTGGGGCAAAAACCGCTAAAAATGATCTTTTGGTCCGACTGAAAAAACTCGAAGAATTTCTGGAACACGGCCATAAAGTGGATATCCAAATGACGTTAAGGGGGAGAGAGAAAGAGAAACGCGATTGGGCTAAGGGGAGACTTGAGGAATTTTTGGGAATGATTACAACGCCCTACAAAGTAACGCAACCAATAAAGCCTGGCGGCCGGGGACTGACGGTGCAAATTGACCCAGGAGGAGGGCGAACCCCGTCTCCTCAAGAACAGACTCTCCGCTCGGATAAATAGATTTCAGTCAGTCAAAGAAGTAGTCATTCGCTCTCGAACTCAACCTCGCTTCGCTCGGGATTCAAACAACGTTCGCGCCTGAACTTCTTAATGACCTCCCTCAGCTATTTATTAGCCTCACTCAGACCTGCCTGCAGGCAGGCAGGGATGTTCTCTACGGAGACGGGGTTCGCCCGGGAAAGATAGGTTTGTGCTTTACAAAGTAACTAAAGGTGGCTAAAATAACGCCTGGTTGCGTGGTCAGTTCGGGCCACGCCTTTTAAACCAGGCAGTAGAAATTGGACTCCCCTGCCGGAGGCAGAGAAAAGCGGTAGCCAAGTCCAATTTTCACTGCCTGGTAAACCCGCCTCTCAGGCGCGAGGGCGAGATAAACTAGATCGTCCGATGGCTGATCAGATGAAAAAAAGCTTCAAGAAAAGAATAAGGATCACGAAGACCGGTAAGGTTATTCGGCGCCAGATGGGCTTGGGCCACTCAAGAGCCAAAAAAAGCCAGACCACTATGCAACGCAAAAAAAAATTAGTTGAAGTGAGTAGGGCCGACCTAAATTTCATCCTCAAAAACATAAGCTGAAATGCCGAGAGTTAAACGAGGGGTTACTGCCCACAAAAAAAGAGAACGAATTTTAAAATACACCAAGGGCTATCGCTGGGGTCGAAAATCAAAAGAAAGAGCGGCCAAATAAGCCCTGCTTCACGCTTGGACTCACGCCTTCCGGGGACGTAAAGAGAAAAAGAGAAATTTCCGCGCTCTTTGGCAGGTTAAAATTAACGCCGCTGCTCGAGCCAACGGCTTAACCTACAGCCAGTTAATGAGCGCCCTAAAAAAGAAAAAAATCGGCCTTGACCGAAAGGTTCTGGCTCAAATTGCCGAGGAAGAACCTGAAGCCTTTAAACAGATTGTGACCCAAGTTCACCGGAGCTCCGGTGAAGACGGCCAATAAAATCGTTGGCCTTGGCCAAAACCGCCTCTCTCCCCTTATAAACTTTTAAAAGTTTCCGGGCTTCCTTAAACGGAAACCAGCCAAAGCCTTCATGCTCTCTTGATAAACGGACTTGTTTTTGGTGAGTCTCGGCTAAATAGAAGATGACGGTTTTAGAGACCTTCTTGCCCTCACGCAAAAAAGAAAAACGCTCGTAAGCCCGAAACCCTCTTTTGATCCTTAAGTCGCGGCGGCCGAGGCCGGTTTCTTCCTGAGTTTCTCGGAGGGCACCATAGAAGCTTTTTTCCTCCTCGCCTAATTTGCCTCGGGGTAGATTCCAAGCTCGGCCTCGGTCATAAAGGAGTAAAAATTTCGGTCCCTCTTTGGTCCGCCGATAAATTACAAATCCCGCTGAAACTTCTTTTTCTTTCATTTTTTAAGAAAATCCCTCATTCGTTCTAACGGCCAAGCGTTAATAATATCATTTTTCTTCGCCCATCCACGTCTGGATTGAGCCACCCCTAATTCTAAATACTGGAAGTGCTGAATTGAATGGGCGTCTGAATCAATACTCATTTTAACCCCAACCTCGACACACTTCCGGATATTTTCATCATTTAAATCAAGACGGTCGGGGAAAGCATCGATTTCAAGAATCGTCCCCGTAACTTTCGCCGCTTTAATCAACTCATCCATATCAACTTCATAGGCCTTGCGCCGGTTAATCAGACGGCCAGTGGGATGAAAAATAATATCAACGTTTTTATTTTGCATCGCCTTTTTTATTCTTTCGGTTTGCTCTTCCCGGGGCAGATTAAAGTAGGAATGGACTGAGGCGCCGACAATATCTAAATCTTTTAAGGCATCGTCCGAGAGGTCGAGTTCACCGTTTTTTAAAATATCGCATTCGCTACCTTTAAGTATTTTGATTTTGCCGCGCATCTCTTTATTAACCCGATCGATTTCTCTTGACTGCTCTTTAAGCCGCTTTTCGTCTAAGCCATGAGTCATCGCCAGGCGCTTCGAGTGGTCGGTAATCGCAATATATTTTAATCCCTGCTTTACCGCCGCCTGGGCTAACTCTTTAATGGAATTGGCGCCATCGCTCCAGTTAGACTGAACTTGTAAATCGCCTTCGAGCTCGCCGTAGCCAATCGGTTTCGGCAGTTTATTTGTAGCCGCGAGGTCGAGTTCTCCCCGATTCTCCCGCATCTCCGGCTCGACATAAGTAAGGCCTAACTTTTTATAAATCTCCTCCTCGGTTTTTCCGGCAATCTGCTTATCACCAGAGAAAAGCCCGTACTCATTAAGTTTCCAGCCCTTTTTCTGGGCAATCATCCGCATCGCCACATTATGGTCTTTCGAGCCGGTGAAATAGGCCAAGGCGGCGCCGTAGGATTTGGCTAGAACTACGCGAATATCAACATCCATGCCGTTTTCAAGCGTTACTGAAGATTTGGTCTTGCCGTGGGCGAGGACCCTCGCCACCTCTGGCTGGCTCACAAAATAGTCCATCACTTCTTTTGGTTTTTTTGAAACCACAAGCATATCAAGATCACCAACTGTTTCCTTGAAGCGGCGGTAAGAACCGGCAATAGCCACTTTCTCAACTCCGGGAAGCACTTTTAATCT
>DATDUH010000037.1:0-17389 GCA_036517755.1 Minisyncoccota bacterium | reverse complement strand
TTGACGGCGGCTCTTTTTATAGCAGGGCTCTTAGTCGGTTATCGGCCCTACGAAATGTTTTTAATCGGGGTAGCGGCGGCAGTTTCGGCAGTGCCCGAGGGTTTGCCAGTAGCCTTGACTGTAATTTTGGCTGTTGGCGTTTTGCGCTTGGCTAAACAAAAAGGAGTGGTGAGAAAGCTTTTAGCGGTTGAAGCTTTGGGCAGTACCACTCTGATCTTGACTGATAAGACCGGGACCTTAACCCAAGCTAAAATGGAATTGGTTGAAGTGATCAGCCATCGTTTAAGAGAGGAGGTTTTACGAATGGCCATCCTCACTACCGATGTTATTGTCGAGAATCCTGATGATTCGATTGACGAGTGGCGAGTGATCGGTCGACCGCTTGATGCCGCTTTAGTGAAGGCCGGGGCTAAGGCCGGCATATCTCTTGAAGAACTTTTTTCCCAAAACGAGATAGTTAATCGAAAACCATTTAATTCGCTCGATAAATTCTCGGCCATCGAAGTTAAATCCGGCTCAGACAAATTTCAACTTTATTTAGGGGCGCCGGAATATTTAATCGAAAGAGCTAAGCTTCGAGAAGCGGAAAAAGAAAATCTTATTCTCCAGGTAGATAATCTGGCTTTTACCGGTCATCGGGTTCTCGGTCTTCTCAGAGAGGCCGAGAAGGTTGAGTTTGTCGGGCTGCTAGCTTTCAGAGATCCGGTTCGTCCCGAGGTGAGGGGAGTAATTGCCGAGGCTCGTCAGGCCGGGATTAAAACCGTGATTGTTACCGGCGACCATAAGGGTACGGCTCTATCGGTTGCCCAGGAAGTTGGGATAGAGGCGGAAAAGAACGAGATTATCACTGGAAGCGAATTAGAAAAGACGAGCGATAAGGAACTGGCGGAAATTTTGCCGAGAATAAAAATTTTTGCTCGGGTGACGCCGGAACAGAAATTAAAATTAGTAAAACTATACCAAGAAAAAGGGGAGACAGTGGCTGTTACCGGCGATGGGGTAAATGACGCCCCGGCCTTAAAGGCAGCCCATATTGGCGTGGCCGTTGGGTCAGGTACCGATGTCGCTCAAGCGGCGTCTGACCTCATTATTTTAGATGATAATTTTAAAACCATTGTGGCGGCAGTCGGCGAAGGGAGAAAGATTTTAACCAATATCCGCAAAGTAATTATTTATCTTCTCTCCGATTCTCTCGACGAGCTGTTTTTGATTGGCGGAGCGCTTGTTTGGGGCTTGCCTTTGCCTTTGAATGCGCTTCAAATTCTTTGGGTTAATTTTTTCTCGGATAGTTTTCCGGCCGTGGCTCTGGCTTTTGAGGACGGTGGTGATTATTTAAGACGTCGGCCGTTCGATCTCCGGAAAAGGCTTCTTGATCGGGAGATGCGGTTCCTGATCCTCGGGATCGGTACGGCTTCGAGCGCCTTGCTCTTTGTTCTTTATTTCGTTCTGCTTGGTCAAGGCCTGCCGCTTGATATTGTGAGGACCTTTATTTTTGCGAGCTTCAGTCTTTACACTCTTTTTCTGGTTTTTTCGATTCGCTCGTTAGAGCAAGGCATTTTCAGGCACAATCCCTTTAGCAATCACTATTTAGTAGCTGGCGTGGCCATCGGGATTTTCTTAACTTTAGCCGCTATTTACTTGCCCTCGCTTCAAAATCTTCTAGGGACAGTCTCCCTGCCTTGGCCCTGGCTTTTGGGAGTCGTCGGAGTCGGAGTAATTAACGTCACGGCGGTCGAGATAACAAAACTTTTATTCAGAAAATCAAACCGGTAATGTCGGAAAGATTATTGTCCGGCCTTAGCGAAGACGAAAACGGTGATGTCTTTTAATCCGGCCCGATGGAGAAGTTTAACTGCTTCATGGATAGTGGCGCCGGAGGTGTAGACATCGTCAACTAAGATTATTTTTTCGATTCCAGACTGTTTTAATGGTTCCAGCACTTCCGTATGTAAGACAAAACTGTTTCTTACATTTCTCTTCCGTTCGTCGTAATCTTTCAGCTCAGTCTGGTCTCTAGTTCTTTTTATTTTGGTTAGAAGCCTTGTTTCGACCGGAAGATTGAGGCAGCCGCCGATTATCTCTGATAAAACCTCGGCTTGGTTGAAGCCGCGTTCCTTAAACCGACTTTTATGGAGGGGGATCGGCACGACGAGAGCAGGCGAGTTCATTCGATTGTCTTGAAAATTATTCAAGTATTTCAAGACGAGTTCTCTAATTGGTTTTTGGGCAGCGAGGAAACTCTTGTATTTAAAGTAATGGACTAATTCCTTAGCTGTTTTATCCGCGTAAGAGGTAGCCGCAAAAAGCAGCAGGCCCTTTTCCGTCCGGAAGACTGTTTTATAAATCGGAATTTTTTCCAGACAATCCTCGCAGAGCAAGGCAGATTTATATCTCTCATCTAGGTGGGTTCTGCATCCCAGACAGATCGATGGGAAAAGAACGTCAAGGATAGAAACCCAGATTTTTGAGGTCAATTTAACCCAATATAACACATCATCGTAGATAGTCTGGCCAGAACGGGAATTTGTTATAATAAATGATGATGAAATCTCGTCTAGGGTTCTCGCTGGTTGAGCTTTTAGTTTATGCTGGCATCTTCGCCGTAGTAACGGGAGTTCTGACCGGGATTTTGGTAGTGGGAACTAAAACCCAAACCCAGGAGAAGGCTAGCACCGAAGTTAACCAGCAACTTTCGCTTATTTTAACCACGGTTGAGCGACTGGTGAGACAATCGAGTTTGATTGAGAAAGTTTATGAGGGCACCGATGAGGGCGTAGCTTGCACCACTTTTTGCTCGATCAAGTTAAGGATGTCGGACGCGAGTCTTGACCCAACCGTGATTCGGTCTGATGCGAACGGCGTTTATCTAAAACAAGGCGCGGGGCAGGAGGCAACCTTGACTACGAGCCGTGTCGTTATTAATAGTTTGCGATTTACCAAATATGAAATCGCCGGGGCTCACGCTACCGTTCAGATTGACGTCACCCTAACCTATAATTCCTCCAATCCACAGCTCGCCATTAGCCGGAGTCTTCAGTCAGCCGTGGCTCGGGCGTCAGCCGCCACTTTTGATGCTGATCTTTTACCGAATACTGACAACACTTATAGTGTTGGCCAGCTCGCGCCTGATCTAAGGTGGAAAAACGGAAGACTTTCGGGAGACTTAACCGTGGCGGGTAATGTGGGCATCGGCACAACTAGTCCAACTGGCGTTTTAACCGTTGCTTCGGGACGGCTTCAGGTGACGGGGAGTGCGTTTCCCACGGGCGGCACTGGCCTAGAAATAGGTCACAACGGCACCTCGGGATTCATTGCCTCCGTCAATAGGGGTACGTCGGCCTATAAAGATCTGCAGATAGCTGCCGATACTACTGTTTTCACTAGTAGTTTCACTGAGAAAATGCGACTTAATTCCACTGGTTTTGGGATTGGGACGACGGGACCTGATAGGAGCCTCGATGTTCTGCATGCGTCTAACCCCCAATTAAGACTTACGCAAACGGATGGGACCGTTTATGCCGATTTTCAGACGACTTCAAGCGGAGATCTGGCGATAAATGTTGACGGAGTATCGAATCAATTAGTTCTGGACGATGGGGGAGGTATCGGCATCGGCACCGCCACCCCCCAATCTAAGATTCATATTGAAGGGGCTTCGGGATGGATTATCCAGGACGAGCAGGATGCAAATGCAACCAGTACCCAGCTTGATGCGAATGATTCGATTGCGATCTATAACAAGGCCAATAAACTTGTTATCGCTTTTAACAACGCCGGGGTTATAACGTATCTAACGATTCCCCTTGACGGTTCGACCACAACCTGGACCCAGTCAACAACTGCCCCGTAGCTGGTATACTAATACTAGCTATGTTTAGTTTTTCTTTTCGACCGAAAAGCCGTCTCGGGATTGATATCGGTACGGCATCGATGAAAGCGGTGGAGCTTGAGAATTCGAGCAGGGGATTGACGCTTAGAAACTACGGCATTCTGGAAAGCCGAGGGCACCTTGAGCGCTTAAATTACGCTATTCAGACAAGTAGTCTAAAAATTCTTGAGGAGGAAACCACCGAACTCCTCCGAATTCTACTTAAGGAACTAAAGCCGAAAACAGTTGAAGTGGCGGCTTCTCTGCCCGCCTTTTCCGCTTTCACTACTCTCTTAGAAATGCCGGTGATGTCGCCGGAGGAGATATCGAAAACCATGCCTTATCAAATTAAGGCTCTTATTCCCTTACCCCTTGAAGAAGTAAGTATTGATTGGTTGCCGATCGGTCAATTTGAGGACGAAAAGGGAGCTCAAAAACAGCAGGTGTTTTTGGTGGCTGTGCCTAATGAGCAAATCAGAAAATATCAAACAATTTTTCAAAATGTTGGACTTAAATTAAAAGTCCTAGAAGTTGAAACCATAAGCTTGGCGCGAGTTTTAACCCAAGGCGATCCTGTTAATTCACTAATTATCGATATTGGTGCTCGTTCGACTGCCATCGCAGTGGCCGCGGCCGGCAACTTGAAATACAGCGCCCAGACCGATTTTTCGAGCAACGCCCTGACCCAGGCGATTTCAAGGGGACTCGGCATTACTATTCCGCGGGCGGAAGAGTTAAAAAAGACAAGAGGACTCACCGGCACTGGCGGTGAATATGAAGTATCCACTTTAATGATGCCTTATCTTGATGCTATACTTAACGAAGCCAGGCGGGTGAAAGAGGTTTACGAGAAGAATTACGAGGGGAAGATTGAGCGAGTTATTATGAGCGGCGGTGGGGCCAATCTCCTCGGGCTTGAAAAGTATATTGCGACCGAACTGGGCCTCGCGGTGATTAAAGCCTCGCCCTTCGGCAAAATTATTGTTCCTCCGGAGATCGCTTCTTTAACCGCGGACCTCGGACCAGCCTTAGCGGTCGCCCTCGGCTTGGGACTAAGGCAACCTTGAGATATTTAAACATTTAAAGATGGCACCCCAGGGTCCATATAGACCAAATGAGTTTCAAGCGTTTAGGGCTGCAGCCGGCGCCTTACCGAGCGGCACGCCGCGGCGCATTTTAATTGTGAGTTCCATTTTATTTTTGGCTGTTTTTCTGGCTTATCTTGGACTCGACTTCGGTTATAAAGTTTTTCTTAAAAATTCCATTGAAGATTTAAAGACAGAAGTTGAGACCATCAGTGCTCAAGTCTCGCCCGAAGAGCAGGAAAATTTAATCAAGTTATATTCCCAGATTAATAACCTTCAAAAAGTTTTGGCGAACCACAATGACGCTTCGCCCGCCTTTCTTTTCCTCGAGTCGAACACCCATCCCAGAGTAGTTTTTAATACAGCCAATTTATCATTGGCTGACCGGGAGGTAGCGCTTGAAGGAGCATCTAGCTCTTATGAAGATCTGGCCGCCCAGCTCGCCATTTTTGAGAAAAGTTCTTCAGTCGAACGCGTCTTTTTAGAAAGTTCTCAGGCATCGGGTAGCGTAGTTCGATTTCGGGTTGTTTTAGAGCTTGAACCCAAAATGTTTTTAGTTAAGAAATGAGCGGCCAGACTAAAAGATTTTTAGGCGTCATTCTTACCCTGGCATTTTTTGTCGGAGCAGTTTCTTTCTATTCCAGCTTAGTGGTGCCCAGCTACCGCGAAGTGCAGGAACTTCGTGCTGAACGGCGATCACTCGCTCGGCTAGTTGAAGAAGAACGTTCGATTGTTGAGTCGGTCAATCGTCTTTTGGGTCAATATCAAAGCATCTCTGATTTTCAAAGAAGTTTATCTTTGGTTCTGCCAACCGAAGAAGAAGTGCCGGGAATAATTAACCAGCTCCAGGGCATTGCTCGGACAAGCGGGGTGGCGATCGATTCTTTGGAGCTTGACGCCTTGCCGATCGAGCCGGTTAAATCGAGTTCGGTGATTGAGCCCATAGGGAAGCTCCGAGTTGATTTGAGACTTCGCGGTAACTACTCGGCCATTAAGTCCTACCTCGCGGCGCTCGCGACAAACATTAGGATAATGGATGTCGATTCTTTGAGGGTTGAGGGCGGCGGCACGAACGATAATGTTCTAAACTATACCCTGACGGTTAATACATATTATCAAAGATAGTAAAGAAAATTTATGGCCCTAGTTTTTGGAGAAGAAAAGAAGAGGAGTCGGTTGCCGTATCTCATTGGCGGGGGAGTGGTAATCGTTCTTATTATTCTCACTTATTATCTTTTCTTTGCGCCGGCACCCCTGGCCGAAGTAGTGGCGCCGCCGGAATTCGAGTCAATCTCCAGAGTTTCGAAAGTAGAATTGAATCCGAATCTTATTACGAATAACCAGGTTTATCAGTCCTTGAGACGTTATGTTGATGAGCCGGTGATTGGCGAATTCGGCCGTCCTAATCCATTTGCGCCGTTTTAAATGAGTTTCAAAATTTTCGAGCGATAAAATCGGCATGAATGATAAACTCCTGCTCGATAATATCTTAAAGCAATCATTAATTTCACCCGAGCTCCATGCTCAAATTTTAAATGAGGCCACGGCTTCAAGAAAACCGGCCGAGGAAATTATTTATAGTCGTCGTTTGGTTGATGAAAGACGACTCGCTGAAGTCAAAAGCCAGATTTTAAAAATTCCTTATCGGCGAGTTGAGGCTAAAGATATCTCCCCGAAGGTAATCCAAGCGCTTCCCCAGGAAACCGTTGAGACATATCGGGTGGCGCCGCTTGAACTTAAAGATAAAATGCTCGTGGTGGGGATGGTTGATCCCCAAGACGCGAGGGCCCAAGAAGCCCTCCGCTTTATTGCCAAAAGAAACAGCTTAAGTCTCGGGGTCTATCTTATTACTCCAGGCGATTGGAACCTAGTTCGCCGCCGCTATTCGCCTTACCAGTCGGAGATTGAACGGGCAGTTAAGAGTCTGGAGATTAAGCCGGGCGAGACGTCGCCTTTTCACCCCGTAGCCTTGGAAGAAGAGGGGACTGTTTCGGAGGAAGCGCCGATTATTAAAATTGTGGCCTCAACCCTGGAGGAAGCGGTTCAAGCCGGCGCCTCAGATATTCATATCGAACCCCAAAAGACGAGGTTGCGAGTTAGGTTTAGAGTTGACGGCCTGCTCCAGGAATTAGCCTCCTTCCCCATCGAGCTTCATCAGCCGATTGTTTCCCGGGTTAAGATTCTTTCTAATTTGAAGATCGATGTCACCCGCATCCCTCAAGACGGTCGTTTCCGGACAGTAACTTTCGGCAAAGACATTGATTTTCGAGTTTCTACTTTCCCAACGCCAGTAGGCGAAAAGGTGGCGATTAGGGTTCTGGATCCCACCGTGGGGCTTAAGGGCGTTGACCAGTTGGGACTTATCGGGAAAACGGGCGAAATGGTCAAAGAGTCAATCCAAAGACCGTTTGGCATGGTTTTAGTGACCGGTCCTACGGGAAGCGGAAAAACAACTACCCTTTATGCCCTGATGCAGATTTTGAACAAAGTTGATGTGAATGTAATGAGCCTAGAAGATCCAGTAGAGTACTTTATCGAGGGAGTTAACCAATCTCAAGTCAGACCAGAAATCGGTTATACTTTCGCCTCCGGCCTGCGGCAGATTGTGAGGCAAGACCCCGATGTTATTTTAGTAGGCGAGATTAGAGATAACGACACGGCCGAGCTCGCTATTCACGCGGCCCTCACCGGCCAGATTGTTTTATCAACCCTGCACACTAATAATGCCATTGGCGTTATCCCGCGGCTAATGGATATGCATGTCGAACCCTTCCTTTTGCCGGCCGCCTTAAATTTAATGGTCTCCCAGAGATTGGTGAGACGTCTTTGCGAGAAGTGCAAGGAACCGATTACGGCCGCCCCAGAAGTGCAAGAGATTATTGCCGGTGAATTGAAAAAGCTTCCCGGAGGGCCGGACGGAGTTCAGTATAAACCGCCTTATAAGACTTATCGGGCCAAGGGTTGTGATGTTTGCAAGAATAAGGGAGTGGTCGGTCGAATCGCCCTTTTCGAGGCTTTTACGATGACGCGAGAGCTGGAGGGAATTATTAATACCAGCCCGACCGAGGGAAAAATTTATGATGAGGCGAGGCGTCAAGGGATGATTACCCTTCGTCAAGACGGCATCCTAAAGGCGCTTCAGGGGATAGTAAGCGTTGAGGATGTGTTAAGAGAGACAGCCGAAAGTTAAGATGACGAGTATCTAGTATATAGGAGTTAGTAGCCAGTATACGGTATACTAAAATACACGAATCATGGATTATAAGCAGAAACTAAACGACTTGATGCTAACCGCGGCCCAGCAGAACGCTTCGGATCTTCACTTGGCGGTCGGCCGGCGGCCCACCTTGAGAGTCGACGGGGTTTTGGTTTCTTTGGGGAGCGAACCGATTTTAACGCCTGAAGACGCCCAGGGATTGGCGCTTTCAATGCTGACCCCGGTTCAAAAAGAGAAGTTTTTGAAATTTGGCGACCTGGATTTTTCCTATGCTTTTGAAGACAAGGCCAGATTTAGAGTTAACGTTTTCTTCCAGCGTGGCTTTATGGCCGCGGCTCTTCGGTTAATTCCGGCCCAAATCAAGACGATCGAAGAGTTAAACTTGCCGAGCATCCTTCGAGAATTTACTACACTCAATCAGGGGTTTGTTTTAATGGTCGGGCCGGCCGGCCACGGTAAATCAACTACCCTGGCGGCTTTGGTTGACGAGATTAATCACAATCGAACCGATCATATTATCACCATTGAAGATCCGATCGAGTATCTTTTTGTCCAGGATAAATCAATCGTTTCCCAGAGAGAAGTCAAAAGTGATAGTCCCAGCTTTCATCGCGCCCTCCGCTCTCTTTTGCGTCAGGATCCGGACGTTGTTTTGATCGGTGAAATGAGGGATCAAGAATCAATTTCGACGGCCTTAACCGCAGCTGAAACCGGCCACTTGGTCTTTTCAACTCTTCATACTAACTCAGCTGCCCAAACCATTGACCGGATTATTGATTCTTTCCCAGCCAACCAACAGGGACAGATTAGTTCTCAACTCGCGGCCGTTCTCGTGGGCATAGTTTCCGAAAGGCTCGTGCCGCGAATCGAAGGCGGCCGCGTGCCCGCCTGCGAGGTAATGTTTGTTAACTCGGCTATTAGGAACTTAATCAGAGAGAAGAAGGTCTATCAGATTGATTTGGTAATTGAAACGAGCACTCAAGAGGGAATGGCCACCCTCAATCGATCTCTGGCTGAGCTTGTGAGACGTAAGGAGATTTCGCTGGAGAATGCCGAGCTTTATTCCCTGAACCCGGCTGAGCTAAGAGTGCTTTTGGAGAGGGGATAGGAGCTAAATCGGAGATCTAGATAAATATGGCAAAGTTTAAATACCAAGCGAGGACGAAAACAGGCGAACTTCAGGTCGGCTCTGTTGAGGCCTTGAATCACAACGAGGCAGTCAGTATCCTTTCGGGACACGAACTTTTTATTCTGTCGCTCGAAGAATTGGGTCGCCGAGAATTACTCGGTCAGCTTTTTGATTATCTCAATCGAGTAAAAAGCAAGGACATGATGATTTTTACTCGGCAGTTCGCCACCCTGCTTTCGGCTCGGGTTCCCTTAAGCGACGCTTTGGGGACACTGAGGAATCAGACAACGAACGAAACTTTAAGAAACGTTATCGGAGAGATTGCCGCCGATGTAGATGCCGGACTTTCTTTATCGCAGTCACTAGCTAAATATAATCGAGTTTTTTCCGACTTTTACGTCAATATGGTGCGCTCGGCCGAAGTCACGGGAAGCCTCGATGAGTCGGTTAATTTTCTCGCTGACTATGTTGAAAAACAGGTTAATCTGGCCGCCAGGATTAAGGGAGCTCTAATTTACCCGGTGGTTTTGCTTGGACTTTTCTTCATCGTTGCGGGAGTGATGGTGGTAGTTGTTTTCCCCCAAATCGGGCCGATTTTTGAAGAGGCCGGAGTGGAGGTGCCGGCTTTTACCCGAGTGCTTCTCGCGGGTGGCGAATTTTTAGCTTCTTGGTGGTGGGCAATCTTTTTAGCATTAGGCCTCTTAGCTTTCTGGGGGGTTAACTACTTTCGCACGGCCGAAGGGAAAACTTTTAGAGACGAGATTATTTTAAGAACCCCTGTTATTAATCATCTCTTAAAGCAGCTTTACATCGCCCGATTATCTGAATCACTAGGGGTATTGATTAAGGGCGGCATCCCGATTGCTCAAGCGATTGAGATTACGGGAGCGACGGTCGGTAGCGCCGCCTACGGCGAAGCGTTCCAAGAGGTGGCTAATGAAGTAAGGCAGGGGGAGTTGCTCTCGCGGTCGCTAGGCGCGAGGAGTCAGCTATTTCCGCCGCTCGTTAGTCAGATGGTGGCTATCGGCGAAAACACGGGGCGGCTTGACGAGCTCCTGGGGCGGGTCTCCTCCTTTTATACTCGCGAGGTGGAGACGTCAGTTAATCAGTTGGTTGAGCTGATTCAGCCGCTTCTTTTAGTGGTCGTGGGGCTTTTAGTGGGAGGTCTTTTTGCCTCGATTCTTATTCCGATTTATAACCTAGCTCAGACATTTTAGGTTTGATATAATGAAAGTAATGATGAAACACGGTGGACTTGCCCTGAGCCAGTCGAAGGGGTTTACCTTGGTCGAGATGTTGATTGTGATCGCCGTGATCGCAATCCTCGCCGGAGTAGTGCTTACTGGCGTTACTGGTTTCCAGGCGACGGCCAGAGACACGAGAAGAATTGGTGATCTTAAAAATACCCAGAATTTTCTTGAGCTCTATTACAATAAGTGCGGATACTATCCAGGTGGGATCGATGCTGGCGGTGATTGCACTACCACTGATCCGGCAAGCTGGAGTCAGCTTGAAGACTCGATGGAACCGGATGTCACCTCTAATTTTCCCAACGATCCGGTAACCGGTCGGACCTATTATTATGGCGTGAACGGTGACCGGCTCCAATATGTTATTGGCGCGGAATTAGAGCGGGACAATAGCGTGCTTAAAGATGATGCCGATGGAACGGTTTACGGGGTTGATTGTGCCGACGCCGGTCTTATTTACTGTATTCAGTCATAGAAGTTGACCTTTCTCGGTTATCTCACCTTCTTTTTTTTCGGAACCCTACTTGGAAGTTATCTCGATGTTTTAGCATCTCGATTTTCGCCGGAGCGAGGATTTAAAAACAGTTTTCGAGGAAGATCCCGCTGTGAGAGTTGCGAAGGAAATCTCAGGTGGTTTGAACTTATCCCTCTTTTTAGTTTTCTAATTCAGCGAGGAAGGTGTCGCCGTTGCCTCTCTAAACTCTCTTCTCGTTATCCGATTGTTGAAATTATAACCGGTCTCATTTTCGTCTTAGTTCCTCTTAAATTAGGTTTGGGTTTTAGCACTTTTCTTTGGCTTCTTCTGTTTCTAACTCTTATTGTTATTACCATTATTGATATCCGCCTAAAAATCATTCCCGACCAGTTAAATCTGATTATCCTGGGACTAGGAGTTGTCGGTGTTGCCTCGGCCGAGTTGACCAATCAGTTCGGTCTTCTGGGGGGCAAAATCGTCGGTTCTTCCCTGGGGAGCTATGCCCTAATCTTTTGGCTTGATGATTCTTCGGCCTGGATTAATTATCTGGCCGGGGCGCTCGTCGGCCTTTTTCTTTTCGGCGGGCTTTATCTGTTTAGCCGCGGCCGAGCCATGGGTATGGGCGACGTAAAATTAGCGGCTAGCTTAGGCCTTTTCGTGGGTTGGCCGGACGCAATCCTCTCTTTTGCCGCCGCCTTTATCATCGGGGCAATGGCGGGCGTAGTCCTTCTCGCCTTAGGTAAAAAAGAAATGAAGGACAGCCTTCCTTTCGGGCCCTTCATCGCCCTAGGGATGACATTAATCTTCTTTTTCGGTTACCATATTCTTAATGGTTATTTCGCCCTTTTCAGCTTCACCTAAAGGGGGGTTTACCCTCGTTGAAATGATGATTGTGGTGAGCATTATTGTGATTTTATCCGCCATCCTCATCGGTTATAGCAGTCAGAGCAGCAAGCAATTGCTCCTTACAAGCACTGAGGCTAAGATTTTAAGTCTTATTTCCCGGGCTAAATTTCTAAGTATCGAGACTTTTTTCGCCGGGGCAAGTGGCGTTGGGCCTCAAATCTGTGCTTATGGAGTAAAAGTTGATCGGAACGCCCAAGAAATCTTTATTTTCCAAGACCGGGCCTCAGAATGTCCGGCCAACGATCGCTATGATAGTGATAACGACCTAAAACTTGATGGGGAAGTTAATAAGATTGTTCTCGACTCGGCAGTAGTGAGAGTGACCGATGAGACAAGTCTAAGCGATCTTGTTTTTATTCCACCTGATCCTGATATCGAGATAAACGACGGACAAACATCGGCCTCGGTTATTGTTGAACTAGCCGACGGTTCAGGCGACTTTACGATAACAGTTAACAATGTCGGACAAATCAAAGCAGAATAAAAATAACGGGCAGGCCCGCCTGTCGGATGGGCAGGTACTGGTTGAACTGATGGTCGCTATCAGCGTGATGGTAATTGGTCTCTTGGGTATTTTTACTCTCCTTTCCCAAAGTCTTGGTTTAAATCGAGTCGCCGCCGACCAGTATATCGCCGCCAACTTGGCCGCCGAGGGTGTCGAGGTGGCTAAAAATATCCTTGACCACAATGTTATCGAAAGAAATCCTTGGAATGAGGGCCTGGAGCGAGACGGGGAATTCGGGGTTGAATACTCAAGTATTGCCCTTGACGAAAATCTCTCCGATGAGCTTCTTAAATTCGATAAAGATTCCGGAAGATACAATTATACCGCCGGTGACGAAACCAATTTTAGAAGAGTGATTACGATCAATAATTTGAGCGAAGATGAAATTCGGGTTAACTCCCGAGTCGAGTGGCGGAGTCGAGGAGGCACGAGCTTCTCGATTAATTTAGAAGACCATTTTTATAACTGGCGACCATGAGAAAGGATAGGGGATTCACACTCGTCGAACTCCTTATTTCTTCGGGATTGTTTATAGTGCTCGTTGGTTTGGCTGCCGGAGTTTTTATCCAGACCCTAAGGACTCAAAGAATTATTATCAATTTAAGCGCCTCTATGAATGATGCCGCCTTCGTTATCGAGGGAATGGCTCGCGAGATTAGGACCGGCTCTTCTTTTAACGATACTACTGGCGAAGTTGAAGTGCTTCAATTCACCAACGATGATGGCGAAGAGGTAAATTATAAACTTGTTACGTATTCCGTCGGGGGGGGGTCGGTGAATGGGGTCGGCCGGTGTGTCGGCGATTGTCCGAACGATAATGATTACGAGATAATGACTTCTCCGGAGGTCGGGCTTGATAGATTGAACTTCATTCTTATGGGCACCGAAGCGGGTGATAATTTTCCCCCTCGAGTGAGTATTATTTTGACGGTTATCGGCGAAAAAGGAATAACCATTAACCTTCAAACTACGGTCAGTGCAAGAATTTTAGATACATGAGAAAGAAAGAAGGGCCCAGACTCGCGTCGACGAGAGACGCGAGTCGAGGCGGGCAGGTGATGCTTTTAACGGTGATGTTGCTCTCCGGGGCTATTCTGGGAGCGACTTCTCTCGCTGGACTTTTAGTGCTTCATCAATTGCGTCAAGCCGCCGATATCAATGGCTCCACTCGGTCGATTTTCGCCGCGGATAGCGGCCTTGAATGCGCTCTTTTTAAACGTTATCAGGATTCAGGCAAGGATTGCGGTGAGGTCCAGCCAGTGGAACTGGGTAATGGTTCGAGTTTTAAAACAATCGACTCGGGTGAATCGATTAAGTCGGTTGGACGGGCGGGTCGCACTTCTAGGGCTCTCGAGCTCGTCGGTTTCTAAAAAGATGAAAAATGACCAAAGAAGAAGTCCGGGAAAGAATAGAGAAGTTAAAAAGGGAAATCGAGCGTTGTCGTCACGCCTATCATGTTTTAGATAAGTCGCTGATCTCGGATAGCGCTCTCGATACTCTTAAGAAGGAACTTTTTGATCTAGAAACCGCCTACCCCGAATTCGTTACTTCAGACTCCCCGACTCAACGAGTCGGGGGCGCCCCGCTTAAGGCTTTTAAAAAAGTCAGCCATGAGGCACCGATGCTTTCTTTTAACGACGCTTTTTCCGAGGCCGATCTAAAGGCCTGGTGGGAGAGATTAGAAAAATATCTAGGCCGGAAGTTAAAGCCAGAATTTTATCTTGAGTTGAAGATTGACGGGTTGGCCATTGAGCTTGTTTATGAAAATGGGGTTTTGGCTCAGGGTTCAACTCGAGGCGACGGGTTTACCGGCGAGGACGTTACCGAGAATCTTAAAACCATCGAAGCTATACCATTGAAACTAAAAACTAAAAAACTGATTGTGCGCGGCGAGGTTTTTTTAACCCAAAAAGAGTTCGAGAGAATTAATCGGGAACAAGACAGGAGGGGAGGTAAAAAATACGCGAATCCCCGCAACATTGCCGCTGGTTCGGTGCGTCAGCTTGATCCAAAAATAACTGCTTCGAGAAAACTCGACTCTTTTGAATATGCGGTGGTAACTGATCTTGGTCAGAAAACTCACGAGGCAGAGCATCAACTACTTAAAGAACTTGGTTTTAAAACCAATCCAAACAATAAGCTGGTTCATTCTTTCGAAGAGATTATCGAATTCAGGGATTATTGGGACAAACACCGCGATAAGTTGCCTTACGAAATTGATGGGATTGTCGTCATTGTTAACGATAACCAAATTTTTAAAAGAGCCGGCGCGATCGGTAAGGCGCCTCGGGGAGCGATCGCTTATAAATTCTCTCCTAAGGAAGCGACCACCGTGGTTCTAGGCATTAAGGTTCAGGTCGGTCGGACCGGCGTTCTAACACCGGTGGCCAAATTGAAGCCGGTTGAGGTTGGCGGAGTAACGGTAACGAGCGCGACTCTCCACAACTACGATGAAATTAAACGTTTGGGCCTCAAAATCGGCGACACGGTGGTTGTGAGCCGGGCTGGAGATGTTATCCCTCAAGTGACTAAAGTCCTAGATAACCTCCGGACCGGGAAAGAAAAGGATTTTGAGATGCCAAACAAATGCCCGATTGATAGCTCGCCGGCGAGAAGAGAGGGGGCGCTTTTTCGTTGTTCTAATCCAAACTGCGGCGCCCGAAACCGGGAACAGCTTTATCACTTCGTTTCGAGATCCGCCTTTGACCTTCGGGGATTAGGCACAAAAATTATTGATCGCTTTCTGGACGAAGGACTAATCTCTGATGCGGCCGATATCTTTACTCTAAAGGCAGGCGATATCGCCGCCCTGCCGCGTTTTGGCGAGAAGTCGGCCGAGAATATCACTAACGAAATCGAATCGAAGAAAATAATCTCCCTCGCCCGTTTTATTTATAGTCTAGGCATTCTTCATGTCGGCGAAGAAACCGCCTCGGTTTTGGCGGAGGAGATTTCTTATCTTCGAGTTCAGCGCCCGCTCGAAATTTTAAAAACATTTCAAGACTTCTCGATTAAGAGGCTTCAACAAATTCCCGACATTGGGCCTAAGGTAGCCCAGAGTATTTACGATTGGTTCCGCAAATCCAGAAATATTAAGTTTCTGGAAAAATTAGACAAAGTCGGCGTGAAAATAGAAACCAAAAAACTAAAAACTCAAAACTTAAAACTATCGGGTCTCATCTTCGTCTTAACCGGTAGCCTCGAGTCAATGGGCCGCGACGAAGCCAAAGAAAGAATTATGACTTTGGGGGGCGATGTTTCCGAATCAGTTAGCCGAAGGACTGATTACGTATTGGCGGGGCGGGAACCGGGCTCTAAATTAGATAGGGCAAAGAAACTGGGAGTGAGGACGCTCGTCGAGAAAGAGTTCCTAGATATGATAAAATGACCGAGGATGCCGAATAAAGAATTTGATATTAAATATTTTTCAGGCCTCGCCAGAATCGATTTAACTCCCGAAGAAGAGGAGAGATTTACCAAGGATTTAAACGAGGTGCTTGATCATTTTAAAGAGCTCGAGGCCGTTGATACGAACGAAGTTTCGCCAATGGCTGGCGGTACCGGGCTTGTAAATATATCTAGCGAAGACGAAATCGGGTTAAAAGTTGGGGTCGAACCTCTAAGGGAACAATTCCCGGATGAAAAAGATGGGCTCCTTCGCGTGCCTAAGGTTTTTGACTAAGCCTTATGGATTTAGAGAAACTCACAATCCAAGAAGCTAATAAGGGACTGAGGGAGAAAAAGTTTAGTGCCCAAGAGCTCACTAGTCTTTTTCTGAGTCAAATCGACGATAAGGATAAAGGACTCGGAGCCTACCTTGAAGTGGCTCGAGAGGAGGCCCTAGTGCAGGCGGCGAGGGTTGACGCCCTTATCGCCGAAGGCAAACCGATTCATTACTTAACCGGCGTTCCCATCGCTATTAAAGATAATATCTTGATCAGAAGTCGGCAGGCGACAACTGGGTCAAAGATATTGGAAAACTACACCGCTGCTTATGACGCCACGGTAATAAAAAACTTAAAAAAAGAGGAGGCAATATTTCTCGGTAAAACTAATCTTGACGAGTTTGCTATGGGCAGTTCGACCGAAAATTCAGCCTATCAGGTTACCAAAAATCCCCACGATAAGGAGCGGGTTCCGGGCGGTTCGAGCGGCGGTTCAGCTGTCGCCGTAGCGGCTAATATGGCCTTGGGGGCCTTGGGTTCTGATACCGGCGGTTCAATCCGTCAACCAGCCGCTTTTTGCGGCGTAGTTGGCTTAAAACCGACCTATGGCGCCGTTTCCCGTTATGGCCTGATTGCTTTAGCTTCTTCTCTTGATCAAATCGGCACTTTGACGAAAACCGTTGGTGATGCGGTCATCCTTTTCCGAGGTATCACCGGCTATGATGAGCTGGATTCAACGAGCGTTCCTAATCTCAATTACGACGAACTTCTGGTTTTTGACGAAGAGAGAATCAAAAATCTTACCATCGGTATTCCCAAAGAATATTTTGTTGAAGGACTATCAGGGGAGGTAGCCCGGGGAGTGGAGGAGGCAATCGAAACCCTGAAGAAGGCCGGCTTTAAATTTAAAGAAATATCTTTACCCCACACTAAATATGCTCTTTCGGTTTACTACATCATTATGCCGGCCGAAGCGAGTAGTAATCTATCTCGTTATGACGGTATTCGCTATGGCACGAGGAGCGAGATCCAGAATCTACTCGAGCTTTATTTAAAAGATCGAGCGCAGGGGTTTGGGCCGGAAACGAAACGGCGAATAATTCTAGGCACCTTCGTTTTATCAGCCGGTTATTATGACGCCTATTACATTAAAGCCCAGAAGGTCAGAGCCTTGGTTAAACAAGATTTCGAGAGGGCTTTCGAAGAGATTGACGTGATTCTTGCGCCAGTCACGCCAACCCTACCATTCAAAATGGGAGAGAAGACTGAAGATCCACTCGAGATGTATT
>DATDUH010000036.1:0-7531 GCA_036517755.1 Minisyncoccota bacterium | reverse complement strand
AAATTGAAAGGCGAAGCTTATTTTGAAGACGATCAGGATCGGGATTTCGCCTTAATTTATAATCGGAACGACGGCACTTACGAATTGATTCAAAGAACCAGAGAGTGAGAAAGAATTTTAAGGAAAAGGTTCTTGGGGTTGTTTCTTCCATTCCCCGAGGTAAAACTTTGAGCTACAAACAAGTGGCGATTCGGGTCGGTAGCCCCAGGGCTTATCGAGCGGTGGGCAATATTTTGAATAAAAATCGTAATCCGAAAGTCCCTTGTCACCGGGTAATCAAAAGTGACGGTTCGGTCGGTGGTTATGCCGGAGGGACTCCTTTGAAAATCAAAATCTTAAAAAAAGAAAAAGCTATTTAGGAAGATGGCTCGACTAGTTTTTGACATTGAAACCGTTGGCGAAGATTTTGACTCGCTCGATAAGACGAGCCAGGAAGCGCTTAGCTGGTGGATTGAGAAAGAAGCGGCGACTGAAGCCGAATACAAAAAAACCCTTGAAGAAATGAAGGGAAGAATGGGCTTTTCGCCCTTGACCGCCGAGATCGTAGCTTTAGGAGTCCTTGATTACGAACGAAATCAGGGAGCAGTCTGTTTTCAAGCGCCGGGAGAGGAGGTTAAAGAATTTGAGGAAGACGGTTTTAAATTCAAGCAGATGAGCGAGAAGGAGATGCTCGAGAATTTCTGGCAGGGCGCGAATCAATACGACGAATTTATCAGTTTCAACGGCCGGGGTTTCGACGTGCCCTTTCTGGTGGTGCGTTCGGCTGTCCATAACATCAGGCCGACCAAAGACCTGATGTCGAATCGTTATCTGTCAAGTCAGACTTTCGGCGCGAAGCACGTTGACCTGCTCGATCAGCTCACCTTTTACGGCACTATGCGCAAGCGGGGAAATCTTCACCTTTGGAGTCGGGTTTTTGGCATCAAAAGCCCTAAAGCCGAAGGGATTAAAGGCGAGGACGTTGGCCGGCTTTATAAAGAAAAAAAGTTTTTAGACATTGCCCGTTATAATGTCGCTGATCTCCGGGCCACTAAAGAACTTTACGATTACTGGCGGAATTACTTCCGCTTTTAGTTTTGATGAAGAAGAGGCTTTTTGTAGCCATTGCTTTTCCCGGGGAACTACTCCAAGAACTGATTAGCTACGAAGAGAAGCTGAAGAAGTTTTGTGGGGGCGGGTTTCGCTGGACTAGGTCGGAGAATTTCCATCTTACTCTTCATTTCATCGGTTATCTTGAAGAAGAACGTCTGCCCTCACTTCAGGTGGCGCTAACGGGAGCGCTTCAGGGCGTGAAATGTTTTGAAATTAGTTTTAAAGAAATAGTTTTTGCGCCGCCAGGCACGACTCGACGGATGATCTGGGCTATTTTTGAAAGTCGCGAGTATGAAGAGCTGGCGAAGAATCTAGGCGAATTCCTTAAAGAGTTTACTCAAAAGGAAAGTAGTTCTCGGCCGGTTGTGCCCCATTTGACCCTGGCCCGATTCAAAGAGCCGAGCTTGGCCAAAGGCATTAAATTGCCCGGACCTAAATTTTTAATTAATCAATTTAGGGTCTCTTCAGTGGAATTAATGGAATCAAAGCTTTCGCCCCAAGGGCCGAGCTACGCCGTGATTAACTCCTGGAGTTTACTCTAGGGTCACGAGGAATGCCTGTGGCGGGATATTTATTTTTTCGGCTTCGGCCGCGGTTAGGTAGAAGAAGTTTTTCTTTTGTCTTTCGGTTTCACCGAAAGTGTCGGTCAAGAACATCACTGTTTGGGTCGGCATTGGCAGGCCTCGAACATCCACGCCGCCGGCTTTGACAATTACAAACTTGGGCGTTTCAAAAGGAACTTTATTTAATTCCTCGGCGATCTTGACATATTCCTGGCTAAAAGCGCCGGCGGTGTTCGGATTTCTAGCCCAGCGGATAAAATAGCTTTGATAAGCTTCAAAAACAAGAATAGCCAGAAAGACAATAGTAACTAATCGGAGAATATTTCTATTGTTTATTTTGCGATCCAGCCACTCGTAGATTTTTACTCCTCCCACGGCCGCCAGAATCACGACCGGCGGAATCATAATAATCGCTCGAAGAGCGTGGGGCATACCTTCGTTAGAGATAACTACTGGCAGGGCGGCCACGACGAGCCATAGACCTATAACTAGAAACGGAAAACCAGAGGACCTTGTTCTTTTTATCAATTCCCTTAAACCGACAATCACCCCGCTTAAAAAAAGGATTCCTACTGGCCAGAAGAGTTCAGGCCGGCCTGAAAGATTGTGTCGCCAATTATAATCACCTCTAATGTTAAACATGCCGGCAGTTTTTAAGGAGTTAATCGTGAGATCTTTGAGCGGACTAGGCGAGGAGAAAACCGAGATTTGAGTGGTTCGGCCAAAGAAATCAGCTGGATTTTCGAGGAAATAAAGACCCAGGGGTAGAACCACGATGAAACTAAGAAGTATAAAATAGGCAGTAGAAAGTAGAATTTTCCGCCGGAACAGGGAGTCTTTTTTTCTGAGCCAAAAGAGTAAGACGATGAGGAGAATAAGGATTGGCGTGGCCCGATAGGCAATATAAGAGTAAAAACCGAGACCATAAGCAATGCCGCCAGCGAGAGCGAAAAGGGGATTTTTACGAAAAGCGAGAATAAGAAAGTAGACAGCCCAAGTTAAGAAAAACGGCGCCATAATAGCCCGAAAGCCCATTCGGGAGAAGTTAATATGCCAAAACGAGGTGGCGAGTAAAAAGGCCGCGAGAAGCGCTATATACTTTCTACTCTTTAGTTTTAAGTTTTCAGTTTCGGCTCCACCATTGAATAACTCTTTGGTTAAGAAATAGACTCCCAGCACGGTTAGGACACCGAACAACGCACTCGGGAGCCGGAGGACCCAGGCCTCGTTGCCTAAGAAGCGGACAAATAAAGCCTGGATATTAATAAAGAGTCCTTCTCGGCCATTATTCTCAGGATAGAAAACCTTAAAGTCGCCGGCTTTGAGCGCCTCCAAGGCATTATTGCCGTTCATCGCCTCGTCCGGATAAAGGCCCGGCGGGATGGTCGTGAGATTGGCGAGTCGGAGTATGGCGGCTATAATGATAATAAGGAAGAGCAGGAGATAGGCTTTTTTCACTCTTTTTATTCTACAACAATGCTATCTTTTTTCACCCCAACCGCGATCGTCGCTTTTGTTCTCGGCCTTAGTATTTGGCTTGTTCTATTTGTTTCTTTATTAAAAACTTATTCTCCCCTTCGTCATCGAAGAGCGCCTTTCAAGATTTTTAAAATCGATAATCCTAAAATATTAGGCGAACATCTAGAGCTCCTTCAATCCATTAATCCTCCTTTTGTTCTGGAGATAGCCGTCCATCACCTCGGCAAAAAGGTGAATTATTATCTTTTGGCGCCACGCTCGTCGAGAATAAAAAATCCCGCTTTTGAAGAGGTTAAAGATTATGATCTTTATCATCATGGCGGTTACCATTTGGGCGTTTCTCTTCGTGCGCCTGAAGCTAGGTCCTGGCGGGCGATAGACTTAAAGAAGCTTGATTTCTCGAAAGTGAATGAAATTGGCGAAGGAGTAGTGATCCAGCTTTTAATCCAAAAAAGGCGACGCAAGAAATCAACGGCCAACTTGCGGGTCCTTATCTCGGCCCCGTCAGCTTATCAGACTAAAGAAATTTTAGCCGTTCTAGAGTCCGCTTTCCCTGGTTTCAAAATAGTAGAGGCGACGAACCGTGAATTTATTCACGAAGTCAATGCCCGTGAATTTAACGATAAAGAATCGATTTTATTGAGTTATAACGCTAAGCCCTTGCGGCGGTAAGAAAAAGGGCCATAGAATAAAACTGGAGCGGCGAAGACGGGCACTCACTCAACACCTGCAAGGCATTGGAGTCGACCCCGCCGCTCCTTTTTTATGACATGGAGCTCCTTCGGAACATTAAACTGAGCGATTACAGTAATTTTCGCATTGGTGGGCCGGCTGACTATTTTGTTTTAGCTAAAAGCATTGAAGATTTAGTTGAAGCTCTAGAGTTCGGAAGGAAGAATGGGTTCGATATTTATATCCTGGGGAGCGGCACTAATATTCTTTGGAGCGACAATGGGTTTCGGGGATTGGTTCTGAAGCCGGAGCTGAAGGCAATTGAATTTGGGGGCAGGGTATCGAGGGCCGCGGCTGGGGTTTTGATGAAGGATCTTGTCGGGGCCGCTGTTTCGCGGGGACTCTCTGGTTTAGAGTGGGCTAGCGGTTTACCCGGCTCTTTCGGTGGAGCTATTTTTGGCAATGCCGGCGCTTTCGGCGGAGAAATTAAAGATCTAATAATTGAAGTGATCAGTTTGGATCGAGATAGTCTTCGAATTATTAAAAGAAGGGGAGAGGATTGCGCCTTTAGTTATCGGTCGAGCATTTTCAAGTTAAATGCGGGAAAAGAAATTATTCTTGAGGCCGCCCTAAAATTAACTCCCGGCGACAAGCGCTCTCTTTACGAGGCCGCCGAGGCGAGGATGAATTACCGGAAAGAGCGTCACCCTCTCGAATACCCGAATATCGGCAGTATCTTTAAAAATGTGTCCGTTAATCAGATTCATCCAGACAATCCCGTTCTTAAAGTGGCGCCGATTAAAGTTGATCCTTTCCCGGTAGTGCCAACGGCCTATTTAATTTCCGAGGCCGGACTAAGGGGGATTGGATGCGAGGGCGCTATGATTTCCCCTAAGCACCCAAACTTTATTGTTAATGTTCTACGCGCTTCCGCTAGCGATGTTTTATCTTTAATCTCGCTAGTTAAAAACGAAATTAAAGATAAATTTGATATAAAACTTGAGGAAGAAGTAAGAATTATTACTTAAAATGAGTTATCCACATATTTTTTCTGATTTAAACTTGTTACAATTAAATTAGTGTATTGACTAACAGGGTTGATTGGTCGACAACTTTTGTTAGATGCTTAAGCAAGTAACAAACATGCCTGCAAAAAGAAGGAGAAAAGCGGCGGCTAAACCCGCGAAGAAGACTGCAACTCGCCGCCGACGCACGACCCGCAAGGCGCCAGCTAAGAAAGCGCCTGCTCGCCGAAGGCGAAGGAGATAGTCTTCATTAGTTCTTCGATTCAAGAAATGTCCCCCGATAGAAGTCGAGGGACATTTCGTTTTTGATCACCCCGCTTCGGTTATCCACAGTGTATTTCAGAATTCATTCGTTCTAGAATGAAAGTGAGCTAACGAGGGGTTGACTGGTCGGCGGCCCGCGTTAGTAGAGATAATGTATTATCTCAAGCCGCATGGCTAAAAGAAAGAAGGGGAAAAAGAAGAAGTAGCATTGCTGCTCTTCTTTCCCGGCTAACCGAGCGCCTCTCTGAGCGCTCGGTTTTTTATTTGATATGACCTGGCCAGCGGCCTATAATAGAGGGCCAGTGAGACTTGAGATTCAAACTACTAATCTTGAGCTGACCCCTTCCCTCCGGACTTATATCGAGAAAAAAATTGGAGGGCTCGACCGCTTTATTAAGCGTCTTCCGGAAGATGTGATTCTCGCCGAGGTTGAAGTGGGTCGGTCGACCCGTCATCATCGCCACGGCCAAGTTTATCACGCCGAGGTTAATTTAACCCTGCCTGGTAAGTTAATCAGGGCCGCCCATGACGACGAAGATCTTCGCCGAGCTATCGACGAAGTGAAAGAAAAACTGAAGCGCGAAATCGAAAAGTACAAAGGAAAGAGATAGTTTTTAAATGCCGTTTTTTAATTCGAAGAAGCCGCCTCGGGAAATAAATTTGGTTAACGATGAAGAGGCAGAACTTTTAAAGCTCGCCGACGATAAATTAAAAGGAGAAAGTTTAACTCTAAAGGAGAGAGCTCGGGCCGGCGAAAGTTTAGATAAACTTTTAGTCAAGGGCTTTGCCTTGGTGCGGGAAGCCTCGCGTCGCACTCTAGGCCAGCGTCATTTCGATGTTCAGCTTTGGGGCGGGATGGTCCTTCACCAAGGAATTATCGCCGAAATGCTCACTGGTGAAGGGAAGACGCTCGCCGCTACCTTGCCGGCCTATTTAAACGCTCTAGCCGGTGAAGGTGTTCATATTCATACAGTCAATGATTACCTGGCTAAGCGAGATACGGTCTGGATGGGGCAGATTTACCATTTTCTCGGTTTGAAAGTGGCCTGTTTAGTGCACGACGGCGCTTTTATTTATGATCCTGAATGGCGGCTTACCGAAGAAGAGAGAAAAAAGATAGACGAGGAAAGAGATGCGACTGGCAGTTTCTTGGTCAAAGAAGAATTTCTCCGGCCAGTGACGAGGCGGGAAGCCTATCGCGCCGACATCACCTACGGCACTAACCACGAATTCGGTTTTGATTATTTAAGAGATAACCTGACCTCGAGCGTTGAGGCTCAGGTTCAGCGCCCCTTGAATTATGCCATTATTGATGAGGTCGATTCCATTTTAATTGATGAAGCGCGGACGCCGCTCATTATTTCCGTGGCTGATCGGGATTCTTCGAACTTCTACAAAGTCTTTGCCGCGGCCGTAAAACGATTAACCAAGGAAGAAGACTATTTAGTTGATGAAAAATTAAGAAGCGTTGAAATTACCGAGGCTGGGATCGATAAGGTAGAGGGAATGGCCGGCATTAAAAATCTTTACGCGGTCGAGAATCTTCGTTTGGCTCACTACCTTGAAGCTTGTCTTAAAGCTCAGGCGCTTTATGAAAGAGATCGCGATTACGTGGTGAGGGAAGGTGAAGTGATTATTGTTGATCAGTTTACCGGCCGCTTAATGTTTGGCCGTCGCTATTCAGCCGGACTTCACCAGGCGATCGAAGCCAAAGAAGGAGTAGCGGTTAAAGAAGAGTCGCGCACTTTTGCCCAGATTACCATTCAAAATTACTTCCGACTTTACAAAAAATTAGCCGGGATGACCGGCACCGCCCAAACTTCAGCCGAGGAGTTTCATAAGGTCTATAACCTCGAGGTGGTAAGCGTCCCCCCTAATCGGCCGATGATTAGGGAAAATCTACCGGATGTGATTTACAAAGATCTTGAGGCTAAGTATCGAATGATTGCCGAAGAGGTTAAGGAACGGCACGAAAAAGGCCAGCCGGTTTTGGTGGGTAGTGTTTCAATCGAAAAGAACGAAATCCTTTCTCAGGTTTTCAGGAAAGCCGGTATTTCCCACGAGGTTTTAAATGCCAAGAATCATGAGCGGGAAGGAGCCATTATCGCCCAAGCTGGCCGGCTTGGGGCGGTGACCGTGGCTACTAATATGGCTGGCCGGGGGGTGGACATCGTCCTGGGCGGCAACCCGCCAAATCCGGAAGAGGCTCGAAAAATCAAGGAATTAGGGGGTTTACATGTCCTTGGCACTGAGCGGCATGAGGCGAGACGGATTGATAATCAGCTCCGGGGTCGTTCGGGTCGGCAGGGCGATCAAGGTTCGTCCCGATTCTTCCTTTCTTTGGAAGACGATTTACTCCGGATTTTTGGCGGCGAACGGATTAAGAACTTTATGGAGCGGTTTGACTTGCCCGAAGACCAGCCAATTGAGAATAAA
>DATDUH010000035.1:0-7407 GCA_036517755.1 Minisyncoccota bacterium | reverse complement strand
AGCTTCCGTTTCCTTTTTGGCGGCTAGAACCTCGCCGTTTTTAAGATCGATTTTTAAGTCGTTGCCATTGACCGTGATTCTCGCCACTTCTCCGGCTGTCATCTTTTGGGCCAGAGTGGCAAGATCAATTACCGGCGGTTTCTCTCCGGTTTGAAAAAGGAGCGATAAGGTAAGGGCCGTAAGGATAATGAAGAAAACGGTCCGCCAGAAGCGCTGGTTGTTAAAGCGCTTCGCCGGTCTCAGTTTTTTCTGGTTCATCTGTTTTAGGTTCATCATATTTCCTGGGGATGGTTTTTAACTTCAAAATAATTCTTTTATCCGTTGGTCTGACTGATTCGATAATAAAGTCATAGCTATTGCCGGGGATCAAATTTTTCTTTAGCTCTTCAGCCGAACCGAACTCCGAGATGTGGATCAAGCCGGCAATCTCGGGATCGAGTTTTACGAGGGCACCAAAGGGATTTAACTTATAAACCGTGCCCTTAACAACTTCCCCCTCTTTAAACCTTTCGTCAACTTTATCCCAAGGATTGGGTTGAAGCGCCTTCCCGGAAAGCGAAACCCGGCCTTCTTTAATTTCAATAATCTGGGCCTTAATCAGGTCGCTTACTTGGACCACTTCTTTGGGGTGATCAATTAAGTTGTGGCTTAACTCGGAAATGTGGATCAGGCCTTCGATTTCCGGGTTATCAACGAAGCGGATAAAGGCGCCGAAGTTGGCTACACCCGAGACGATGCCGGTAACTACGTCCCCAGGATTGTATTTTTTAAGCAGCTCCTTAACGTTTTCAGCGACGATTTCTCTTTCTGAAATGATTAGTTTATTGTTCCTGGGGTTCACATTAATAATTTTCACCGTTAGCTCCTGGTCGATGAATTTCTTCAGCTCTTCAAGGATGCGGCTACGGTTGCCCTCGGCATTTTCCGGATAGTGTTCGTTTGAAAGCTGGGAAGCCGGTAGAAAAGCCTGGAGACCGGCGATTCCAGCCAAGAGCCCTCCGGTATTAGCCCCCGTGATTTTTAACTGGATGGCCTCGCCGCGCTCTTTCAGCTCCTTCACTTCTTGCCAAGCCCTTTGTTTGTCGGCCTGGGCCAGAGAGAGCTCGATAAAACCCTTTTCGTTTTCCGGCGTTACCACCTTAGCGGTGACGGCATCTCCGGGCTTTATTCTTTTTAAAATCTCCCGGGCATTACTGAGTTCGACGCCGTAAAGGATTCCGGTTCCGACTTGGGGGATTTCGAAAGAAGCGGTCCGGCCGTTAGATTCGATCAGGGTGGCCTCGATCAAATCGCCGGTTTTTAAAATCGGCATTAGGCCCGGCTCGATTTTTAGCATCTGAAGCTCCGGCGCGTTATTCTTTTTGACTAGGTTTAGAGCCATCTGAACTGCCCCATTATAGAACCAATCAAATTTGAAAATCAATATTGCTCTGGTACCCGCGCGGCGGTAAAATTAAGTTGATGATCGTTACCCTACTCTCCCCCTCCGGTGTCAAGTGTCAAGTGGGGGACTTCACTTTAGTGGTTGATCCCCCAAGAGCGAGAGGGGGCAATTTAATTTTGCGGACCGAAACTAAGGTGCCGGTTGAATCTTTTCCTGGTTCAGAAGTCATCCAAGGCCCCGGGGAATATGAAATATCTGGCGCCAAGATCAAGGGCGTCGCTCTTGCCGAAGAGGCCACTGCCACTCACCTCAAGAGCTTTTATGAAGCAGGGCTTGATGGGATGCGCCTCGCCTTTATGAGCGGCCTGAATTATCTGCCAACGAGCGAAGCGCTTGACCGGTTAGGAGAAATTGATATTTTATGTCTTTCGGTAAATCTGGCCAAAGTAAAAGCTAAGGAAGTAGTTAACTTAATTAAGCAGATCGATCCCAAGATCATTATTCCCATTGGAGAGAAAATGGTTAAGGTATTAGCCGAAGAGCTGGGGCAGAAGGTCAAGGCCGAAGAGAAGTTGGTGGTTAAGCGTAAAGATCTCTTGAAAGAAGAAGTTTCAAATAAACTCGTATGGCTGATCCAAAGGTAGAAAAAAGAGAAATAACGACCGAGCTGCGCGAATCATATCTTGATTATGCGATGTCGGTCATTGTGGGTCGGGCCCTGCCCGATGTCCGGGACGGCCTCAAGCCGGTTCATCGCCGGATTTTATGGGCAATGCAGGAGGCTGGCCTTGGCTCGGGGGCTAAGTTTAAAAAAGCGGCTAATGTGGTTGGCGATGTGCTTGGCCGCTACCATCCTCATAGCGATGCGGCGGTTTATGACGCCCTAGCCCGAATGGCTCAAGATTTCTCCCTTCGTTATCCCTTAATTGACGGCCAGGGAAATTGGGGCAGCATTGACGGTGATTCGCCGGCGGCGATGCGTTACACCGAGGCGCGCCTCTCAAAAATTGCCGAGACCCTTCTTTCGGACATTGATAAAGAAACAGTTGATTTTCTACCGAACTACAGCGGTGATCGTCGGGAACCGAGCGTTTTGCCGGCCAAGGCGCCGAACCTCCTGATTAATGGCTCGGATGGAATTGCGGTCGGAATGGCCACCAAAATTCCGCCTCATAATCTAGGCGAGGCGGTCGAGGCTGCGGTTCACTTAATTAGTAATCCCAGGGCGACCTCTTTGGATTTAATGAATTTCATTAAAGGCCCGGACTTTCCAACCGGCGGCATAATTTATGACCGGAAATCCATCAGCGAGGCTTATTCGAGCGGCCGGGGGAGCATCACCACAAGGGGCCTCGCCGAGATCGAAGAGAAAAGGATTGTCATTACCGAGATTCCTTACCAGGTCAACCGATCCGAGTTAATGATAAAGATCGCCGAACTGGTTCAGGCGAAAAAGATTGAAGGCGTAAGAGACATTCGGGATGAGCTCGATAAAGAAGGCCTCCGGATTGTGATTGAACTGAAAAACGAGGCCACGCCTCAGAAAATTTTAAATCAGCTTTTCAAGTACACCGACCTTCAAAAAGACTTCCACTTAAATATGGTGGCCTTAGCTGAAGGCCTCCAGCCGCAGACGATGTCGATTCGGGACGTGCTCGTCGGCTTTATCGAGCACCGAAAACAAGTCGTCACCCGGCGTAGTCAGTTCGAGCTGAAACGAGCTGAAGAGCGGGCTCATATTTTAGAAGGTTTAGCCAAAGCCCTCGATGTCATTGATAAAGTAATTGCGGTTATCAAAAAGTCGGCTGATCGGGCCGCGGCTCACGTTAATCTTGTGAAACAGTTTAAGTTCGGCGACCGCCAAGCCGACGCTATTTTAGATATGAGGCTTGCGACCTTGGCCGCCCTTGAGCGGAAAAAGATTGAAGACGAATTAAATGAGAAAAAGAAGTTAATTAAAGACTTAACCGCCCTTTTAAAAAGCCCAGCCAAGATTATGGAGGCGATTCAAGAAGAGCTCCTGGAGCTGAAAGAGGAGTTCGGCGATGAACGCCGAACTAAAGTCGTCGTCGGCGGACTCAAAGAATTCCGAACCGAAGATATTATTCCCCAAGAGGAGACGATTATTACGATGTCGAACGACGGCTATATCAAGCGTTTGCCGCCAGCCAGCTTCAAGCGTCAGCGTCGCGGCGGCAAGGGCTTAAAGGGCGGCACCTTGAATGAAACCGATGTTTTGGCTCACTTTATCGGCGCCCGAACCCATGATGATATTCTTTTTTTCACCAATAAGGGGCGGGTCTTCCAAACAAAAGTTTATGAAATCCCCGCCGGCACTCGAACCGGCAAGGGCCGAGCCATTCATAACTTCTTGGAGATTCCCGGCAATGAAAAAGTAACGGCCATCCTGACTTACGGCGAAGCTGATAAAGAGGCTGGCAAGTATCTGGTGCTGGCCACCGCCCGAGGTCTGATTAAAAAAATCGGCCTTGATAAATTAGCGAATGTTCGCCGAAGCGGCCTGATTGTTTTAAAGCTTAACGAAGGCGATATTTTGGGCTGGGCCAAACTGGCCGGTCGGGGAGAGGAGGTGATTATTAGCACTGCCTCTGGCCGGGCTATTCGTTTTAAGGCGAGTGAAATCAGGGAAATGGGTCGGACCGCAGGCGGCGTCCGAGGCATTAACCTAAAGAAAGATGATCGAGTCAGCTCATTTGACGTGATCGATCCGAAAAAAGCCCTGAACTTTTTAGTGGTGATGGCTGGCGGCTACGCTAAACAAACGCCGCTTAAGAGTTATAAGCTTCAGCGCCGCGGCGGTATGGGAATTTTAACTGCTAAGGTGACCAAAAAGACGGGTCTGGTTGTTTCTTCTCATGTTATAATTGAAGAAATGGAATTGCTTGCCGTTTCGGCTAAAGGCCAGATTTTAAGGACCGATATTAAAAGCGTGAGGAGCGCCGGCCGAGCCACTCAAGGGGTGAGGATTATGAAGCTTGGCCAAGGAGACGAGATTATCGGTACCGTGTGTTTATAGGACATGCAGCTTAGCCAGCTCACCCGGAAACAAATCATCACTTTTGGCGCCATCGGCCTCGGTGTTTTGATTTTAATCCTAGTTCTTATCGGTTTTTTGCCGGGTCGTCGGGGCGGCGACCGGGTCTCACTTGAATTTTGGGGCATTGACGATGAAAAGGTTTGGGAACCTACTATCAAAAGCTTCCGGAGGGTTTATCCCGAAGTAAGCATCGATTATACCGAAGTCGACCCCGATTCTTACGAGAGCGACCTAGTCAATGCCCTGGCCGCTGGCAGGGGACCAGATGTTTTTATGTTTAAAAGCACCTGGCTTTCGAAGCATCAAAACAAACTTTATCCAGCTTCGACGAGTAAAATAAGCGCTGATACTGTTTCTGGCCTTTTTCCGCAAGTGGTTCGAGCCGACTTCGTGTCGGACGAGAGGATTTATGCCCTGCCGGTTTCGGTAGATACGCTAGCCCTAGTTTATAATCGGGATATTTTTGATCGAAAAGGAGTAGCGTTGCCGCCAAAAACCTGGAGTGATTTCGAGGCCGCGATTGGCAAGCTCCGGGCCTTCGAAGGCGGTAATTTAACTTTAGCCGGGGCTTCGATTGGAGGGGCCTCTCGAAATATCCCCCATGCCCCCGATATTTTAAGCCTCCTTTTAATCCAGCGGGGGTTATTGGTAGTTAACCCAGACCTAGGGAAAGTCGATTTAACCGGTCGAACCGCGGAAGAGGCGGTGATTTTCTATCTTAAGTTTAGCGATCCAGAATCGTCGGTCTATACCTGGAATAGTAATTTTGATTCTTCAATCGAGGCTTTTGCCGATGAGAGGGCGGCCATGATCTTAGCCTATGCTGATGAGCTTAGCGAAATCGAAGAGCGCAATCCCTCCATCGATTTAGCGGTTAGTCAAACCCCTCAATTTACTCTAGCGGAGCCGATTAACTTTGCTAAATATTGGGGGTTGGCCGTTTCTTCGACTTCAGCGGTCGAGGCTAGAGCAGCGGCTTGGGATTTCGTGATTTTTGCGACCACTGACGAGACGAGCGCCACAGGTTACCTCAAGGCCACTAGTCGACCGCCGGCTCTTAGATTTCTCATCAACCAATACCTTAATGATTCGAACTTTGGAGTTTTTGCTGGCCAGGCCTTGACCGCTAAAAGCTGGCCCCAACCGGACGAGAATAAAGTTAAGTCAATATTTGATAAGATGATAGAGAGCGTCTCGGCTGGCGAGCTTTCCCTTAAAGAAGCGCTCGAGCGAGCCGAGGTCGAGTTAAACATCCTTCTTCGAAAATGATCCATTTTCTAAAAGTTGCTTCGGCGGCGGGTCTTGTTCCCTGCGAAGGGACTGAATGCACCAAAGGGGATTTGCTTCAGCTCGGAGCCAATATTTTTAATTTTTTGATTGACGCCGCCTTTATCCTGGCCGTGCTTTTTATAATGATCGGCGGGGCAATGATGCTTGTAAGCGGCGGTTCGCCTAATCTTTTGGCCCGGGGCAAAAAAACCATTACTACCGCCGTGGTTGGGCTCGTGATTGTTCTTGTGGCTTGGGTTTTGGTTAATACCCTCATCACCAGCTTTACTGACTGCACTGGCCAATGGTGGCAATTCGATAGTCTTACGTGCGGCTAAATTATGTTAAAATTTTTAATGATGCTTAGTGTTTTCTGGTTGAAACTCGGCAGTCTATTTTTAGGGGTTCGAGCAGCCTTGGCTCAGAGCGAAGGGGACGTTCCAGGTGAAGGAACCATCCCTATTGAATTAGAAAACCCTCTTGAAGTCGGCAGTTTTGAGGAAATTCTTGATGTCGTAGCGAGCTTTCTTTTTACTATTTCCATCCCCCTTCTAACTGTTATTATTCTTCTCGGCGGTTTCTTTATTCTGACGGCCGCCGGCAATCCAGATAGGTTAAGGAGGGGTAAGCAGATTATTCTTTGGGGAGTGGTTGGGTTTGTTATTATTCTTGTCGCCGGCGGAGTGAGCACGTTGGTCTCAAATATTCTTGGAGGAGAGGAGGACGGGGGTTCGTCTTCGTGTTACGACGAGTGCATAGCAGAACTGGGTAATACGCCCTCAGAATGCCGAGCCGCCTGCGGCCTGAGTTCACCCTAAGCCCTATGATTTTTTGGAAAAGTGTGTTATATTGTTAAAAAATGCGAAAGGTCGAGACCTTAGCCAGATAGAAATGTCTAAAATCAAATATCAACTTTCAAAGTTAGTCGTTGGCTCTATGCCCGCCGGGGTTCTGGCTGCGAATGGATTTGAAGAACCGCCGACTCCGATCACCGAACCGAGCGATATCATTGATCTCATCGAGACCGTAGCTGGTTGGCTGTTCGGCATTATTCTTGCCCTATCCGTTATTTTCCTTCTTATCGCCGCCTTTCTTTATCTGACTGCTATGGGAGACCAGACAAAAACCAGCAAGGCTAAGACCGTCTTAACTTACGCTATCTGGGCCCTGGTGATCGCAGTGCTTGCCGGTGGAGTAAGTGTCTTCGTCAAAAATTTCCTCACCGGCCTCTAGGGGTTAAGACTCACTAAAATGCAGACGGCCCCCCGATATATTGGATATATCGGAGGGCCGTTTTGTCATCACCTCCCTTTCTTAGTCAGGGATAGACCCTGACCGTCACGATCTGGCCGCGAGGGCCGGTGAACCGAACCTTGCCGCCTCTCGTTCCCCATTCTGTGGTGAGGGGACCGGAGAAGCCGCTTCCGAAGTGGGCCGTCGTTCCCGGCGGCCCCTCGAAGCGGTAGTGCCAGCCGCCCTCGAAGCGGTCGAGGTCAACCGCCTCCGACGGTCGGTTAAAGCCGAGGAGTCGGATTTGGATCACCCGTTCCTCGTTGTCGGCTTTCTCGACGGTCTCGACTGTCTCGTGGTTCGCCTTGGGGCGGGCGAGCTTCTCGGTCATCATCGAGAGACCGATGAGAGTCGGGATGGCAGCTAAGACGATGACCACCTTCCAGGCCTTCTTCGGCGCGGAGCC
>DATDUH010000034.1:0-6806 GCA_036517755.1 Minisyncoccota bacterium | reverse complement strand
ACTTTGACCAGAACCACGAGGCGGACCGTCCGCTCCCTGCCTGCCGGCAGGCAGGCCCGGAGAGTTAAAAAAGCCGTTGCTAAACCGGCGAAATCTGCCGCTCCGGGCGAGTCTTCGATGGCCGGCATTCTTCGCCTTGTTCCCCTGGGTGGGCTCGAGGAAATAGGCCGTAATATGAGCTTTCTTGAATACGAGGACGAGATTGTGGTCGTTGATATGGGACTTCAATTCCCGGAAGAGGACACCCCCGGGATCGACTACATTATTCCCAATATCGCTTATCTCCAGCCGAAAAAAGATAATGTTCGCGCGGTGGTCATCACCCACGGTCATTATGATCATATCGGCGCCGTTCCCCACCTGATCGGTAAATTAGGCAACCCGCCGATTTATACTTTGCCCTTGACTAAGGCCATTCTCGAGAAAAGGCAGGAAGAGTTTGTGAATGCCCCCAAGCTTAACATTGTGCCGATTAAGTACGGCGATAAAGTGAAAGTGGGCAAGCATTTTGAACTGGAATTTTTCGGCGTTGAACACACAATCCCAGAATCAATGGGTTTGGTTATTAAGACCCCGGTCGGTAATATTGCCCATACTGGCGATTTTCGTCTTGACCGTGATGCCCAGGGGAATATTTACCGCTTTGATGAAATCGAGCGAGTGGGCAAGATAGGGATCCATACCCTCATTATTGATTCGACCAATGCCCTTGAAGAAGGATACGGTATTCCTGAGACCGAAGTCATTAAAAATCTTGAAGAGTTACTCCGAAAGGCGAAGGGCCGGATAGTGCTCGCTACTTTTTCCTCGATGCTCACTCGAATCGGCGAGATCATTAAGATCGCCGAGAAGCTCGGCAAAAGAGTGATTCTAAATGGCCGCTCGATGCGAGAGAATGTTCAAATTGCCCAAAGGCTGGGCTACATTAAAACCAAAAAGGACACCTTCGCTTCGGTTCAGGAAATTTCGAAATACAAAGACGATAAGATTTTAGTTATTTCAACCGGCGCCCAGGGCGAACCGACGGCGGGGCTGATGCGGATTGCGAATGGCGAGCACCGCCATATTCAGATTAAGCACGGCGATACCTTTATTTTCTCTTCCTCGGTTATCCCGGGCAATGAACGAAGCGTTCAGGCCCTGACTGACAACATCGCCCGCCAAGGAGCTCTAGTTTATAACTCCAAATTACTTGATATTCATTCGAGCGGCCACGCCCTAGCTGAAGACATTAAGTTATTTATTAAAACCGTAAAACCCCGTTATCTCGTGCCGGAACACGCCTACTACTATATGCGTTATGCCGCTGGTCAGTTGGGGGTTGAGGTTGGTATTCCTGAAAAGAACATCAGGCTGCTCGAAAACGGCAGTGTTGGTTTGCTCACCAAAGATGATTTTAAAGTAAGCGAAGAAACAGTGCCGGTCTACTATGTGATGGTTGACGGTTTGGGGGTGGGTGATGTCGAAGAGGTGGTTCTGCGCGATCGATTGACCCTTTCTCAAGAGGGAATGATCGTGATTATTGCTACTCTTGATCGGAAGTCGGGGAAGCTGGTTAAAAATCCAGACATCATCTCCCGCGGCTTTATCTACCTCCGCCAAAGTCAGGAACTGCTAAATGAAATTCGGGGGCGGATCAGGTCTATTATCAGTCGGATTCCCCGTCATCAACCGCTTGATTCTGATTACTTGAAATCGCTTCTTCGGGATCAGATCGGTCAGTTTGTTTATCACGAGACTAACCGCCGGCCAATGATTCTGCCCGTTATTATCGAAATTTAAACACTATCGAGATCGTAACTCGATAATTGAGCAGTAGTAAGCGGGCTTGCCCGCCGAAGCTTTAGCGAAGGCGGGGAGATAAACGATCTTGGCCAGTCATCTCGTCGTGGATATTTAAAACAGCTTTAATCGCATCACCGGCCGAAGAGTTGTTTTGTTTATAAAGGACATCGGTGGCATCACCGGCCGCCCAAATTCCGGGAGAAGAAGTTTTTTGGGTTCGGTGATCAATAACAATTTCCCGATAGCCGTTCATTTTCACTAAATCATCGAGGTACTCGACATTCGGCTCCGAGCCGATCTCCACAAAAATCCCCCCCAGTTCTAGTTTTTTAACCTCACCCGAATTTTTATCTTCGTACTTCAGACTAGTCACAAAATCACTGCCTATTATTTCCTGGGTCTCGGCGTTCAAAATGATTTCGACCTTCGGTTCTTTTTTGATTCTTTCTTGGGTTACTGGATCGCCCTTAAGACTGTTCCGATGATGAAGCAGATAAATCTTGGAGGCATAAGGCAATAAATCTATTACCGCTTCAAGGCCGGAATTGCCGCCGCCTACGACAGCCACCACCTTGTCTTTAAAAACCGGCGCATCGCAAGTAGCGCAGTAAGCCACACCGCGGCCGTCAAATTCTTTACCGCCCGGCACAGCTAAGTGCCTACGCCGACTGCCCGAGGTAGCTAAAATTCTTTTGGTTTCAAATTCTTTGCCGTTTTTAGTTTTTAGTTTAAAACCGCCGTCTAATTTTTCTACTTTTTCAACTAAGTCACCATCGACTATCTCAATTCCTCCTTGAGCCCGAAGATGTTCTTCAAGCATTTTGGCAAGGTCATAACCAGAGGCTGATTTGGTGCCGATCCAATTTTCGATTTCGGCCGAAACTAAAGATTGACCGCCGAAAGTATCGGTTAAGAGTAGGGTTTTTATTTTTTTTCGGGCCGCATAGATACCAGCTGCTACCCCGGCCGGACCGCCGCCAATAATAACGAGTTCGTACACGAAGAGTAGTTTAAATGAAACGAGAGGTGATGCCAATAAGAAAGCGGCCCGACTTTTGAGTCGGACCGCTTTTTACGAACTAAACGCCAGCCGGTGGCGGGGGAGGAGTCGGCGGACCAGCCGGTGGTTCAGGAGCCGGCGGTGTTGGCGGCGGCTCAGGAGCTCCCGGCGGTGGAACCGGCGTGGTCGGAACGTCAGGAGTCGGGGTCGGCGGCATTCCTTCGTCTTGAACCGACCCGCCTTGACTCGGCGAGGTAGGCCCGCCTTGACTCGCATCAGGCGAGGCAGGCTGCATCGGAACGCCGCACATCGGGCAGTTGCCCGGTTCACTAGCCACGTGACCACATTGAGGACATTTGTATTGCATCGTCCAAAATAAAACTGACCTTAAGCGACCTTTAAGGCTTTTTCTAGCTCTCCGCGATTAAAACCAACGATAATCTGACCTTCGACATCAATCACTGGCACGCCCCACTGATGGGATTTTTCGACCATCTCATGAAGCTTCGACTCGTCAAGGGCTACATTGTATTCCTCGTACTCAATATTATTTTTAGCAAAAAAATCCTTAGCCATTTGGCAATAAGGACAAATAGTAGTGGTATAAATTCCAACCTTAGCCATAACGGTAATAGAGTACACGTTTGCTAAATCGAGCGCAAGTTACATTCGCTTGCGGCCGAAAGTTTGCCAGAGGGCGAGGAGTGCCACAAATCCTCCGAAAACAAGGTTATTCCAGACAAGGTTCAGGCCCAAAGTGCCGACAAGCCAAGGCGAGGCGGCGAGCCACAAACCGACTAAAAGATAAAGCCAGCTCATTTATCTACTTTATTAACTAAAAAGATTAAATCGCGACCTTTGAGAATTATTTCTTCAGCTCTTCTTCGATGATTCCGGCGAAGGTCTCGTAGGGTAGGGCGCCTTGGATTAGGCGGTTTCCAACGAAGATACTCGGGGTAGAAGCGCTCGGCAAAAATGATTGAGCCTCGGTGGTATCGGCCTCAATTTCGGCATCGTACTTCCGGGAATCGTAACAAGCGGTGAAATCAGTCTGGTTGAGCCCAAGCTCGCCGGCCAAATTAAGCAATAGGCTCCGGGTCAAATTGCCGTTGTTCTCGGCACCATCGGCAATCTCCGTCTTGAACAAAAGGTCGTGGTACTCCCAGTATCTACCCTCGTCACCGGCGCAATTAGCTGCCGAGGCGGCGTCTTTTGATTCATGACCGCCGGAAACAAAGTTATCAATAATAATTAGATCCTTATAGATAAGCTTGACTTTGCCGCTCGAGATGTAGTTCTCCCGCAACTTCGTCTCGGTCTGGCTAAAGAACCGGCCGCAAAAGGGACACTGATAGTCGCCGTACTCGATCATCGTGACTGGTGCATTTTCGTCGCCTAAAACCGGATCATCGCCAATTGGCGGCGGGGTAGCGGTGGGAAATTCTTCGTTCCCAGCCGGAGCGGTTGGGGTAGTTCCGCCGCCTGGACCGAAAACATAAACCAGCGTGCCGGAGAGAATCAAAACGCCGACGAGAATACTAAGAGCCAGGAAGTTTTTCTGAACAAACTCCATCCTTTTTATTTTCTTTATCTCGACTGGTTAATCGCCTGCATTACCTGGCTCGAGGCCCCCACCTTGCCGATAAAAACGATTTGATCATAATTCAAAATCAATCGGTCCGGCCCCCAGACAGTGTTTCTCATCGGTACGATCTGAAGATTGGGCTGGGTAGGATCAGTTGGATTAGCGCTCTGGAGCACATAAACATCTTTAAGGGCCAGCCGGGGGAAGTAAGAAATCCGGCCGAAGTAAAGATCTCCGGTTTGCATATAAACCGCGACGTAGGGCCGCTCAACCGAGATATTGAGCTTCGGCCAGAGATAAGCAGCGAGGCCGCCGAGGGCTAAGACCGCGAGAATCACGACGAGCCAAATTAATGTTTTTGATTTCATTGTTTCCTATTATAACATAGAAGAGTAGCTTGGAACCTTTCATGCCCGCCAAACCATCGAGAATTAAAGAATTTCTTTTTGAGAATCAGAATACCAGACAAACAATTGCCAAAAATACTTTTTGGCTTTCTTTCGGCGAGATCACTGGCCGTCTTTTACGCCTCGGCATCGTCATTTACGCCGCCCGAATCTTAGGCGCCGCTGGCTGGGGAGTTTTTTCATATCTAACGAGTCTCGCGGCTGTTTTTACCATTTTTACTGATGTAGGGCTGGGCGCAGTCTTAATCCGCGAGGTTAGTCAAAAACCAGAGGCCAAAGAGAAATACTTCTCAACCACCTTTTTAATTAAAGCGGTCTTGATCTTATTGAGTTTCTTAATTATCGTTTTCGGCACTCCGTTTTTCACTAAATTTTCAGTTTCCCAAACAATCGTTCTTTTCGTCGGGCTCCTCTTTATCTTTGATTCCTTAAGGAGATTCGGCACCTCTCTTTTCCGGGCCGAAGAAAAAATGGAAAAAGAGGCGGCGGTGAATATCTTAACTCAAGTTGTGATTGTAGGCGTCGGCTTTGCCGCTCTTTTAATCAAGGCCACGCCAGAGGCGCTGGCCGGCGCTTACGCCTTGGGTTCAGGGCTCGGTCTTGTTCTCACTATCTATCTTCTCCGGAAGCCGATTAAAAGAATCTTCTCTGGCTTTGATCGGAAGCTAGTCCGCCAGATTATCGAGTCGGCCTGGCCCCTGGGTATCGCTTCGATCTTCGGCGTCTTAATGGTTAATGTGGATACCATTATGATTGGTTGGTTTCGGGGAGTGGAAGAAGTGGGACTTTACGCGGCCGCCCAAAAGCCGATTGCCTTTCTCTATCTTTTACCCGCTCTCGTCACTGGCGGTTTTTTCCCGGTTTTAAGTCGGTTAGCCCACCGAGAAGAAGGAGAATTCCGCCGGATTCTGGAGCGGGGGGTGGGACTGATTATATTTCTCGCCCTGCCCCTGGCCTTGGGTATAATGCTGACCGCTGATCAGGCGATTGATCTAATTTATGGCGCTGAATACGGACCATCTTCCGGACCGCTCCGAATTCTTTCTCTGACTCTCATCACTGCTTTTCCGATCGGCATGATTATTAACGGCGTCACCGCTTACAACCGTCAAAGAGAATTGGTTCGATTTTGGAATGCCGGCGTCCTGGCTGATGCTGGTCTAAACCTGCTTTTAATTCCTATCTGGGGAATGTCCGGCGCGGCCTGGTCTAGTTTTTTTACCCAGGCAGTAATCAATACTTTGATCTGGCGGAAAATGAAAAAAATTAACAATTTCTCGGTTAAAAAATCAGTTCGACCGATGCTACTCGCCGCTTTTATAATGGGCGTGGCCGTCATTCTCTTGCGCCAAATCGGTTTGCCGCTTCTTTTAATCGTCCCCTTGGCCGTCGTCGTCTACCTCGGTAGCTTAATCTGGAGCGGGGAGACAATCGTGGCCGATTTCCGCCGAATATTAAAACACAGGGGCAAGCTGTTCAGTGATTCTTAATATCAAAAAACCGAAGGGGATCAGCTCCCACGGCGTGGTCGGGAGGATTAGAAAGATAACCGGCGAGAAGCGGGTAGGACACGGCGGCACGCTTGATCCTTTTGCCGAAGGAGTGCTTGTTATCGGTGTTGGCCGCGAGTCAACCAGAAAACTAGGGGAAATTTTGAAAGGAACTGATAAAGAATATTTAGCCACCATTGAATTGGGTCGCACCTCGACGACCGGCGACAGCGAAGGAGAGCTTCACGCCGTGGTTGATGAAGAAACGGTTTCCGAAATTAAGCGCGAAGAAATAGAGCAGACGCTTGCCAAGTTCCGGGGCGAGATTGAACAAACCCCGCCTCTTTATTCGGCCTTGAAAATTCAAGGTCAGCCGGCCTATCGTTTAGCCAGGGCGGGGAAAAATTTTGTTTTACCGAAAAGAAAAGTAAAAATAAAAGAGTTGGAAATTCTGGGATTCGCGCCGCCCCTCCTCAAACTAAAAATTGCGGTCTCTTCCGGAACCTATATTCGTTCTTTAGCCGAAGATATCGGTAAAG
>DATDUH010000033.1:0-3369 GCA_036517755.1 Minisyncoccota bacterium | reverse complement strand
GCGGCATTGAAAAAATGATTTTTGCGGCCACTATCGCTTTTGCCGTCATCTTTGTCGCTTTTTCGGTAGTTAGTTTGTTAGGGTAGTTCGACCCGTTCGGCAGGCTCAGGGCAAACAAGCTCACTATAAATGATTGGTCTTACAACTCTCAAACGAACTAAAACTTTTAGGCTGGTCCAGGCTCTCTCGAAAATAGAGCAATTAATTTTAGCCGGGGCCAGTTTGATTTTTTTGGCCTCGCTCGTCACGCTCGGCATTCTTTACTTTCAAACTAAAACCTATCTTGTCGCGGCCGAGGGCGGGCACTTTAGAGAGGGAAGTGTGGGTCAACCGGTTTTTATTAACCCGGCTCTGCCATCAACTGAAGCAGACCGAGATTTAAGCCACATTATTTTTTCGAGCGTAAATGAGATAGCCGAGAAAATCGAACCGTCCGAAAATAACACCGTCTGGAGTGTAAGACTCAAAGAGGATATCTTCTGGCATGACGGCGAAAGGCTAACGGCCGACGATATTATTTTTACTCTTGAAGTAATCCAAGATTCGGAGGCCGGCTCGCCTCTTTTGCCCAGTTTTCAAGGGGTGGCGGCCGAAAGGGTAAGCGAGCTCGAGGTCAAATTTGTGCTCCAGGGTTCTTATGCCTTTTTTGGCGAAGACCACCTGAAAAACTTAAGAATCATTCCCAAGCATATCTTTGCCGACATTCCAGTGCAGAATTTTAAGCTTTCGGCCCAAGGCCTTCGCCCGATTGGTTCTGGCCCTTACGAAGTGGTGGCCCATGAAAAAGATACTGATGGGATAATTACAAAGATCAAGCTTAGGGCCAATAAAAATTATTTTGGCGAGAAACCGAAAATCAATAATGTCACTTTTAACTTTTACCGCAATGAGGATGAGCTGATTCGAGCCTATAATTTGGGGCAGATTGACGGCTTTGGCTTAACGACGGCCGAGCCGGTGGCCGACAAGGTCAAGATCCGTCATCGAACTTATTCCCTCCGCGCTCCGCGTTATTACGCTATCTTTATTAATCAGACGCTGGCGCCGGAGGCGCTTAAAAAACTGAGGGTAAGGGAGGCCTTGAGTGCCACTGTTGACCGAGGGCGGCTCACCCAAATCTTCGGTGGTTATACCACTCCCCTTTACGGCCCCACGATTTTAACGACAAACCCAGTAGAGGAATTCGATCCAGCGCTTCTTCGAGGTCTTGAACTTGATTTAGTGGTGCCGGAAGAAAAGTTTTTAATTAAGACGGCTGAAATTGTTAAAGAAAACTGGGAGGCGAACGGCGCCAAGGTCAATCTTCAGATTTTCTCGATCAGAGACCTCGCCGAACAAGTTCTGGTTGATAACAATTACGAACTGCTACTCTTCGGCAATATCACTAAAGAAAACCAGGATCTATTCGCTTTCTGGCATTCATCGAGACGATTTTACCCGGATCAGAATCTTTCTCTTTACGAATCAGACGAAGTTGATGATTTGCTTGAAGAATATCGAAAAACGGCTGACCCGAAAGAAAGAAATAATCTTTTGAAAGAGACGAGTGACACGATCGCCGAAGAAGTACCGGCTGTTTTCCTCTACGCCCCTGATTATATTTATATAGCCTCACCCCAGCTTGGCGGTTTTAACGAGGCCAATATCATTGGCACCCGCGAAGATCGCTTTAACGGCATCGAAAACTGGTACGTAAAAACCCGCCGCGTCTTCTCCAGGTAAAGAACCACCGGAAGTCCATATTTTAATTTTTAATGGTGATTGGCCTTGAGCCATTGTTTGATTGGCGGCCAGAGGTCGGCGGCCGGAATGAGGACCGCGAGATATACAGCCACTGAGACGGTGAGATTGACTGACGGATGGAGGGCTACTAGTTTACCCAGGGTAAGAGCAGCGGCGGTGAGGATTGAGGCGAAAATCGGTCTTTTAAGACTGGGCAAAATCGAAAAAGAAATAATTTTTTTAATCCCTCGCCAGGCGAAAAGATAAATGATTAAGAAGGCGAGGAGCATCGAGAGGGCTGCTCCCACCTCGCCGAAACGAGGGATGAGAAGGAAGTTTAAAATGATGTTGGCAAGAACGGCGAAGCCGAGCAGCTTCATAAAGACTTTTTGTTTATCGTAAGCTAAAACCGCATCGGCAATCACGGCCGCCGGGAAAACCAAAGGCAGGGTGAAAAGGAGAATGCGGAAACTCGTGACGGTGGCAAGATACTCGGCGCCAAAGAAGAAAAGAACAACGTCCCGAGCTAGGATTAGACCGACGAGAACCACGGGCAGGGCGACGGCCAACAAGTAAGACATCGCTGCTTCAACGAGTTTCCCGGCATACTTACTCTCCCCCTCTCTCGTGAGCCTCGTAAAAGTAGGGAAGAGGGCAACGGCAACAAGCAGGGGAAAAATATAAAGCAGCTGGATCGGACGCTGGGCCGCCGAGAAAATACCGACCTCGCCCGCACCTTTAAGCCAACCAAGCATAATCACGCCGCTTTGAAGCAAGATGCCGCCCAAAACCCCAAGCAGGGCGAGGGGCCAGGCCGCCTGAATAATCGGTTTAACTAAACTTTTCGAAAAGTTTTTAAATATTCCTTTAAAGTCTTTGCGTAACAACCAGACGATTAAAAGAAATCCGGCGAGACTCGCCAGGACGTAGCTTGAGGCCAAGGCATTCGGCGTAGGCGAGACAAGAAGAACGCTAATCCCTAAGAGAGCGGCTAAGGCGTGGGTGAATATCTTGGCCGTTGCCTCCCATTCCATCTGCTCTCTGGCTCGGCTCACGGCGTAACCGAACTCCCTTAAGCCATCAAAGACCAAGAGCAGGGCGATGAGCGGAAGGAGGGGCCGAACCGCCTCGATTTTAGTGACAAGAGGTGAAGCGAGGATGATAAACGCCGCCCCGACCAAGAGAAACGAGAATTTAATAAAAAAGGCGGTCGAAAGATATTGCTCTTTGATTTCCGGTTTTTTAATCGCCTCCCGGGTAAAAAGGACGCCCAATCCCAAGTCGCCGACAATATTAAAAATGATGGAGAGAGCAATGGCGTAAGAAAAGGCGCCCCAGGCTTCGGCGCCGAGGATTCTCGCCGCATAAATCACGATTAAAAAGCGGAGGGCTTGACCGGCCGCTTCCCCGCCAATCAGCCAAAAAGTGTTTTTGGCCACTGTTTGGCGGACTGAACGGTTTTCGAGAAGAAGTGATTTTATCTTTTTAAACATCCTCTAGTTCTTCGAGCGTCTTACTCTCTTCAACTTTAAACTGGCCCACTCGGGTTCTTAAAAGTTCCTTCAGATAGGCGCCGACTCCGAGAGCTCGGCCGATATCTTCGGCGAGGGTTCGGATATAGGTTCCAGAGGAAACAACCACTTTTAA
>DATDUH010000032.1:0-6445 GCA_036517755.1 Minisyncoccota bacterium | reverse complement strand
CGAAAAAGTCTCGTTGCTCCAACCCTTCGACTTCGCTCAGGGCAAGCCCTTCGACCTCACCGAGGGCAAGCCCCTTAGCCGACCCGCCTCGAGCGCAGTCGAGGGGTTAAAACTAATGACCATTCACCTGGCAAAAGGCCTGGAATTTGAAAATGTTTATGTGGTTGGCGTGACCGAAGGGCTTTTGCCCCACCAGCGTTCGCTTGGCTCTGAAGAAGAACTCGAGGAGGAAAGACGCTTGATGTATGTGGCGATGACAAGAGCCAGGCAAAAACTTATTTTAAGTTTTCACGGTTTAGCTTCGCGCTTTCTTCACGAGTTGCCGCCGGAGCTCGTTGAATTCACCCCGGTCGAGAATCTTGATGTCGTCGAAGATTTCTTCCTCGACTAAAAATATGGGGGGAAGATTAGGGCAGCATTTTTTAAAGGACGAGAAGGCGCTCAAAAAAATTGTTGGGGAGCTGGAGTTGAAATCGGGCGATGTGATTGTGGAGATCGGACCAGGGCACGGAGAGCTGACTAGGGAGATATTAAACAAGTTTAAAGATTTAAAAATTCAAACATCTAAAGTTGTCGCGATCGAGAAAGACCCGACGTTAGTAGATGGCATAGAGCATCTAGTATCTAGTAAGAAACTTAGAGTGATCGAAGGCGACGCGCTTAAAGTCCTGCCGGTTCTAGATACTAAATACAAGATGCCAAATACTGGATACAAATTAGTCGGCAATATTCCCTACTACATCACCGGGCATCTTTTGAGAATAGTCGGCGAGCTCCAAAAAAAACCGAAACTAATTGTTTTGACCCTCCAGAAAGAAGTAGCAGAAAGATTAACGGCAGGAAACCCTTCGACTGGCGCTCAGGGCAAGATGAACATCTTGGCCGCGAGCGTCGGGTTCTGGGGCAAGCCGGAAATTATCGGTTTTATCTCTAAGCAATCTTTTAAGCCTTCTCCAAAAGTAGATTCGGCAATTGTGAAAATTTTACCTCGCCAAAGGCGGGCAACCAAAAAACAAAGCGAGATTTACTACGGCCTAATAAGAGCCTTGTTCAAACAACCCCGAAAAACCATTTTAAACAATCTCTCGGAAGGGCTTGGACTTCCTAAAAAAGAAGTCGAAGCAGAGCTTAAAAAACTCAATTTTCAATCAACCAGCCGTGGCGAGGTTCTAAATTCAACAGAAATCAATAAATTAACCGCCTCTCCACTGTTTAAAAGGGCTATAATTAAAAGAAAGACCTGATGGAACGCCTGAAAATAAATCATAGGCTCCCAAAAATACTTCTTTCCGCCCTAGTCTTACTCTTTAGCATCAGGCCGGTTTATGCCGCCTGGTGGAATCCGTTGAGTTGGATTGCGGGTATATGGAATGCCATCTGGGATATTCTTGGTGAGCCAATAGTCGGCTTAGCTGCCAGTGTAGCCGCGGCCATCGTCCAAATGGCAGCTGGAGTGATTAACGCGGTTATCGGCCTGGTAACCTCTATGTTCTTTGCCATAGCCAGCCTTTTTATCGGTCTTGCTATCAAATTCAATGAGCAGATAAAAGATATACCGATAATCAAGGAGGGACACGATATCGTGCTCGCCGTAGCTAACCTGGGTCTCGTAGCGGGAATTATCATCATCGCCTTTCTCGTAATGTTTCGCCGCGGGACGGCTGGTCAGTACTTGATCCGGTTTATAGCGGCGGCCCTCCTGATCAATTTTGGTTTCTTTATCATCACTAATGTATTCATGGCCCCGGTTGATGCTCTGACGGGAGTTCTCAATAAGGCAACTAATTTCAGCCCCGCTTCCTTCCTTAAAGTTTTTCTCCTGCCGGCCATTGACCCGAATAATATTCTGGCTAATATCGGCGACAGTGTCGAATCAGGCGGGCAAGGAGCTCTGGGGGAAATAGCCGCTTCTTTAGCCAGCGTCTTCTTTACTCTTGTTTTCGGTATTCTTGGAACCCTAGCTCTTTTTGCTTTCGCGGTCATGCTTTTTATAAGGGGCATTGCTCTCGGCTTTCTCTTAATCGTTTTACCCCTAGCCTGGGTCAGTTGGATCTTCCCTACTCTTAAAATCCCAGGGGGTAGTCCCTGGTCTCTTTGGTGGCATCAATTCACCAAGTGGTTACTTTTTGCTCCCTTTGCCATGTTTTTCTTCTTTCTCTCGGTTAAGCTGGCCCAGTCCCCCGCCCTTTTCGAGGGTTCGAGCGGGGGAAGTCCCGGCTTTACTGAAGCCGTAGCCGGGATGACGGTCGTAGCTGGGCTGATGGTGGGCGGGCTTCTGGTCTCTAGTAAGATGGGGATTATGGGCTCGGGCTATGCAAAGGCCGTGGCCAAGAAGGGGGGCAATTGGGCTAAGGCTCGAGGACGAGTTATGGCTATCGGCGCAATTTCAGCGCCTTTCCGGGGAGAGAAGGGGGGAAAGCGCGCCGAAAAACTTCAAGGAGTCGGGGTACAAAGAGGCCTGATGGGTCGCTTGATGACGGCCCCAATTCGTCTTACTGGTCGGCAACTAAACGTTTTGGGAGCTGCGGGAGAAAAAGCAGTAAAGAAAGAAGGGGAAAGAGGAGTCGCAATCTTTAAAGACGATCCGGTTCGCGCCGCCCAAGCGGTACCAGCCGCCCGAGGGGCGGAACTAGTGGCGCTACTTGATATGCTCCGGAAGAATGGGTCTCTTGGCTTAATTCCCGAGGAGAGCGGCGGCATCGCCCGCCTTATTGGAAACCCGGGAGTAGAAAAACTTTACAAGCGACTGGGCCGAGGGGGTGATTATGAAGACCTTGAGAAAGCGGCTGGCTTCAACACGGCGGTTATTCATGCGGCCCGAGCATTCGAAGAAGAAACCGGAACTCTCGACGATCTCCGCGAAGCTGTCGACGCTTTCCAGCAAGCCACTTATCAGAGCGCTAAAGACGTTGAGGCCCTCCAAACCCGGATATTCAGGCCGGGAAACCAGTATGGCTTCCGAGATGCGACACGACAGGTCATCGCTGAGGGTGTTGGTCAAGGAGTACTAATGCGAATACCAGAGACTACCGCGAGGTTTAGAACTAAAATGAATGCGGCCGAACTCGAACAATTCCAAGGAGTCTTTGATAAGACTGTTCAAGATTTCGAAACAAGAACTCGTCTCCCCGCTCATTTAAGCGGGCCGCGGGTCGAAGTGAAGCAGAAACTAGATTGGCTTGACGATCAAGCCGCCAGGGCCCCTGCCGGATCACGGGCAGCAACAACCGCCGCCAGACATGCGATATTAGCGCGGAAGCTCTATAAACAACATGAACAAATGCTTGGCGCTGGCCTTCTCTACGAACGGCCAACGCCGTCACCAGCACCAGCAGCACCAGCAACGCCATAGAAAACTTTTATGCCCAACATCACCCCAGAAAAAGCCAGAGAAAGATTCGATGCTCTACCCGAGTATTTAAAGGAGGTACTTTTTTCTGAAAAAAGCACCGATGTTGTTTGGGGTTTGGGCGAAAGTAATCACCTAACCGAGGAACGGACTAAAAAAATCGCCGATCTAACCGGTGCGGTTATTCTTGGCTTTGTTCATCCTGAGGACCTGGCTAAAGAATTTCAAAAAGAGGTTAATTTGCCGGCTCAAGTAGCAAGTTCAATTGCCGAGGAAATCAACAAAAAAATCTTGGCGCCAATCATTGAAGAGGTAAAATCTCTTTATCATTGGGGAGGGGTGAGGCCGGCGACCGGAAGCACCCCAACGGCCCCCACAGCTCCCGCTCCTCAAGCAGTTCCGGTGGAGGTTCAACAAGTTCAGCAAACCCTAAAACCGATTTTTAGAGAAGAACCGAACAGGGAAGAGCTACCTCAAGCTCCTTTTATACTTCACGAAGAAGAAGGACCGGAACGAGTAGAGTCTCGCGGCGGAACGCCGTCTCTGGCGCGGCCTTATTTTTTTGAAGAAGATCGGGGACCAAACCCAACGGAGCAAAAGCCTATATCGGCAAGGCTAGAGGTGGATGAAGAAACTACTGCTTACCCTTACTCCGTAGCCGAGAAAAAACCGCCGAAAGTCGGAAAGACCGGGGAACCACAGATAAGAGTGGTGCATTACACCGGCCCAAGCACCCAAGTAGGGCCCTTCGAACCGACTGAGCCGGAAGAACCCCTCGACGACTCGCCTCGCTTCGCGGGCGAAGCGGGCGCTCGGGGTAAACCGGAAGACAAACCCCCAATTCATCCGAATAACGTCATCAACCTAAAAGACCTGCCACAGTAAAACCGTGCAGTTTCAGGTTCCTCAATTTATTGAAACAGAAGACAGGGTAGTTGGTCCCCTGACCCTAAAACAGTTTGCTTATATTGCGGCGGCTGGGATTCTCGTTGTTATTTTTTTTCTCCTCTTCAATTTCTGGCTTTGGCTTATTTTGACGGCGCTCGTCTCGAGCGTCGGCCTCGCCCTCGCTTTTGTTAGGGTCAACGGCCGACCGCTAATTGTTTTCCTTCGGGCCCTTTTTGATAACTTTTGGAAGCCCAAAATATACGTTTTCCAGCCCAGGATCCCCCGAACCGAAGTTGAGGCGAGAAAAATTATAGCGACTCATCGAACTCCCGCTCCCGCGACGCCTAAACCCCCAACTCTAGGCGGGATCAAGGGGCTTTGGCAGTGGATGAGCACCTCGAAAACGGCTATCCCGAGACGGGAACAACCCCTGCCTCGGAACTTTGGTTATCCGCAGGCTCGATTCAAAGAAAAATACGAATTGGTTCGCCGATTAACAGGCGAAAGAGAGCTAGCCAAGCGAGTTGATTACCGATAATCTCGAATTCGAGCTACAATAAATTTATGCCGGCTGAAGCGGCTCGGGCCCAGAGCATTATTGATATCCGCGACATCAAGGATGGTGTTGTTATTTTAAAAAACGGCGCTCTGCGAAAGGTGGTTCTCGTCGATGGGCTGAACTTCGACCTTAAATCAGAGGAGGAGCAAAGAATTATCCTCGCTACTTATCAAGGCCTGGTTAATGCTCTGGATTTTTCGATTCAGATCAACATCCACTCTCGCAAGTTAAACATCGATGAATATCTCCAGTCACTCGAGGAAAGACAACAAGAAGAAACCAACAAACTTTTAAGGATCCAGCTCGAGGAATACCGAGAATTTGTTAAATCTTTTGTCGAGACGAATGCCATTATGGCCAAAAGCTTCTTCGTGGTTGTGCCTTACGATCCGCCCGTCCTACCGATCCCAGTGAAACCGATTTTGGGAAAGTTTTTCGGCAGCAAGAAAAAGACGCCGGAGCCAGGAGAAAACCAAGAAGCAACCGATCCCCTCCACCGGGAACAACTGGAACAGCGGACTGAACAGGTGATTAATAGTCTGCGACAGATTGGTCTTCGAGCCGTGGCTCTTGAAGATCCGGAACTCTTAGAGCTCTACTTTAATTACTACAATCCAGCGACGATCGAGCGTCGAGGTGAGGCTATCGGCCGCCAGGGCAAAAGTGGCATTGCCGGCATTGAAGATATCGTTGCTCCGTCCTCGGTTGAGGTCTCGCCGAACTTTATCCGGATCGGCGAGAAATATTCAAAAACTCTTTTTGTTTTCAACTACCCCCGTTATCTCTCAAGCGGCTGGTTCTCGCCGATTATCAATTTACCCGAACTAATTGATATTTCCATTTTCATTCATCCCCTTAATACCGGAACGGCCCTAAGGAACCTGAGAAGAAAAGCAACCCAGATCGAGGCCCAAATAATGGAAGCCCAGGAGAAGGGAATGATCCGCAACCCCCTGCTTGAAACAGCCCTCCAAGACATTGAGATGCTTCGAGACTCGCTTCAGCGGGCCGAAGAAAAACTTTTTGATGTCGGGGTTTATATCACTATCTATGCCGATTCTGAAAAAGAACTAAATCAACTGGAGACCAAGATCACTAAAGACCTGGACGGTAAGCTGGTTAATCTAAAGCCGGCTAACTTTGAACAATTAAAGGGATTCAACTCGACCGCTCCTATAATGAAGGACGAACTCGACATCCATTCCCCCCTAAACTCGGCGCCAGTTTCCTCTTTCTTCCCCTTCATCGCTCTTGATTTGACTTCAGACGAAGGAGTGCTTTACGGCCTAAACCGTCACAATAATACGGTCATTATCTTCGACCGTTTCTCGCTCGAAAATGCCAATATGGTTATCTTCGGCAAGGCCGGCTCGGGGAAATCATATGCGACCAAGCTCGAGGTAATCCGCTCGATGATGCTCGGCTCAGATTTGATTATTGTTGACCCAGAACGCGAATATGAAACTTTGGCCAAGGCGGTCGGCGGGAGCTTTCTCCAAATCTCCCTCCAATCGGAAAGCACCATTAACCCTTTAGATTTGCCGATCGTCGCCGAAGATGAAACGCCGGGCGAAGCCCTGAAATCGCACATTGTTGACCTGACCGGTCTCGTTAAATTAATGCTCGGCAAAATCAGCGCCGAAGAAGAA
>DATDUH010000031.1:0-3090 GCA_036517755.1 Minisyncoccota bacterium | reverse complement strand
TGTTTTTCTGGACGAGAACGTCGGCCTTAAAAGGCGGGGCGCCCGTACCATCAACCACCTGAACCTCCTGCAGTAAAAGGCTCATTCTAATAGGAATTATACTACACCTTGCCCGCCAACTTACTGCGAGGTGCCTAAATAAACTTGTCGATGAAGAAGATGGCGAGGCCTAGGGCCGAAAAAGCGATCGAGATAATCCAAAAGCGCATCGTGATTTGGGACTCGGGCCAGCCCTTGGCCTCAAGATGGTGATGGATCGGGGCTGATAAAAAGACTTTGCGCTTAAAGTACTTTTTGGCCACAAGCTGGATAATAACCGAGGACGACTCGAGAACCAGCACAAAACCGATAATCGGCAGGAGAAAAACGGCGTTAGTCAAAAAGGCAATCACCGCCAAAGTGACGGTGAGGCCCATTATGCCGGTTTCGCCCATATAAAACTTAGCCGGATGAACATTAAACCAAAGATAAGTCATGAGGGCGCCTAAAATGACAATGATAAGAGCGCTTAAATCATAAAGTCCCTTGGTATAGGCAATCACGCCAAAGGAAGCGAAAATCGGCCCGAGAACGCCGGCCGACAACCCGTCTAGACCATCGACCACGCCTGAAGAAAAAGTGGCGAGCACCACCCCGATGAAAAGCGGGATTAACCAGCCATCAATTTCAAGATTGCCGTAGAAGGGAATGTAAATACTCGTCCACTCGAGTTTGTAATAAAACCACCAGGCACCGACGAGGGCGATCAGAAGAATCAAAAATAATCTGATCTTAAAGCGCATCCCGCCGGCGATATAATGCCCCTTATTACGAATAACGAGGATATCGTCGACCAGGCCGAGTAAAGAAGCCGAAGCTAAAGTAAAAAGAGGCAGCCAGGTTTGAGAGCGGGAAACGAAGTTTAATTTGCCCAAAAATGAATCAGGCGAAAAGTAGGAGGCAAAAAAAACAAGACCGGTCACAATAAGAATGGTGCTCCAGATTAAAATCCCGCCCATTCTCGGAGTCGAAACTTCTTTAATGGCGTGGAACTTAGTAAAGAATGGGGTGCTGTCCCCGCCCGGAGCCGTTTCCCGAGGCTTCTTTTTCCAGGCTTTATATTTATAAAGAAAATGAATCAGAATCGGGGCGATGGCCAAAGCCACAGCGAAAGCAATAAGAAAAAGCGAAAGGAATTTACTGACGGCGAGTAGATGAATTTGATACATAGCTTTTAGAGTTTACCTAATATATTTTCAGTTTCTTCGAATCGATCTCCGGCCCCTAGGACGACGATAACCACGGGCGAAGTTTCATCGGGAAGCTTAAAAATTGAAACTAGATTGCCGTGAGCTTCTGGCAACGACCCTGTTTTGCCGCCGAGGAAATCGGCTCGGCCGGCAAAAACATTGATATTGGCGAGGGTCCGGCTCCGTCCCAGCTCATCAGTGATAACAACTGACGGCTGGCGGGTAATCTCGAAAATACCCGGTTCTTCCTCCCAGATGAATTTTACCAAACGGAAGAGGTCAGTAGCAGTTGATCGATTTTGAAGCGAGATACCGGTAGGGTCACTGAAATTAGTCTCATTCATCCCAAGCAGGGCGGCCATCCGATTCATCTCCCGAATGAAGTCCGTCTCGCCATAGTGAGCCGCGATCGCGAAAGCGGCGTCATTCGAAGAAACTGCGAGCACTGCCTCTTCAAGTTCGCTTAAACGATATTTTTCATAAGCACTGAAGCCGCCGGCGGCCCCTTCGGCGGCGACGGCTTCGGGAGTAATCACAATCACTTCGCCCGGCGACAAGAGCTCGCGGGCTACGAGAGCGGTCATTAATTTGGTCACTGAGGCAATCGGCCAACGCTTGTCAGTTCGGAATTCGTAAAGCGGTTTTCCGTCTAAAAGATAAGCGCCAGCGGCATTCAGCTCAACTTGCTCCACCACCGGCGCTACGGGCGGCGAACTTAATTCGGCGGTCGCCGGAGGAGGTGAAGAATTGAGGTTCTGACGAGCCGGTAACGGCTCCTCGCGATTAGCCGAACTAACCCAAGAGAGAAAACCTAGGGCAAAACCGCCCAGAACCACTGCTCCGAGCGAGATTAAATACAGGGGTTTAATTTTCTTTCGCTTCATCTCTGCCTAAATAGGATTCAACTAACTCACGGTATTTCTCGTAATCCGGTAATTTTTCCGGCGAATCAAGGCCGATGTGCCTTAGAAAATCAAAAGTAACCTGATAGAGATAAGTATTGGGATGCTTAGGGTCTGGGCTCCGTTCAACAAGTCCCCTGATTAAAAGGCTCCTTAAAATAAAACTGGAATTAACGCCCCGGGCGTGCTCAACCAAGGCCCGGCTGCAGGGACCCAAGTAGGCGACGACGGCTAAAGTTTCGAGGCTCGCCGGCGTGAGGCCTGAATCCATTTCTTCCTCAACCACTTTTTTAATCAGTGATTGAAGTGAAGGTTTGGTTGTGAGTTGGGCCCGATCATCATAAATAATCAAGGTTAAGCCCCTCTCGCCCTCGTCTAGGTTTTTTTTCAAAAGTTCGAGATGATCGCGAATAATATCTTCTTTTTGACTCAAGGTCTCGGCAAGTTTTTTGAACTTAACCGGCTCGCCGTAGAGAAAAAGCAGAGCCTCTAATTCCGCCAAACCGTTATTCTCCTCCATTATTTTTCGTGATTTTAACCTTGTAGTGAGCCTGTCGAACTATTTTAATCTCGGCAAAGAGTCCCCGTTGCTCGATTTCAACCAGTCTTTCCTTCAAAAGATGAAGCAGGGCGAGAAAAACGACGATCACCTCTTCCTTGGCTTTGCCGACAGCGATCTCGCTGAAACTCGTCTTAATCACATTATCTACTCGGGTTAAAATCTCGGCAATCTTCTCTTCAAGGCTGATTAATTTCACCTCGATTGATTCGGTTTTAACGAACTCTTCGGTTAAGATCGAAGCGAGCCTCTTAATTTCTGCTCCTAAATCAGTTGGGTTAAACTCCTGGCGGAGGTAGAAGCCGGGCGGGAGACCAAAGAGATAATCCCGGGACCAGGCAATCCGTTTACCCCAAAGCGAATTGAGCTCGCGCTCCGCTCCTCGAAACTCTTTGAGAAA
>DATDUH010000030.1:0-3124 GCA_036517755.1 Minisyncoccota bacterium | reverse complement strand
CGAATGGCTAAATCATATTCGGCCAGCTCAAAGCCATTTTTGGCCGTAAGGAGTGATTTTAGTCTTTCTTCGGTTGTTTGGGCCTTGGAATCCGTAAAAAGAAAACAAAAAGACTGATGTTCGCCGCGACCGACTCGGCCTCGAAATTGGTAAAGCTGGGCTAAGCCGAATCGTTCAGCGCCCTCGATCATCATAATCGTCGCATTCGGCACATCCACCCCGACCTCAACCACCGAAGTAGTGACGAGAATATCAATTCTTTCAGATTTATCCGCCGAAGCTCCTGCCTTGCCGGCAGGCAGGTTAGCGAAGTCGGACATAATCTTGTCTTTTTCTTCGCTTTTTAGCTTGCCATGGAGCATCGCCACTCGAAGATCGGGAAAAACATTCTTCGCCAGTTTTTCGTATTCTTCCTTAACCGCTTTGACTTCGTTCCAAGATGTTCCTTCAACTTTTTCGATGCGCGGGCAGATGACGAAAACCTGACGGCCGCGCCTGACCTGGCCTCGGATAAAGGCATGAGCTTTGGGTCGGTTTTCCGGCGCCACGATTTTAGTAATAATTTCCCTTCTGCCCTTAGGCAGTTCCTTGATGATTGATAAATCAAGATTACCGAAAACGGTCATAGTCAGGGTTCTGGGAATTGGCGTAGCTGACATACTCAAAAAATGAGGTATGAGCCGAGCGCCTCGGAGGAGTAGGGCGCGCTGTTTAACTCCGAAGCGGTGTTGTTCGTCGACGACAACAAAGCCTAAGTTTTTGAACTCGACTCCTTTCTGAATCAGGGCGTGGGTGCCAACTAAAATTTTTACCCTGCCCGCCGTTACTTCTTTCAGGAATTTTTGTTTGGTGATTTTCGTCTCAAGCTCATCGCCGTAAAAAACTTTCGTTTCTTTGGCCACTAGAAGGCCGATGCCGCCATCAAAGCTTTTGAAAAATTTGGTAAGGGTCTGGAAATGCTGACGGGCCAGAATCTCTGTCGGCGCCATAAAAACAGCTTGGAGATTGTTTGGCGCTCGTGCCGTAGCTAAAGCGGCGATGCCAGCCACAATGGTTTTGCCTGAACCGACATCGCCTTGAAGCAAGCGGTTCATTGGGTGGGCTTTGGCTAAATCCTGGAGGATCTCCCAGAGCGCCTTTTTCTGAGAGGGGGTCAACTCAAAGGGTAGGGTCGCAAGCGCGGCTTTAATTTCTTCGAGATCGTATTTAATAAGCGGCGCTCGTTCCTTTTTAAGCGCCGCTTTTTCTTGGGCATTTTTGAGCTGGAGTAAGAGAAGATCCTGGAACGAAAATCTTTTTTTAGCAAGATTGGCCTCGCTGCCCTTTTGGGGCAGATGGATTTGTCGTAGGGCGGAATTAATCTCAGGTAATTTTAATTCTTCAAGAACATCTGCTGGAATAAATTCTGGGATTTTCTCGAGCGATTCTAAAATCGGTTTAATCAGGTAGCGGATTCCTTTTGAGGTTAAACCCTTGGTTTCGGGGTAGATCGGAACGAGGCGGGCGGTATGACTTGCCTCCTTTTTAATCCCCAAAATTTCATAATTTGGGTTTTGTAAAACAAGCTCATTTTTATAGAGAACGGCCTTGCCGGCGAGACTGACTAATTTACCTTTTTGAAGGGAGTGTCTGACATATGGCTGGTTGAACCAGAGGACGCGGATCGAGCCTGTTTCGTCGGAAACCAAGGCCTCGGTGATAAACATTCTTTTGCGCGGCGTTCGTTTGAGGCTAATTTCCCCCACTTCTCCCTGAATTGTTTTTTCGTCTCCGGCTCGAAGTCCGGCAATGGTCGAAATTTCCCGCCAGTCTTCATAACGAAAAGGAAAATGCCAAAGCAGATCTTTAACTGTTTTTAAACCAAGCCTATTGAGCTTAACGAGAAAACGCTGTTGGATTCTCGGGATTGTCTCAAGTAGGGTTTCGAGTTTTGGCCCATTCATCATTTTCATTTTAGGAGCATTTACCTCTCCCCAAAAGCACCGATTGACGTCTTAAATAAAGAGTGATATCCCAAAGATAAGGAGAAATAGGACCTTTACTCTTTACTGGTATCCTGTCTAAGAAGAAAAGGAGGTTGAGATGAGACTTGTCTGGTCGTTCGTTGTCCTTGCCTTCATGACGGTACTCGGTTGGATTTGGGGCTGGGCCGACTTCACGGTGGTCCAGGCCGCGATCTTGACCGCCATCGTCGTCATCACTCTGGTGGCTGTCGTAGCCGTCAGTGTCTGGCTCGTCGCTGTTCGGCAGTGGGCTAGGCGGTTCAAGGAGGAGCAGGGGTGATGCTGCAATAAGGTTCGGGAGGTTACCCTTAAACCTCCCTTTTGCTTTTTGTCCGCCCGGAAGGATTCGAACCTTCGACCGTCGCTTTAAGAGAGCGCTGCTCTACCAGCTGAGCTACGGGCGGGTGGCGCGCCTGGAGGGATTCGAACCCCCAATAACTGCTCAGAAGGCAATCGTGATATCCGTTTCACTACAGGCGCATTCCAGCGAAAGTTTCGCCACCAATATATAATAAGGAAGTGAAGTTTTCAATCCCGGACGTTATTTTTGAGGTTGTAAAAAAGCTTGAGGGAGCCGGTTTTCAGGCTTACGTGGTTGGCGGTTGCGTTCGCGACTTAATTTTAGGAAGGGAGCCCCAGGACTGGGATATCGCCACTGACGCTAAGCCCGAAGAAATTCAGCGCTTTTTCCCGGACAGTGTTTACGAAAACGAGTTTGGGACCGTGGCCGTAAAGACGGGCTCGACCGATTCCAGATTGACCATTATCGAGGTGACTACTTTTCGTAAAGAAGAACGATACTCTGATTTTCGTCACCCGGATAAGATCGAGTTCGCGGGGACGATCGAGGAGGATTTGGCTCGGCGCGATTTTACGATTAACGCGCTTGCCCTCGGCACAGTCGAAGGGATAGCCCAAAAACTTATTGATCCGTTTGACGGTCATGGGGATTTAAAAAAGAAGCTGATCCGGGCCGTGGGCGAGCCTAAAGAACGATTTCAAGAAGACGCCCTGCGGCTCTTGCGGGCTGTGAGATTCGCGACCGAGTTGGGATTTAAAATCGAAGAAAAGACCGATCTGGCGATTAAAGAATCAGCCAGCCTGCTTAAACATATTGCCCA
>DATDUH010000029.1:0-4830 GCA_036517755.1 Minisyncoccota bacterium | reverse complement strand
CACGAAGCACTTCTCGTCTTTCGTGACGATGATGATGAGCGGCGTGCCGTCCGCTTGCGTCATCTTCGTCAGTCGCTCGATGCCCGGAAGATCCGTCAGCATCGACGGTGGGAACACCGTCGCGATACGGTCGCGGATGGTCTTCGCACTCTCGGCCATGGCTTCCTCCTCCTCTTGTGATTGCCGATCTGGCTACCAGCCCTGATAATCAGGTCGGCAATCACGAAAAAGATTTCCGCTAGTTAAAGAACAACCCGCTATCTATAGCATCTTTCCATCATAATGTCAACACTATTTAGCTTTCCAATAAAATTCCTTAAGTCTACCGCCCGTTGCCGTACGGGACGTCCCCGGAGGCTTGCTAGCTGGGTCCGAGCACTCAACGAGTTTGAGTGCTCGGTGGCAAGCCGAGAGGCAGGAAAATTTGCCGCTGGAGCAAATTATTCCGAGTCCCGATAGGCAATAGGCGGTAGGCGTCCATCCCCTTGGGCTTCCTCCTTAAATCCCCTAAACTTAGGTCGTAGTTTTTGATGCGGGATCCGAAGTATATTTTTGTGGTTGGTGGCGTAATGTCCGGAGTGGGCAAGGGAGTCGCCACCGCCGCTATCGGCCGTATCCTTCAAGCTCGAGGTTTTAAAGTTACGAGCGTGAAGGTCGACCCCTACGTTAACGTTGACGCCGGCACTATGAACCCCACCGAACACGGTGAGGTTTTTGTTTTGGATGACGGCACTGAATGCGATCAGGACCTCGGCAACTACGAGCGGTTTTTGGATCGAGATTTAAGCGGCGCGAATTATATGACGACCGGCAGCGTTTACCTTTCGGTCATCAACCGCGAGCGGAGCCTGGGTTACGGCGGCGCCTGCGTTGAAGTGGTGCCGCACATTCCGCTTGAGGTGATCTCCCGGATTAATCGAGCGGCGAAACAAGACAAAGCCGAGATTGTGACGATCGAAATCGGCGGCACGGTTGGCGAATATCAAAACATCCTTTTTCTTGAAGCGGTTCGGATGTTGAAGATCAAGTACCCCAAAGACGTTCTTCTGGTTCTTGTGAGCTACTTGCCGCTCCAAAGTAAAGACAACGAATTGAAAACGAAACCAACTCAATACGCGGTTCGCACTCTTAATTCAGCCGGCCTTCAGCCTGATATTGTGATCGCCCGGGCTCCCCTCAAGCTTGATGATAGAAGAAAAACGAAAATCGCCTTTAACTGCGGCCTGGAGAAAGAAGATATTATTTCTGCCCCTGATGTTTCAAGTATCTATGAAATCCCGGTCAATTTTGAAAAAGAAAAAATCAGCGAGCGGATTCTTTCGAAGTTCGGCTTGAGGCCTCGCGGAAAAGATTTAGCTGATTTCCGGAGATTGGTTAGTCGAATTCACGGTTCTAAAAATCCGGTTAAAATCGGCATTGTTGGCAAGTATTTTGCGACCGGCAATTTTATCTTGGCCGATTCTTATATTTCGGTGATTGAGGCGGTCAAGCACGCGGCTTATTTTTGGAAAAGAGAGCCGGTAATTGAGTGGATTAATGCCGAAAACCTCGGCAAACTGAACCAATATCAGGGGCTTATTGTGCCCGGTGGTTTTGGCAGTCGAGGAGTGGAGGGTAAAATCAGCGCCATTACTTATGCCCGAGAGAAGAAAGTGCCTTTCCTCGGCCTTTGTTACGGCATGCAGTTGGCCACGGTTGAGTTCGCCCGCCGGGTAGCGAAGCTCGGGAGAGCTAATACCACCGAAGTCAATCCTCGTACTCCTTATCCGGTAATTGATATTCTGCCGGACCAGCAAAAGAATTTAGAAAAAGCCGATTACGGCGGCACAATGAGACTCGGAGCCTATCCCGCAATTCTTTTAAAGGGCACCATTGCCTACGAAGCCTATCGAGCCAGTAAAATTTCCGAAAGACACCGCCATCGTTATGAGGTAAACCCTACTTATATCACCCAGCTTGAAGAAAAAGGACTGATTTTCTCCGGCCGTTCGCCGGATCACCGCCTGATGGAGATTATGGAGCTGCCCCGGAAGATTCATCCATACTTTCTCGGCACCCAGTTCCACCCTGAACTAAAATCCCGACCGTTATCACCTCATCCGCTTTTCCGGGAATTTATTCGGGCCGCTATTAGAAAATAAGAATCTGGTCTTATGACCCGATTCTTATTGATTGCGGTATAATAATTTCAACGATGATTATCCTGCTTTACGGCCCGGATTCCTACCGGCGCCTGAAAAAGCTTTCGGAAATTGTTGAAGCTTACCGCTCTAAATACACCGGTTTTTCTCACGAAAGGTTTGATTTAGGCGAAGAAGATTCGTTTCCTAAATTTCTTGATTTCTCAACCAGCCGCTCGATGTTTGATCCGGTGAAATTGGTAGTGCTTGATAATATCCTGGCGAGCGATGCGCCGAACGAATTAAAAGAGATACTAAAAACCTATCGGGAGATAAAAGATACGACGATTGTTATCAATCTTGATAATAAGCCGCCGGTCAAACTCCAGTTTTTACTTGAAAAACCGGTTCAGGTTCAGGAATTCCCGGCTCCTAAAGAAGAAAATCTCGCCGGTTTTATCAAAAAAACAGCGGGCGCTCACGGCCTAAAACTTGACGAGGAAACAGTCGCCTATTTAGCCGACTCTTTCGGCAGTGATACTTGGGCTTTGGCGACCGAAATCGAGCGTTTGGCCTTAAGTTCAAACGGGGGCGCTGCCTCGGCTAAAGAAATTATTGAGAAAAAACCGAAGAAAGATTATTACCCCCTAATCAATGCCGTTAAATGGGGCCGCAGCCGCAAAGAAAGATTAGTGGCTCTGGAGCGGATTTTAAGCGAGCGGCGAGACGAACCAGCCCGGGTTTTTAATACCCTGGCCTACCGTTTAAAAGATGAAAAAGAAGCCAAGCTTTTTGCCGACTATGATGTGGCAGTTAAGTCCGGTAAATTGGAATACGAAGAAATACTGCTTGACCTAGCTCTTGGCCCAGATTACTTCGAGTTAGGGTTTTAGGCTTCTGGCGGCCTTGGCCTTGAGTCGGCTGGCTTTGTTTTTGGCGATAGCCCCGGTTTTGGCGGCTTTATCCAAGGCCTTATAAACCAAGGTTAGTTTCTGGGATGCCTCTTCGGCATTCCCCCCACTTAATACCTTTTTATATTCTTTGGCCGTGGCTTTGATTTGTTTTCTCCGCGCCAGGTTCCTAATCCTTCTAGTTAGATTTTGGCGCAGGGCCTTTTTAGCTGACTTAGTGTTAGGCATAATCTCTAATCGATCTCGAATATTATCTCGAATTTTCTCGAATACCACAAGTTTTTTAAAAATTACTAGGGGCGGTCCGACCGAAGTCGAACCGCCCCTTTTTCCTCAGTGCTCCTCGGGTGGGCTGAGGAGCTGTCCCAGCGTGGCTGGACCCGCGCTCATCGCGGCAGCCACCCCGAAGTTCATCAGGTTGAACTTGGCGTGGCAGTTGGGGTTGGCGCAGCGGTAGTTCGTGGCCGCCCCGCCGGACGGGCCCTCCTGGAACTCGTTGCCGCCGCAGAAGGGACAGCGTCCTTCGTTCAGCGACCGCCGTTCGTCATCCGTCAGTTCGCGCACCGGAACCCTCCTTTCACTCGGACCAGGCGTTCTCATCTGCCCGGCTGAGGCGTCGGAGGAGTACCCCGACGCTTTTGGCCCCGGGGAGGGCCTCCCTCAGGGCGCCTTCCACCACGTCCTCGATCCGCTCAAGGGCTTCCTTGGAGATCCCGGGCGGGTAGTCGATCTCGGCGACGACATCCTTATCCTGCACTCGCTTGCTTCTTTCCAAGTCGCGGGCGTCGACGGGGAAGACCACTACGGTTCGCTCTCCAGAAAGAGCAGAAGCTACCGTCTCCTCGACCTTGTTCTGAATATCGGCGAAGAATGAGGGGCCCATCCCGTAGAATCCGATCCCATAGATCTTCACTAGGAACATCGTTACCTCCCTTCGTTTCAGTCGAACGGGTTTTATGAACTTCTCAAGTTACTAGTGGTTGTTGATCTATCCAACAAACCCCTTCTTTATGAATTATTCTTTCTTATTAGTCAAGGGTATTAGATATTTTCGTAGTGTTTGATAACAAAGGCTTTTCCAGTATCTGTCAAGTCGGAGTTAAAGCTAACGGCTACTAAATCAATCCGCCAACCCCTATTATCTTTCACAGTTTGTGGATATTGGCCGGCATAAAGCGAAGCAGTTCTTTGAAGCTTTCTTAATTTGGCTTTAGTCACTTGTTCTTCAGGGGTAATCCCCAGATTGCTCACTGTTTTTACCTCAACAAATACCAAGGTTTTATCAGGAGATCTCGCAATAATGTCGATTTCTCCCCAGGGCTGGCGATAGTTTCGCTCAAGAATCTTATAATCTTGGCGTTTCAGATAGTCTGTAGCCAGGTTTTCCCCAAGTTTTCCCAGTTCAGATTTCCGGGTCATTATTAAAATTGTAGCAGATGTTTCACGTGAAACATCTGGGATGGCATCTATTTCACTGTAAATGTTTCACGTGAAACATTATTAGCGAGTGCTTTGTCTGTATAAATTGTTTCACGATAAACACTTATTATCCCTAAGTTGTCAAGTCTCTAGCATCCATGGCATTAATGATTAATCGCGATGTTCACGATGTTTCACGCTTTTCGCCAAATTTTTGTGAAACATTTTAAAAATTGCGGTTTTATCGCACTATTGAATAACGCGATAAAACCGTGGTCGAATGCAGAATTCTAAGGGTTTCGCAAACCCTTAATTTAATTTGGTGTGGTATAAAAACACGAAGCCCCACTAAAGTGGGGTGTTTCGGTGGCGGGCGGAGC
>DATDUH010000028.1:0-8303 GCA_036517755.1 Minisyncoccota bacterium | reverse complement strand
CTCCCGAGGCACTATTTTGAAGTCAACTTCGTTCAAAGCCGTATGGCTCTCGCTGTTTGAGTAAATCTTGGAAACGTTCTGGAAAGAAATCATGCCGATTTTATCTGAGCGCAGGCGATGCTATAGAATCGAGCACCGAGCACTTATTTTCTGTCATAAACAGGCATTAGCTTATCAGTATTTATCGAATAAATCAAGTCGACGAATTTCAGTGAAAAATAAGTGCTCGGTAAAGAATTGACAGCTAGCTTTCTGCGCTACTGCTTGAAATCTAGGTCGATTGCTTTACCTCAGCTTCAATAAATTTATCAAGCTCTCCGTTCAAAACTCCTTCCACATTGTTTGTTTCAACGCCGGTTCGGTGATCTTTAACCATCTTATAGGGATGGAGGACATAGGAGCGGATTTGATTCCCCCACTCTGGTTTAACTTTAGTCTTCAAATCAGCCAACTCTTTAGTCTGTTTTTCCTCCATTAATTTAACGAGTCTGCTCTTTAAGAGTTTCAGGGCCCGCTCTCGGTTTCGAGCCTGGGAGCGCTCGACCTGAGAAGAGGCCGAAAGACCGGTTGGCAAATGGACCAGCCTTACCGCGGTCTCGACTTTATTGACGTTTTGGCCGCCCGGACCGCTAGAGCGAGCAAATTCAATCTTCAAGTCCTTTTCCGGAATAGCTAGTTCAGCTGATTTCACCTCCGGGAGCTCGGGTAAAACTTCAACTAGAGCAAACGAGGTGTGTCTCAACTTCTTGGCATCAAAGGGCGAGATTCGGACCAACCGATGAACGCCGGACTCATTTTTTAGCCGAGGGTAAACCCCATCGCCCCTTATTTCTAAAGAATTATCGTTTACTAAAAGCTTTCTCCACCCCCTCGAGTCGGCGAAACGGCTGTACATTCGAAGAAGCATCTCGGCCCAATCTTTGGCGTCTTCTCCGCCAGCTCCAGCTAAAACTGAAAGGATGATGCTGTTTGGATTATATTTCATACTTGGTTATCGCTAATCTATATTAGAAAGAAAAACCCCGCGCTTCAATCCGCGAATTCCTTCGCGAACTCAAGTGCGGGCGGAGATGCGCAGGGTGAGCTGCGCATCTCCGTGGAAAACAACTACCGCCTGACTAGACGAGATCGTCCACCAGGTAGTCGGAGTACTTCGGCCGGACCAGGAAACCTGCTCGGTTCGCCAGCCGGTGAGCGGTCCAGAAGGCGGATTTTGTCCGCCTGACTTCCTCTAGGACCAGCGGGAACTTCTTCCGAAGCTCCAGTATCTCCTTGGCGGAGTTGGAACGAGCGGCCTCGCTATAGAAGGATGTCTCCTCCCTCGCCGCGTCGTGAAAAGACACCGCCAGTCTGGTCAGCGTCATGTCCACGATCCGCTGGTACAACGAGTTCCAGGCCGTCGACCGAGCGGGAGAAAAGCCGAAACAGGACTCGAAACGCCTCCGAAGGAACATCATCTCTTTCTCCTTCCGGTTCTTCCGGCACTTACTCCTCCCGAGTTTCTTTGGCTGTTCTTCAGCCGCCCAGGAAGAGCCCTTCGGCAATACGCTGCTCACCCAGCTTTTCGCCTCTAGCGACCTGACGGGTTTACAAACCTCAATCAAGTCGCTAGAGACGAACCAATTCTAAAAGTACTTTAACCTATATTATAGCATAATAAAACGGCTCTGTCAAGCCGTTTTTCGTCTTTATTATATTCAATTTATTAGTAAAAACAGGGGTGATGGGGCAGTCGACCCGAAAGTCGGACTGCCCCATCCAGGGATTGTAGGACGCGAGGAGAACGATCAAACGGGGTGAATGCGCCCCATCTCATCCATCTCTTCGATATCCTCCAGGGGGTAGCCAGCCTTGTGGGCCAGCCCTTTGAGCTTAGCGAGTTCCGCTCGCCTCAAGCTCCATATGTAACTCAGGCCCCGCTGGCCGTTGCCGCGGCCAGCCTCGAATTCCTTCTTGGCCGCCCGCACTGCTCCGACCGCGTTCTTCAGACGAGCGACTACCTCGCCCCAGCGAGCTTCGCGTTCCTCGTCTGTCTCTGGGGCCGGGAAGCCAAAGGCTTTGTTGAATCGCCGATCGAGGCGGCGATGCGAGAATAGCACCCACGCCATGACACTCCCCCCTTCAACTCGAGGTACAACTAAGCGCGTGCTTTACGCGCCAAATATATTTTAAGCGGAATTTAGACTATGTCAAGAGATTTTGAGCCGTCCCCGGGACTTGAACCCGGAACCTCTGCTTTACGAAAGCATTGCTCTGCCATTGAGCTAGGACGGCTTCCGAAACTCTTTTAAAAACAAGGTTAAGGCTATAAGGGCTAAGCCTACGTCCCTGAAGGTAATATCATCTATACCGTAAAATAACAAGATACCGGCTAAATTAAGAAAGGCGGCGCCGGCAAAGACGGCGGACCAGTGCCGTATGTTTAAAGACACGATTAAACCTAGGGCAATCACAATCGAACCGATGCCGTGAAGGGTTAGAAAAATTCTGGGGTCAATAAATTTGTCTACCCAGGTCGGCACAAAACCAATCCAAGCTTCGGGGCTCGTAATCTCTTTAACGCCGGCCCAGGCTAACGGAAAAGCAACCGCCAGTCTCAAAAGCCAAATTTCAATTTTTTGTTTCATGAGCGGGATACGGGAATCGAACCCGCGTCTCTTGCTTGGGAAGCAAGGATACTACCACTGTACTAATCCCGCCACTATTCACCATCTTGAGGAACCACGATAATTAACCTTTCGTTCGGCAGTCGGAAGTTAAACCGGGCCCGAAGCTCTTTTTCAAGGTTCCGAGGATCAGAGTAGTACTCGATCTTTTCAGCCAAACTTTCGTTGTCTACATCGACCGTCGCCATCTCTTCGCTCGCCTCAGCCGCCTCCCGCTTGAGTTCCCTCCTCTCCTTATCCGTCCGATAAAGCTGAAGTAGAAGCAGGCCAAAAATGACGGCGAAACCAAAATAAATCAGCCTCTTCATCTAGTTCCAGAATAAGAGGAGGGAGCTATTTTTTCAACAGTTCCCGGAAGACCTCGAGCGGAACTTCCACTCGGCCCCGCTCTTTAAGCCGCTTTTTACCTTTTTGTTGTTTTTGCCAGAGTTTCATTTTGCGGGTTCGATCGCCGCCGTAAAGATTACCGGTGACATGCTTGCGCAAGGCCGGAATTGTTTCCCGGGCGATAATCCTTGTGCCGGCTGCTGCCTGAATTGCCTGAGCAAATTGCTTGCGCGTAAGGAGGGTCTTTAGTTTTGAGACCATCTTTCTGGCCTCACTTTCCAGATTTTCTTCGGGAATAACTCGGCTTAATCCCGGCACTTTCTCTTCGGCTACCAGAATATCAAGCCTTCGGACTAAAACCCTTCGATAACCGATGAGTTCGTAGCTGAAGGAGGCGAACCCCTGGGACACCGACTTTAACTTATCATCGAAATCGAGAATCAAATCAGCTAAAGGCAGAATGGCAGTAACCCGGAATCGGCCATCCCAAGCAGTAGTTTCAATCTCGCTCAAACGGAAAATATTTTTCAACTCGAGGATCGGCCCCAGAAAACGAGAAGGGGTCAAAATTCTAATTTTAGTTACTGGTTCCCGAGCTTCAAGATAGTCATCCGGGAAATCTTTCGGGTCTTCGATAATTTTCTCGTCCTCTCTCGTCTTGACCTCGTAAACAACCGAAGGGAAACTATTAATAAGTTCGAGGCCGAATTCCCGCTTCAGTCTTTCGACGGTAATTTCAAAATGAAGCCGACCCAGAAAACCGGAACGAAATCCCCTACCTAACACCTGACTAGAATCAGGCGAAAAACTCAAAGCCGCGTCATTCAGCTTTAATTTGTTAAGACCGTTCTTCAGATCTTCATAATCGCTTTCGAGTCCTGGATAAAGAGAAACAAAAACAACTGGCTGGGGCACTCGAAAGCCGGGAAGAACCTCATCGCCAATAGTATCACCAATTTTAATCGCATCCGCTTCCTTGATACCGGTCGCTATATAACCAATTTCACCGGGTTTTAGAGAATCGGTTGGATTAAGTTCGGGCGAAAAATAACCAGCTTCCTTAATTTTAAAATCATATTTGACCGCTTGAAGCCGAGCTTCATCGCCAGCCTTAAACTCGCCGCCGAAGACTCTCACAAAAGCAATCACGCCCTTATGCTCATCATAAAGAGAACTGAAAATAAGAGCGGCTTTGGGAAAAATCGGTTTGGGCGACGGAACCAACTCGACTATCGCTTCGAGTAAATCGGTTACCCCCTCACCTGTTCTTGCCGAAACTCGATGAATTTCCTGGGGCGAGACGTTAATTAGCCGGGCGAGCTCCTCCGCCAGTTCCCCTAGATCGGGTGGATTTAAATCGATCTTGTTGAGAGCGCCGATAATTTTTAGGCCGGCATTTTTCGCAGCCTCGAGATTGGCTAAGGTTTGAGCCTGAATGCCTTGAACGGCATCAACTAAGAGAATGGCCCCCTCAACTGCTCCCAGAGCCCGAGAAACCTCATAGGAAAAGTCGCTATGGCCCGGCGTGTCGATCAGATTAAGGATATAATCAACCTCATTGTGCCGGTACGCCATCCTGACTGGGGCCATCTTGATTGTGATCCCCCGTTCCCTCTCGAGCTCAAGGGCGTCAAGATACTGCTCCTTCATTTTATAAGGAGCGACGGTACTGGTTGCCTCCAGAAAGCGATCGGCTAAAGTGGATTTACCGTGATCGATATGAGCGATAATAACAAAATTCCTAATCTGGTCATTCATCTTTAATTAGAGTTAATTCGATAAAGAGTCGGGATGGCAGCTTATCTGCCTCATATCGAAACAGGTTTTGGCCGGATTCGCGCCAATGAAATCCGGGTGGCGCCGTCAAATTATACAGAAAACCGGTTTCAGAGCCAGATTGTTTATCAAGAACAAAAGCGTACTTCCCCCCAGACCGGAGCGGGACGGGTCCGCTCCGGTAGCCGACCGCCAAGCTCTTTTTCTCTCCTGAATCCAGATTGAACCAGGAGGCGAAAACTTTTTTACCGGATTCAAGATATGACTCGGCTCCCAAATTCGCTAGAATCTCGCGCGTTCCCTCAATCCCGGAAAGGATCGGATCAATAGTATAGCCGGCGGCCCCGTAATCCCCTATGATCGGTTTAATTTCTTTGGGTGTTTCACCTTCGAAAATTTCTAGTTCTGATTCGGGCCGGATAAAAATCTTAACAAAATCCTGGTTGCTGGCTCGATACCAAACTTCTGGTTCATTAGCCCCTTTATGCTCACGGGTTATAGTCAGGCGATTCTCGATCCGGCCATCTGATTCAATTTTTGAGTCTAATCTAATTGTCTGATTAATGAAAATATCGGTTTTGCCGCCAGCGACATTGGTATTAACAACCGCCAGATAATCACCTGCAAAATCTTGGGGGATCTCAAAAATCCGGCCACCGATACCCAGCTTATCGACGAAGCCCTCCAGTGCCGGATCTTTAAAATAGAATTTGATATCCTTATTAGCCGTCCGGGTAAAGATAAGGCTGAAAAGTTTATTTTGACGATCCTCATCTAGATTATTAATCCGTTCGATGAGAATCGGCGTCATCACCGACAAAATCCGCTTGGGGTTCTGGCCCGGCACCTTATCCCGGCCGCTTTCGACTTCCCGTTGAACTTCGCGGAGGAAATTGTCTTTGGTTAGAGTGAGATTATATTCTTTAACCTCAATCGGCCCGGTAATTTCAAGCAGGTCTTCGACCACCCGAACATTTACAGCCACTACCCCGTCAAACTTAATCCCTCGGTCAGCATAAACATCAGAAGCCTCGAGAAGCTCAACTAACTTATTGGCCGAGGTCGGGAAGTCGAAAAACCAGTTGGCATCGCGCGCGCCCCAGTCCGGAGTCAATGCCTGGAGTTGAATCGGCGGCACCACCTTTAAATCGAGAAATCGATCGGGATAATAAATGTCATTAACTTCGATTTTCTTAACGTTAGCTCGCTCCAAAACCAGCTCGCCATAACTGCCGGCAAAACCGCCAGCTGGCCTTATCTCCGAAGGATTTTCGAAAATCAAAACAAGATGTCTCTCGTCCGGCGTGTCCAAAAAGCGGATTAAACTGCCGAGGCCCTCACCGAGAGCGCCGAGGTCAGTAGGGATTTGATTCGAGGCAAAAACATTATTTTGAGGTACGGCGAATTGAGTCAGCCAATTACCTAAAAAGCCGCTCGAAGAATTCAGTGTTTCTAAATTACTTTGAAGTGATTTTAAAATTCCGATTAACTCCTCGCCGCCGCCATTAAAAGCCAGTCCCAATCCCCGAGATTTTAGGTCGGAGAGATTACTTCTCAGACCGCCAATGGCCCTAAACAAATTGCTGATATCGCCGAATATCCCCGAGAGGCCGTTGGTGGAGGCGGTTTCGGTATCGCCTCTAGCTCTAAAGTCGCGAAGATAAACGCCGAGCCCAGCTGAACCGGCAAGAACAAGGAGGGCCAAGCCCACCGGAGCCAACCGCCTTAAGGTTTGGCGAGGCTTCTTCTCCCCGGGCTTCTTTTCTTTTTGAGCTAAAACCTTCCGGAGACGACCCGCCTTGACTCGGCGAGGCAGGCGAACATCGTGGAGAACAAAATCAATATTTCTTTTCGGATTCATACGGCGGTTGGATCAAAAAATAAAATAGCTAGGGTTTTAGTGATGATCTTTAAATCAAGTCCGAAAGAAAGATTTTTTAGATAAAACTGGTCAAATTCCAGCTCCTTTGCGGCTGTAAGGCTCGAGGCGCCGCTTATTTGAGAAAGACCGGTTACCCCGGCCCTCGCTAAAATCAGATTTTTATATTCGCCGGGGTAATGGATCACCTCCCCCGGTTCGTGGGGCCGCGGCCCGACCAAGGCCAGCTCGCCTTTTAAAATATTAATCAACTGGGGAAATTCATCGATCCTGAATCTCCGTAGAATCCGACCGACCCGGGTAACCCGCGGATCGTTTTTCATTTTAAAAAACGGCCCGTCATTTCTTTCGTTAAACATTAGAAGGTTAGTTTTCATTTTTTCGGCTCCCTTAACCATTGAACGAAATTTATAAACTTTGACTGTTTTGCCACGACTTATCCGATTAAGTTTCACGATCACCGCGCCAGGACTTTCGATTTTTATAGCCAGAGCAATAAAAGGCGTAAGCGGCAGAATAATTAAAAGGCCGACCAAGGCACCCCCAATGTCGATTATTCTCTTCCAAAAAGGGTAGGACACGCTAAAATTATAACATGGCTACTGATATGAAAGTTGCTCTGGTTCACGATTATCTTAACCAGTTTGGCGGAGCAGAAAGGGTTTTGTTCGCGCTGGCTGATATTTTCCCCGAAGCGCCGATTTACACTCTTTTCTACGAGCCCGGTGTTTTTAACCACCGCTTGGAGCAAAAAACTATCAAAACCACCTTTCTCGACCGGCCTTTTATCAGGCGTAATCACCGCCTTTTTATCCCTCTTTTTGCTAAAGCGGCTGAGAAAATCAAGCTTGAAGAAAAATACGATTTAGTACTCTCTGATTCAGCTGGATTTGCCAAAGCGATCCATCCGAACGGCGCTCTCCACGTTGCCTATATTCACACTCCCCTTCGTTACGCCTGGGAACCGGATTTATATCTCGATACTCTTTTCCCTAAGCCACTCGTTAAGGCAGCCTCTCCTATTTTTTCTTGGTTAAAACGCTGGGACAAGAGAACCGCCCAAAAACCCGATCTACTGCTAGCTAATTCTTATCATACTGCCTCGAGAATCCAAAAATTTTATGGGCGCGAGGCTAAAGTCATCTATCCGCCGGTTGATAATCAAGTTTTTTATCCGGAACTTAGTCAAAGGGAGAATTCTTATTTTCTCGCTTTCGGCAGGTTGATCCACTATAAGAGATTTGATCTGACCATTAACGCTTTTAATAAATTAGGATTACCCCTGAAGATTGTCGGCTCTGGTCCCGAACAAAAAGAGATCAAGAAAATGATTAAATCAGACAACATTGAAATGATTCCGGAGATTAAAGACGAAGATGAGTTAAGAAAAATAATCAACGGCGCCCGGGCTGTTGTCTTCCCTCAACTCGAAGACTTCGGTTTAAGCGCGGCTGAATCTATTGCCTGCGGCACGCCAGTTATCGCCTACGCTGCTGGCGGCGCTCTCGAAATAATTGAGGAAGGAGTTAATGGCCTCTTTTCCCGAGAACAAAATGAAGAGAGCTTAATCGCGGCTGTTAATCGATTCCAGAAAATGGCATTCGATAGAAAGAAAGTGGCCCAAAGCGCCGATCTATTTTCAGCCGAGTCATTTA
>DATDUH010000027.1:0-23214 GCA_036517755.1 Minisyncoccota bacterium | reverse complement strand
GGCGAATTTAGGCTGGAGAAAATGGGGTTAGGTTTTGTGGGGATCCTGGACGACAATTTGCCAAAAAGTGAACATATAAAGGCGGCCGAAAGGGCTCTTGATTATTTTAAGAAAGAGTTGACCAACGGTTCCTGGGATATGTTTATTCTTGATGAGATAAACATGGCGGTTTCGCTTGGCTTGCTTAGCGAAGAAGAGATACTCGATTACTTAGAAGAGATTCCGCCAGAAAAAATTGTAATCTTCACCGGCCGGGACGCGCCTCAACCATTTATTGATAGAGCTGATCTCGTGACTGAAATGAAAGAAGTGAAGCACCCTCTTAATAAAGGGAAATTAGCCAAAGAGGGGATAGAGTTTTAATGCCGCTTTATAACCTCGCTTTTTATTCGGCCCTGTTTTTTATCCTAGGGATTGGGGCGGCGAGTTTTGGGATTAACTTTTGGCTCGCGATACTTCTTGCGATTCTTTTGGCTTGGGCTGGTTTGAGTTTGAGGCTAAAGTTCATTTTCATCTTTTCATTAATAAGTTTTTTCGGTTTTTTCTATTTCCATTTTTACAGCGTTCTTAATCAGGAAATTCTTCCCGCGGGCGAAGAACCAAGTTTTCGGGGTGTAGTTTTTAGGGCGCCAAAACAGACTCTGACTGGTCAGGAGGTGGATTTAAAGCTTGAAAATCCGTATCGGGGCGAGGTTAGACTTTATCTTGAACCACTGCCGAGAATTAACTACGGTGAAGCGTTTGAGGTTAGGGGTAAAATCGAGAAATCGCCAAGCGGTTCGCTTAATTTGGTTTTCGAGCCCGAAGTGAGGGTTATTGACCAAAACCAGGGGAACCTTATCAAATCCTCCCTTTTTAAACTGAAAGAAAAATTAGTTTCAAACATCAACTCGGTTCTGTCCCAAGAAAAAGCGGCTCTTCTTTCTGGTCTTCTTTTCGGCGAGCGGAGTGAATTTACCAATGAATTCGAAGAGGCGCTCCAAAAAAGCGGCACCACTCATATCGTGGCTCTTTCGGGTTATAATATCGCAATTATCGGCACTACTTTGGCCGGGGTTCTCGCGGGCATCATCGGTCGGCGAAAAGCTTTTTACTTCAGCGTCGCGACTATCCCGGCTTTTGTTTTGATGACTGGCGCCCAAAGTTCAGCAGTTCGGGCCGGCATAATGGGATTGATTTTGCTTCTGGCTCAAAACCAGAGCCGGATTTATAGCTTCCGAAACGCTATTGCCCTAACCGCCCTCGCGATGCTTTTATTGAATCCAGGCCTTTTAAGATTTGATCTTGGATTTCAGTTGTCTTTTGCCGCCACCATAGGCATTGTTTATCTCTATCCGAGATTCAAAAACTGGATTCGGTTCTTCCAAAAGAACGGGCGATTGAATTGGCGAACTACTTTCCTTCAGACTCTTTCGGCTCAATTAGCTGTCTCGCCGATTCTACTTACGAGTTTTGGCTATATCTCTGGAACGGCGCTTGCGGCCAACCTTTTCGTGCTTGAGGCGATTCCACTCACGATGTTTTTCGGTTTTATCACTGCGGCTTTAGGTCTTATTTCGGATAGTCTATCTTTAATAAGCGGTTGGCTCACCGGGCTGTTCTTAAGTTATGAAATATTTATCATTAAGTTTTTTAGTCTTAATTGGCTTTAATCTTTTTGTTTGGTATTACGCTGTGGGCGGCGGAGAAGATGGGCTCGACGTCTATTTTCTCGACGTTGGCCAGGGAGACAGCGAGTTTTTGGTTTTACCTGGCGGTGTTAAAGTCTTGATCGACGGCGGACCAGGCAAAGAAGTGCTTTTTGAGTTGGCCCGAGTGCTCCGGCCGACTGATCGCTACATTGATTTAGTGGTCTTGAGTCATCCCCAGCTTGATCATTACGCTGGCCTTTATGATGTGATCAAGCGTTACAAGGTCGGTGCCATTATTTGGAATGGCCGGGAAGGGGAAGGCGAGGCTTGGCAGGGTTTTTGGGACCTGATCCAGGCCGAAGAGATACCGGTTATTACTCTTGGCGCCGAGGATAAAATCAGCTATCGAGAAAGTTTAATTAAAGTGCTTTCTCCGACGAGACAACTTCAGCAGTCAAGCGAACTGAATAACAGCTCTTTGGTGCTCGAGCTTGAAAGCGAGGGGGCGAAGGTTCTTTTTACCGGTGATGCTGGTTTTGGAGTGGAGAATTATCTTGTTAGCCAATATGACATTGATTCGGATATTCTAAAAGTTGGTCATCATGGTTCACGCTATGCCACTGGGCTTAATTTCTTAGCCGAAACTGCGCCTAGAATTAGCGTAATCGAGGTCGGCGAGAACAATCCCTACGGCCATCCGACCTCGGCCGCTTTAAGCCGCTTGGCTTCAGTCGGTAGCCGCGTCTATCGAACTGACCAAAACGGCACCGTTCACCTCGAGGCAAACAATGGTCTAGTTGGCGTGGATTTAAGGTAGCGTTATACTTTCATTAATGCGCATTTATTCGACGGAGATTCTCGACAAAGTCGGCGAAGAGGTAGAGCTCGCTGGCTGGGTGGATAGCCGGCGTGATCACGGCAAATTAATTTTTATTGATTTACGAGATAAAGAGGGTTTGGTCCAATTAGTTTTTTCGGTCAAAGATGAAGAGCTGCGAAAGCAAGCGGATGAACTCCGGCCAGAGTGGGTGATTCGAGTTCGGGGTAAGGTGGTCGAGCGGCCAGAGGAAATGAAAAACCCGAATCTCAAAACCGGCAATCTTGAGGTTGCGGTAAGCGAACTAGAGATTCTGGCCAAGGCCGAGACGCCGCCGTTTCCTCTTGACTCCGATGGTTATGAAATAAACGAGGAACTCCGCCTTAAATATCGCTATCTTGATTTAAGAAGACAGAGATTAAAGCGGAATTTAGTTATTCGTCACCAAGCGGCCCAGTTTGTCCGAAAATTTTTGAGCGATCGCGGATTTACTGAAATCGAAACTCCCTATATCACCAAGGGTACCCCAGAAGGAGCGCGGGAATTTGTGATGCCAGCCAGACTTCATCCGGGCAAGTTTTATGTTCTCCCCCAGTCGCCTCAGCAGTTCAAGCAACTTTTAATGGTGGCCGGGCTCGAACGTTATTTCCAGCTGGCCCGAGTGTTCCGGGACGAGGATCCGCGGGCTGACCGGGCTTATGGCGAAGCCACTCAGATTGATATCGAAGTTTCCTTTATGAGTCAGGAAGAGATTCTTTCCCTAGTTGAAGAAATGTTCCTTGAACTGGTGAAGGTTATTTTCCCTGAGAAAAGAATCACTCAAGTGCCTTTCCCGAGAATTCCTTATGACGAAGCGATGGAGAAATATAAGACTGACAAACCCGATCTTCGCGAGAACCGTGAGGATCCGAATGAGCTCGCTTTTTGTTTTATTGTTGACTGGCCCATGTTTGAGTGGAATGAAGAGGAAAAGCGTTGGGATCCCCATCATCATATTTTTACCGCTCCTCGAGCGAGCGACATCCCGCTTTTAGATTCTGATCCGGCTAAGGTTCGCTCTTGGCAGCATGATCTGGTTCTCGACGGCTATGAGATTGCCGGTGGCAGTATCCGAATTACCGATCCCGAAGTTCAAGCAAAAGTTTTTGAACTAGTGGGAATTCCTAAAGAAGAGGGGAGAAGTAGGTTCGAACATATGCTTGAAGCTTTTGGCTACGGCGTACCGCCCCATGGAGGGATTGCGATCGGTTTTGATCGAATGCTTATTCCTCTACTTAACGAGCCCAACCTCCGCGAGGTAATGGCTTTTCCCAAAACCGGTGACGGACGGGATCTGATGATGGGAGCGCCATCGACTATCGAGGAGAGACAACTAAAGGAATTAAAAATTAGGATTGAGGATAAGAGGAAGAATGAAAAATAACGAAGAGAGGAGCGTGCTTTTTATTAAGCCGGATGGTTTTCGCCGTGGATTGGTTGGTGAAATTACGAGCCGCTATGAGCGAACTGGTTTGAAATTGGTTGGCCTTAAAATGGTTAGAGCGAGCGATGAGCTAATTGAAAAACATTATTTGGCCGATCCTGACTGGCTTAAAAAGTCCGGCACTAAAACAATTGAATCTTATCGTCATAAGGGTAGAACGCCCCCTTCGGAAGATCCGATTCAGGTGGCTCAAATTGTTCTCGGCAGTTTAAAACGATATCTGACTCAAAGCCCGCTCGTTGTTATGGTTTGGCAGGGGATCAACGCGGTCGGGGTGGTTAAAAAGATTACTGGCAGCACCGAACCCCTCACTTCTGATGTGGGAACCGTGCGGGGAGATCTCACTATTGATTCTTATGAAGTAGCTGATGTCGAGAGTCGAGCGGTCGAGAATTTACTTCACGCCTCCGGCAGTCCGGAAGAGGCGGAGAAAGAAATTTCTGTTTGGTTTAGTCAAGAGGAGCTTATTGAATAGCCCAAATTGGGCAGCTTAACCCACTTGACACCATCCACTTAAACTCGCAGTTTATCCACAACTTTTTCAATAAACTTTGATATAATAAGTATGTCCCGCCTCCACGATTCCGGATCAAAGTAGTGGTTTAGGGGAGGCCTAATTGTTTCGGCCCGTGGGCCGAAACTGCGGCCACCCACCTTGAAAGAAGCCGGGAATTCGTGAAGCAGCGGGACTTTTTTTATTTGGGTACGGCCAAAGCGATGCCAATATACGAATGAATGCGAATTATACGAATTAGTATTATTAGTAAAAATTAGTATATTAGCATCGTTGCTTTATAATCTCTGAACTCTACATCCATAGAATTAGCCCGAAACTCGTAAACGCAAACTATCTATAGGCGCTATGACGCGTCATAGCGGTCTGGTGTTATGCTATAGCATAACACCTCGAACATCCTCCTGCCCTAGGTTTAAACCTAGGGCAGGCTAACCACTACGGCATGCCGGCAAGACAGCTGGCTTGAAGAGTATTGCGAGGTAAGGCGTCGGCTAAAACTATATTAAAAATTTGACGAGAAAACTCGGATCGAGTCGGATTAGAGAACTCCTCCACCAAGAAGTTAAACACGATTGGTTCGGTGCGGAGGAGGCCCCAGCTAACTATGACGAGCGACAAAACCAAGGAAGTTAAAAGAATAAGATAGGGGAGATCCTTCTTTTTAAAAGTGTGATCTTTCGGTATGGGGCAGGCGGCATCACCGCCCGCCTTCGCTGAAGCTTCGGCGGGCAGGCAGTTGAGTTTTTTCAAGTCTTTTCGGATAAAAAGAATTGGCAAGGCCATCAAGCCGAATGAAAGCGCTTTTAACTCGAGTCCCTTAAAGGGAAAAGCAGCTAAGCCGCCAGCAACGCCGAGAAAAGCGAGAATAGTTGAGCCACAAATAGGACAGGCTGAAGCAAAAAATCCGATGACCGAGCTAAGCCCTCCGGTGGCCCCTCCTTCGCTAAAGCTTCGGAGGGCAAAGCCGAACTTCCGCCAGCGGTGAACTACGAACGCGACATTGACGCCGAAAAGAACTATCGTGGCTAGGGTTAGTAAAATATAAGACCAAAAGTAGACGGGGTTATCAATAGTGTTTCTCACAAGCAGGGTGAGGTTCGAGTTCAACCTAAGGCTCCAATAAAAGAGGAGAAAGAGCGCCAAGGACCCAACGAGACCTATAAGAGAATAGAAGACAACGGTACGAAATTTCATAAGTTTATTTTGCCATTCTCGTCTTGGGCGGCTGATTCGACGGCGTAACGCACAATCTCGAGGTTACAGCCTTGGTGCTTCCGGCACCAGGCCTCGCATTTTAGAGCCAGCTCCTTTTCTTTATACCGAAAACCGCACTCCTCGCACTGGTAAAGGACTGGATCCTCTTTTTCTAAAATCTTCATACGCCTGGACCGACGATCAAATTAAAAATTGAATAGGAGAGATCAATAATGAAGTTGAAAAAGAAGAAGAGGAAGATAAGGACGACGAAGATACCGATAAAGCCGACGCTCTCAAGGGCTAAGCGATAACGCGGTGGCAAAAAGGTAGTTAGAATCTTCGAGCCATCAAGGGGCGGAATCGGCATTAAGTTGAAGATGGCAAGCAGGATATTCAGGATAACGATCGAGCTTAAATAAGAAACTGCTACTGGGCTTAAAAAGCCAACACCGAATCTCATTAGAAGTCCCAAAACCAGGGCGATTAAGAGATTGGTGGCCGGTCCAGCCAAAGCTACTTTCAGCGGTCCGTATTTATAATCTTTAAATAAAAGGTTTGGATTATAGGGAACGGGCTTGGCCCAACCCAAAATGACCGGCGAGTTAGTTAGAAACAAAAGTAAGGGCACGAAAAAAGAACCAACGGGATCTAGGTGTTTAACCGGGTTCAGGGTCAAGCGGCCGGCCAGTTTAGCCGTTTGATCGCCTAGTTTCAAGGCCATTAGACCGTGAGCAATTTCGTGGAGCATCACCGAAAGAAGCAGAATAGCCAGCTGAAAAAGGAGAATAATAGTGGTTTCCGGGGTCATATTTCGACAAGCTCAATACAAGTAAAACTTGTTTACATTTTAACCTAAATCCTCTAATATCTGCCAGGAAGTCAATATGAAACAGTGTGAAATTTGCGGGAAGGGGACGATGATGGTCGGTCGAAGAGTAAAACTCCGTGGCCACTATAACCCGACTGTTAAAAAGAGAAAATATCCCAACCTTCAGAAAGCTGCTTTGCCTTCGGGTAAAAAGGGCTTAGTTTGCACTAAGTGCCTTAAGAAGTTAACCGCCCCTCCTTCGTTAAAACTACGGAGGGCTAGAAGTCGGGCCGTCGTATAATGGTAGTACGTATGCATGGGGTGCATATAGCCCGGGTTCGATTCCCGGCGGCCCGACAAAACCCCTTATTCTAATTGACTCTCTCGCTCCTGTCTGTTATATTAATGCCCGCGTTATGCCGACGGTTAACCAATTAGTTAAAAGAGGCCGAAAAAAGGCGTTGGCCAAGAAGGCCAAGGCGCCGGCTTTACGGTCCTACTTTAATGTAATTAAAAACAAACCGGTCCAGTCACCTTCGCCCTTTAAGCGAGGCGTCTGCCTTAAGGTTTTTACGACCACCCCCCGAAAACCTAATTCAGCCCTGAGAAAGGTGGCTCGGGTAAGGCTGACTAACGGCCAGGAAGTAACGGCCTATATTCCTGGTATTGGCCATAATCTTCAGGAGCACGCCGTGGTTTTGGTTAGGGGCGGCCGGGTTAAAGACTTGCCTGGCGTCCGCTATCACGTCGTCCGGGGTATTCTTGATACGGCTGGGGTTGAGGGGAGAAAACAAAAGCGCTCTAAATACGGGGCTAAAAGGGTAAAGCGATGAGAAGAAAACGAGTTTATAAAAAGGACCACAAACCTGACGCTATTCACGAGAGCGTCGCTTTGGGTCGCTTCATTAATTATCTGATGCAGGGAGGTAAAAAATCAGTAGCCGAGAAGGTAATTTATGGAGCGATGGATATTATTCAAAACGAGATGAAGGAGGATCCGCTTAAAGTTTTTGATCGTGCCCTTGAAAACGTGATGCCGGTGCTCGAAGTGGTTTCGCGGCGAATCGGCGGGGCTAATTATCAAATCCCAGTTGAAGTAAGATCGGCGCGAAGATTTTTCCTCGCCAGCCGCTGGATCATCGGAACCGCCCGTTCAAAGAAGGGAAAGCCGATGGCGGCGAAATTGGCCGAAGAATTGATGGCCGCCGCTAAAAACGAGGGCGAGGCAATTAAGAAAAAACAAAACATCCATCGAATGGCCGAAGCTAACCGAGCCTTTGCCCACTTCGCCCGATAGACTGATCCGAATTTAGGAATGCCGAGGAATTATCCAATTGAAAAAGTTAGAGATATAGGGATTATCGCTCACATTGATGCTGGTAAAACTACGGTGACCGAGCGGGTTCTTTTCTATACCGGCCTCTCCCATAAAATCGGCGAAGTTCACGAGGGCGAGGCCGTGATGGACTGGATGGAGCAAGAAAGAGAGCGGGGGATTACCATTACCTCGGCGGCCACTACTACCTTTTGGATTCCCACTTATCGAGGCGGCGACAAAAACTATGAGCACCGGATTAATATTATTGATACTCCCGGTCACATTGATTTCACGGTTGAGGTGAAGCGGTCTTTAAGAGTACTTGATGGGGCGGTGGTAGTTTTTGATGGCGTAGCCGGAGTAGAACCCCAATCAGAAACTAATTGGCATTATGCTGACGAGTACAAGGTACCGCGAATTTGTTTCATTAATAAGCTCGATCGGCTGGGAGCCAATTTTGAAAAAAGCCTTCAATCAATTAAAGACAGGTTGACGCCCGACGCTATTCCGATTCAACTGCCTATCGGGATCGAGTCTAGCTTCGAAGGGGTAATCGATTTACTCCAGCTTAAAGCTTTTAAATTCGAGGGTGATCATGGCGAGAAAGTAGTGGAAATACCGATTCCCGAAAACTTAGTTAAGGAAGCTGAGGGGCGACGTCATGAATTGGTCGAGAAGATAGCTGAACACGACGAAACTCTAGTTGATAAATATTTGGGCGGCGAAGAAATCAGCGTTGAAGAACTAAGAGCGGGATTGAGAAGAGCTTCGCTTGAAGTGCGGTTGGTTCCGGTTCTTTGTGGTTCAGCTCTCAAGAACAAAGGAGTTCAATTAATTTTAGACGCCGTGATTGATTATTTACCGGCTCCCTCTGATTTACCGCCAGTTAAGGGGACTCGACCAAAGTCGGGTGAAGAAATAAGCCGAGGACCAAGCGATGACGAACCGTTCACCGCCCTCGCTTTTAAAATAGCGACCGATCCTTATGTCGGTAGTCTCACTTACTTTAGGGTTTATGCCGGGACTCTCGCCCGCGGTAATTATATTTTGAACGCCACTAAAAACACTAAAGAAAGAGCGGGTCGGATTTTGAAGATGCATGCGAACCACAGGGAAGAGGTGGAGGAGATATACGCCGGCGAAATTGCGGCTTTAGTGGGCCTGAAAGATACCACCACCGGCGATACTCTAACTGATCCTGACTATCCGGTAATTTTGGAGAAGATTGAATTTCCAGAACCGGTGATTGACCAGAAAATTAATCCTAAGACTAAAGTGGATCAGGAAAAGATGGGTACCGCCCTTCGGAAACTCTCTGAGGAAGATCCGACTTTCCGGGTAGGAGCGGATCCCGAAACTGGCGAGACCATTATCTCGGGCATGGGCGAACTCCACCTCGAGGTACTCGTCGAGCGGATGAAGCGAGAATTCGGGGTTGAGGCAACGGTTGGTCAGCCCAGAGTTTCTTACCGGGAAACCATTACAGCCTCGACCGCAGCTGAAGGTAAATATATTCGCCAATCCGGCGGTCGAGGTCAGTACGGCCACGTTTGGCTAAGACTAAAACCGCTAGAACGCGGTGCTGGCTTTGCTTTTGTTAACGCAATTAAAGGGGGAGCTATTCCCAATGAATTTATTCCGGCCGTTGAAAAGGGGGTTAAAGAGGTGCTCGAAAAAGGGGTGATTGCCGGTTATCGGGTGATTGATATTGAGGCTGAACTTTATGATGGTTCGTTCCACGATGTTGATTCCTCGGAAGCCGCTTTCAAAATTGCCGCTTCGATGGCTTTCCAGGAAGGCTTCAGGCGAGCGGGGCCGATTATTCTTGAACCAATTATGCGGATTCAGGTTATCACTCCGGTTGAATTCTTTGGTGAAGTGACTGGTGATATTTCTTCGAAACGTGGGGCGGTTGAATCAATGACTGACCGGGGAAACGTGAAAGTGGTCGAAGCCAGGGTGCCCTTAGCCGAGATGTTCGGTTACGCCACTAAGTTAAGATCAATGACTCAAGGTCGAGGCTCGTTCATTATGGAATTCCTCCGTTACGAAACCGTGCCCAAGAGCGTCGAGGAATTAATCATCGAGGGGAAAAAGTAATAATTCAAGGGTTCGGGATTGACAAGGGAAGGGTTCAGTCGGTAGAATTGTAAAGCTTCAAAAGTCGAAAGTCGAAGTTAAACACAATAAACAATGGCCGAAAAAGAGAAATTTGTTCGCGAAAAGCCGCACATTAATGTCGGCACCATTGGTCACGTTGACCACGGTAAGACGACTTTAACGGCTGCCATTCTTCAGGTCCTTTTTCTTAAAGGATTAATTAAAAAGAAAGAGTCGGTTGACCAGATCGATAACGCGCCGGAAGAGAAGGCGAGGGGAATTACTATTGCCCTTCATCACTCGGAGTACCAGACCGAGAAGCGCCACTATGCCCACATCGACGCACCGGGGCACGCTGACTACATTAAGAATATGATTACCGGTGCCGCCCAAATGGACGGGGCGATTCTCGTGGTTTCGGCGGTTGATGGACCAATGCCCCAAACTCGGGAGCACATCCTTTTAGCGAGACAGGTCGGCGTCCCCGCCATTATCGTCTTCTTGAATAAAGTGGATATGGTTGACGATAAAGAACTGGTTGATCTGGTTGAGGCTGAAGTCAGAGAGCTCTTGAAGAAATATGAGTTTCCTGGCGATGAGGTGCCGATTGTGAAGGGTTCAGCCCTGAAGGCATTAGGCATTGCCTCGGCTGACGATGAGGCGGCTAAGCCAATCCTCGAACTGCTTAAGTATCTTGATGAATATATTCCCGAACCAGAGCGCGATGTTGATAAGCCCTTTCTGATGCCGGTTGAGGATGTTTTCTCAATTGAGGGTCGGGGGACTGTCGCCACCGGCCGGGTTGAGCGGGGCAAGGTTAAAGTAAACGAAGAGATTGAGCTCGTCGGCATCAAACCAAACAGCAAAACCGTGGTCACTGGCATTGAGATGTTCAACAAAACCCTTGATGAAGGAATGGCCGGCGACAACATCGGTATCCTGCTTCGGGGGCTTAAAAAGGAAGACATCGAACGGGGGCAGGTTATTGCCGCTCCTTCGTCGGTTCACCCTCACACTGATTTCGAAGCCGAGGTATATCTTCTAAGCAAAGAAGAAGGCGGGCGGCACACGCCGGTCTTCACCGGTTACAAACCCCAGTTCTACATTCGAACGACCGATGTCACCGGTGAAGTAACCCTGCCTGAAGGAACAGAAATGGCTATGCCGGGCGATACCGTTAACTTTAAAGTTAAGCTGATCAACCCGATCGCCCTTGAGGAAAAACAGCGGTTTGCTATCCGCGAAGGAGGAAAGACTGTCGGCGCCGGTGTCGTCACCAAAGTTTCGAAGTAAGCTTAATGGCCAAAGAAACGGTTGAGGAGAAGGTTCGTCTGAGGATTAGATCCTACGATCATCGCTTACTTGATAACTCCTGCCGTCAAATTATTGAAGTCCTAAGGCGGCATGAGGCTAAAATTGTGGGACCGATCCCGCTACCAACCGAATTCAAACGCTACACCGTTAACCGTTCAACCTTTGTCCACAAAGACTCGAGGGAGCAGTTCGAGCTCAGGGTTCATAAGCGCCTGATAGACATTTTGAAACCGACGGCGACAATCATCGAATCACTGCACGATCTAAACTTACCAGCTGGAGTAGACGTGGAAGTAAAGACAGCGGCCTAAGGGCCGCTGTCTTTACTTTGACAGCCAGGAATTTATCGGCTAATATTTTTGGTGCCCGCAAGGGCAATTTTTTAGGCATGAGTTACCTCAAGGCCAAAAAGTTAAAAATGGGACAGATCTTCCGAGACGATAAAGCCATCCCGGTGACTTTTGTTAAACTGTCTTTGGAAAAAGGAGAGACCGATGAGGTTCAGTTTGAGCTGGGCAAGAAGATAAAGGTAAGCGGCACCTCCAAAGGCCGCGGATTTCAGGGCGTGGTGAAACGTTATGGTTTTCGCGGCGCTCCCAGTTCCCATGGCCATAAATCCGCTCATCGAGCGCCAGGTTCGATTGGAGCCACTGGCCCCCAGCGGGTTTTCCCAGGAACGAAAATGCCTGGGCGAATGGGCGGTGAAACAGTAACCGTGAAGAACCTGGAGGTGGTAGATTTTGACCGGAAAAGAAATCTTCTGCTTTTAAAAGGGGCCGTGCCAGGATATAACGGGGCGGAATTAAAAGTTTATCTATGACCACTGATTTATATAACAAGGAGGGGAAAGTAGTTGCGAAGATCGAGCTGCCCGATCGGATTTTTGGTCGCTCCTGGAATCCCGATCTAGTTCACCAGGCACTACGGACCCAGATGGTTAATCAGAGACGGAACTTGGCTCACACTAAGGGCCGAGGCGAAGTTTCGGGCGGCGGCAAGAAACCCTGGGCTCAAAAACACACCGGGCGGGCCAGGCACGGCTCTATTCGTTCACCAATCTGGAAAGGAGGCGGCGTCACTCATGGTCCGAGTAAGGATAAAAAATTCAGCTTGAGGATTAATAAGAAAATGAAACAAGGAGCGATTTTAGCCGTTCTCTCCGAGCGATTTAAAGAAGGCGAAATAAAAGTGATTGATTCATTAGCGGTCGAACCGAAAACCAAAGATCTCAATTCGATTATTAATAAATTTTTTAGCCCCAAACCGAGCGTGCTTCTTGTCCCCAACTCTGGAAATAAAGGAATTTATCAGGTTAGTCGTAATTTATCAAAGATTAAAAGTCTTGACCCCCGTTCGCTTAATGTCTATGACCTCCTGCGTTATAAAAATATCCTGCTTGAAAAAGAAGCGATCACGGAAATAGATAAACACTACCATGCCGTCAAATAGTTCGACAAGCTCACTATGAATAGACTTTTTATTAAAACACCGATTATCAGCGAAAAGGCAACCGAGCTAGGAGCCGAACATAAGTATGTTTTTTCAGTTGATGCCCGGGCTAATAAGAAAGAAATTAAGGATCTAGTGGAAGACATTTATAAGGTTCACGTAACCAAGGTCAATATCACAAGGATCAGGAATAAAGGAACCAACTTTAAGAAGGCCATCGTTACCTTAAGGGGAAACGAGACGATTAATATCGGTCCTCAATAGTTCGATAAGCTCACTACAAGTAGTAAGTAAGATGAAAAGATATAAACCATATACTCCATCCCGGAGAAAAATGACAAGCGTTGACTACGGCGGCCTAACCGGTACCTCACCAATGAGACGAGCTCTCGTGACCTTGAAGCGGCGAGTGGGCCGTAATAGCGGGGGACGAATTACAACCAGGCATAAAGGCGGTGGCGTTAAGCGCCGATATCGATTGGTCGACTTCAAACAACTCGATAAATTTGGCGTGCCGGGCCGGGTTGAGTCCGTAGAATACGATCCGAACCGCAGCGCTTTTATTATGAGAGTCTTATATCGAGATGGAGAGCGCCGTTATCTCCTCGCGCCCAAAGACATTGACGTCGGGAGCGAAGTGATTGCGGCCGAGAGCGCCCCATTTCAACCCGGTAATCGCCTGAGGCTCGTAAATATTCCGGTAGGCTATGCGGTTCATAATGTCGAACTGCGTCCGGGTACGGGCGGCGCAATTATTAGAAGCGCCGGTTCTGAAGCCCAGGTACTGGCTCAGGAGGGAAATTACACTCATCTGAAAATGCCTTCAGGCGAAGTGAGGCGGGTGATTTCGAGGAACTTCGCTTCATTGGGACAAGTTTCCAATCCTGATCACAATCTGGTGGTTATCGGTAAAGCCGGTCGAAAAAGATTAATGGGCATTCGACCAACCGTCAGGGGCTCAGCCATGAACCCGGTTGATCATCCCTACGGCGGCGGCGAGGGTCGACAGCGCCGGGGGACTAAGCGACCGAAAGATATTTGGGGCAATGTCACTGGCGGCCGCCGAACCAGAAATAAGAAGAAGTGGTCTAATAAAATGATCGTGAAGAGACGCGTTAAGAAAAAGAAAAAATAATAGACATGTCGAGGAGTTCGAAAAAAGGTCCCTACGTCGACCCAAAGCTTTTAAAAAAGATAGCCAACTTAAAGTCGGGCGATAGAACTGTCATTAAAACTTGGTCAAGAAGTTCAGAAATATCGCCGGCGATGGTTGGTTTTACCTTCGGCGTCCATAACGGGAAGGAGTTTTTGCCGGTGCTTGTGACTGAAGAAATGGTCGGTCATCGCCTGGGCGAGTTCTCTCCCACTCGCAAATTTACGAAACACGGCGGTAAGATACAGCGAGCCCTAGAGGCTGGTAAGCCCAGAGCTAGTTAATAGATCCCCATGACCGAGATAAAAGCTAAAGCCAAATTAAGGAACTTGAGAGTCGCTCCTCGAAAGGTGCGTCAGACCGTCGGTCCTCTCCGGGGCTTAGCTGTTAACGAAGCTTTGGCCCAGCTCGAGGTAATGAATACAAGGAGCGCGCCTTCGCTTTCAAAGCTGATTCGTTCGGCCAGCAGCAATGCCCGTAATAAAAATCTCGGCGCCGAAAAGCTATTTATCGCTTCAATCAAGGTAGACGAAGGGCCAACCCTAAAAAGATCTCTTCCTGGAGCGAGGGGTCGGGCAACGCTTGTTCGGAAAAAATGGAGCCATGTCACAGTTGAGCTTGGTGAAGCCGAGCGCGGCGGCACTCGATTTATCATTCCCGAAACGCCTAAAAAGATTAAAACAGATAGAGGTCATACCCCTAGACGTAAAGCGGCGCCTAAAAAGCCGGAAGAGTCTACTAAAGAAAAAGGCGCTAAGCGGGGATTTGTCAGAAAAGTTTTTAGTCGAAGAAAGACAATCTAAGATGGGAAGGAAAATAAATCCAATTTCATATCGTCTCGGAGTGAATAAAAATTGGCAGTCCCGTTGGGTGCCGCAACACGGGAAAGGTTTTGCCAAATGGCTCGAGGAAGACGAGAAAATCAGAGAGATTATTATGGCTAAATTCGGTAAGGCGGGCATTGCCGGTATTGAAATTGAGCGGACTCCTGATCAATATCGAATTTTCATTAAAACCAGCCGGCCAGGACTCGTGATCGGCCGAGGAGGCGAGGGAATTGAAAGACTGGAAAAACTCTTAAGAAAGGAGATTAAATCCGGCGCCTCCGGCGCTTTAAATATTAATGTGGAAGAGCTGAAACGAACTGAGGTGGCCGCTCCGGTTGTCGCCCAAAATATTGCCTGGGACCTCGAGCGGAGAATGCGCTATCGCCGGGTACTGAAACGATACTTAGATTTGGTAATGCAAAATCGCGAAATTGGGGGAGCTAAAATTATGGTGGCCGGCAGATTAGATGGAGCCGACATCGCTCGCAAGCAGCATTTGGAGAGGGGTAAATTGCCCCTCACCACAATCAGGGCCAATATTGATTACGGTCAGGCTACGGCTTTTACTAAATATGGAGCAGTGGGAATCAAGGTCTGGCTTTATAAAGGTGAAGTTTTTTAAAGATGTTAACTCCCAAGAAAGTAAAACATCGAAAATGGCAGAAGGGGAGATCCCGGAAGAGAATGATTGAAACAAGGGGTACTGCCCTTAGCTATGGCAGTCATGGGCTTCAGGCCGCCCAAGCCGCTTGGCTTACCTCGAATCAGATAGAAGCCGGTCGCCGGGCCATCACCCACTCTCTTAAGAGAGAGGGTAAGGTTTGGATTAGGGTTTTTCCGGACAAACCAGTGACGAAACGTCCGCCAGAGACCACCCTCGGCGGCGGCAAGGGTACCGTTAGTCACTACGTTTTTCCGGTCAGGCCCGGCCGAATTATTTATGAGATTGACGGTATTTCCGATGATAGAGCAAGGGGAGCTTTAAGGTTGGCCGCTCATAAAATGCCGTTTAAAACAAGAATTGTGGTCAAAATATGAAAAAAAGTGAATTTAAAAAACTTCAATCAAAAAGCGTTGCCGAACTTGGGAAAGAACTCTTTGATTCGCGGGAAAAATTAAGGAATTTAAAGTTTGATCTTAAAAGCGGCAAGGTTAAAGAAACCGCGGTTTTGAGAGAAATTAAGAAGAGAATCGCAAAAATCTTAACCGTCGCCAGAGAAAAAACAAAAGAAGAAATAGTTCGATAACCTCACTACAAGATGGAAAACAAAGAAGTTAGTCATCGACGATTGGCTGGGATAGTCACTTCGACGAAAATGGATAAAACCGTTATCGTTTCAGTCACCAAGCCCAAAAAACATCCTAAATATCTGAAATACCGCAAGCGAACCAAAAAACTTAAGGTTCATGACGAAAAAAATGAATATGGGCTAGGCGACGAAGTGATTATTGAAGAAACAAGACCCATCTCCAAAGAAAAAAGATGGCGAGTCGTGGAATTAACTAAAAAGGTAGAAGGTAGTTCGACAGGCTCACTATAAACATGATCCAAGAAAGGACAATTTTAAAGGTGGGCGATAATTCCGGCGCTAAGGTGGTCCGCTGTTTTAGAGTTTTAGGAGGGAGTCGAAAACGCTATGCCCGATTGGGCGACATTATTGTCGCCTCGGTCCAAATAGCCGAGCCGAGAAAGCCGATCAAAAAGAAGGATATTGTGAAAGCTTTAATTGTGAGAACCAAATTCCCGATTCGGCGTCCGGATGGCAGTTATATTCGGTTTGACGAGAACGCTGTGGTCATCCTCGATGCCAAAGGTGAGCCCAGGGCCACCCGGGTTTTTGGTCCGATCCCCCGGGAATTAAAAGAAAAAGGCTATAATAAAATCGTTTCCCTGGCCCAAGAAGTAGTTTAAGAAATGAATCTTAAAAAAGGAGACAAAGTTCAGATCATAAAAGGCAAGGATCGAGGCAAATCGGGGAAAATCGTTCGAGCCCTGCCCGCCTGGACTCGCGGTCGACGCGAGGCTGGGCCCGCTCGATCAATGGTCGTGGTTGAGGGCCTGAATCTTAAAAAGAAAACGGTCCGGCCCAAAAAACAGGGTGAAACCGGCGAGATTATCTCGGTTCCTTGGCCGGTGAGAGTCGAAAATGTAATGTTGATTTGCCATTCCTGTAACAGGCCAACTCGACTCGGTTATCGAAAAACCGATTCGGGGAAAATAAGATATTGTCGAAAATGCCAAGCTCCCAACTAGAAAAAATCATAATCGCGACTGGTGTCGGCCGATTGAGGCTCGAGACCCAATTTGAGGAGAAGATTCTCCCCGAGATGGCGAAGGAGCTCGCCTTAATCAGCGGCCAGCGCCCGGCTCCTCGCGGTGCCAAAAAGTCAATCGCCGGTTTTAAGATTCGCCAAGGCGATGTTGTCGGCTTAATGGTTACTTTACGCGGGAAAAAGATGAGAGATTTTTTGGAAAGATTAACTAAAATCGTCTTACCGCGGGTTCGAGATTTTCGCGGTATTAATCCCAAAGCGATTGACAGGCAGGGTAATCTAACTTTAGGCTTTCGGGAGCATACGGTTTTTCCCGAGATTAACACTGACGAAGCCCACGTTGATTTTGGGCTCGAAGTGACGCTTGTCGCTAAAGTCCGAAATGCCGACGAGGGTTACATCCTCTATAAAAGTCTCGGAGTCCCGTTGAAAGAAAAATAGTTCGATAAACTCACTACAAGTAGCATGGCTAAAAAATCGACTATTGCGAGAAGCAAGAAAGAACCGAAATACAGCACCCGGTTAGTTCGGCGTTGTTTCCGCTGCGGCCGGAAAAGGGGCTATCAAAGGAATTTTGGCCTTTGTCGAATCTGCTTCAGGGAACTAGCCACTCAAGGTCGGATTCCTGGGGTTAAAAAATCTTCTTGGTAATGTATTGGGATACCTTAGTGAGAATTAAAAATGGTTTAAGCCGAGGCGCCGAACGAGTGAAAGTGCCTTATTCGAAGTTCGACCTGGCAATTCTTGAGGCGCTCGAGAAGCACAATTATCTTGATTCGGTCACCCGAAAAGGCAAAGGGGTCAAAAGGATTATTGATGTTAGATTGAAATATAAAGAAAACGGTCAAGCGGCTATTTCGGGTGTCGCCTTCTTGAGCCGACCGTCGCGTCGGCTTTATCGAGGATCCAGAGATATTCGTAAATCCCGCCAAGGCTATGGCCACTATATCCTGACCACGCCGAAGGGGATTTTAACAGGCGAGGAAGCAAGGCGGCTCCATGTCGGCGGCCAGCTTTTATTTGAAATTTGGTAAGATGAGCAAAATTGGTAAAAAACCGGTAATCATTCCCGAGGGGGTAAAAGTGGAAATTAAAGACGACGCCGTTCTAGTCGAGGGCCCAAGCGCTACCCTCGGTATTCCTCTTCTCGAAGGAATTAAGATCGAATTAAAAGACGGCCGGGTTAATTTTTTAGCCGAAGATACGACCAAACAAACCCGAAGCAACTGGGGAACGATGAGGGCTTTGGTTCAAAATGCCGTCCAGGGCGTCACCGAGAGCTTTAAAAAGAGGTTAATCATCGAGGGGGTTGGTTATCGGGCCAATGTTGAAGGAGAAGAATTAGTGCTCCAGCTAGGCTATTCCCATCTTGTTAGGTTCCCTATCCCCGAAGGAATAAAAATCGCGGTTCAAAAAAACTCAATTGAAGTGGAGGGGCCCGATAAGGCCTTAGTCGGTGAAACAGCCGCCAGAATCAGAAATCTGAGAAAGCCAGAGCCTTATAAGGGTAAGGGGATTAGGTATAGCGACGAAGTAATAAGAAGAAAGGCCGGCAAGAGGGCGGTTGGCGCCGGCGGCTAGCTACTGGGAATTAGAATGAGAAGGACTACTCAAATTAGAGAAATTAGAAAAAGGCGGACAAAGCGGACCAGGGCTAAAATTTTTGGCACCGCTTCGAAACCCCGACTGGCCATCTTCCGCAGTAGTCATCATCTTTATCTTCAATTAATCGACGACACCGAAGGCAGAACCCTCGCGGCTGTTTCTACAAGCGGACTGTCTAAAGAGGCCATAACCAAGGGATTAAAGAAGACTGATAAGGCGGCTTTAGTTGGCGAAGCTTTAGCGAAAAAGGCGATCGAGGCGGGTATCAAATCGGCGGTTTTCGATCGTCGGTTTTATAAGTATCATGGTCGGGTGAAGGCCGCTGCCGAAGCAGCTCGAAAAGGCGGCTTAAATTTTTAAGATGAACGAGAGATCGAATTTTAGAAGACCCCAATTAGTTCGGAAAGAAGAGTTTGAAGAACAGGTCATTGACCTGAGGCGAGTGACTAGGGTGACGGCCGGCGGCAAGAGGTTCCGCTTCCGGGCTACTGTTGTCATCGGTGACAAAAAGGGTAGGGTCGGGGTGGGGGTGGCTAAAGGGGCTGATGTCCAGCAGGCGGTTGAAAAAGCGAAAACTCAGGCTAAGAAAAACCTGATTAGTTTGAAGATGAAGGATAACACCATCCCTCATCAAGTAGAAGCGAAATTCAGTGCTGCCCGAGTTTTAATTAAGCCGGCAAAGCCTGGTCATGGCCTGATGGCCGGCGGCGCAGCGAGAGTTGTTTTGAAATTGGCTGGCGTTCAAGACGTAACCGCTAAAATCATGGGCCGAACCAAAAACAAACTCACTAACGCCCTAGCCACCATCGAGGCCCTAAAACAACTCTAGTCATCATGCAGCTTCACCAACTCCAACCAAATCATAAAAGTCAGAAAGGAAAACGGATCGGCCGCGGCGGCAAAAGAGGCACTTATTCCGGCCGCGGCGTAAAAGGTCAGCGGGCGAGAGCGGGCCATCGAATTAAACCCGGAACAAGAGAATTAATTCAACGTCTACCAAAATTAAGAGGAGCGCGTAATATAAAAGCACGCCGAAGGAAGGAAACAAAAAAATAAATGCTTAGTCCCGCCAGAGTCCTACAGCTCGTCAAAATCAAAGATCTCCGGAAAAGATTGCTTATTGTCGTCCTGATTCTTGTTTGCTTTAGAATCCTGGCGAATATTCCTATTCCGGGCATTAATCCCGAGGCCTTGCAGCAATTCTTCGCCAGTAATCAAATTCTGGGCTTGCTTAATGTTTTTTCCGGCGGCACCCTTTCCAATCTCTCGATCGCCATGCTGGGTCTTGGCCCCTATATTACGGCCATCATTATCATGCAGCTTCTAACCATGATTTCACCCCGTCTCAAAGTCCTTTATTACGAAGAAGGAGCGATCGGTAGGGCTAAATTCAATCGATACTCCCGATTTCTGACTGTTCCCCTAGCTGCCTTTCAAGGCTACGGGTTTTTAAGGCTCTTAGCTTCTCAGGGTGTTCTGCCGCGGCTGGGTATGGCCGAAAGTATTGCCAACGTCCTAATTGTTGTGGCCGGTTCGATGATTCTTGTCTGGCTGGGCGAACTGATTACTGAACAAAAAATGGGTAACGGCGTCTCTTTCCTAATTTTTGCTGGAATCGTGAGCGGTTTTCCGTTGATGATGAGGAATGCGGTTCTTTCCTACAACCAAAGCCAGCTTCCTACTTATCTTTCCTTTATCGCTCTCGCTATCATCGTCATTGCCGGTATTGTCCTAATCCATGAGGGCGAAAGAAAGGTGCCCGTTTCTTACGCCAAAAGAGTGAGGGGAAATAAAATGTATGGGGGAGTTTCTACTTATCTTCCTCTTCGAGTGGGTCAAGCCGGAGTGATTCCCATTATTTTTGCCCTTTCGCTTTTGCTTTTACCTCAGTTTTTCGGCCAGATCGCCTCGGCCTTTTCGCCCGGGATCGGCACGACCCTAAGCGGTTGGACTAATCGATTTTTATCGAACCAGTTGATCTATGGCTTAAGCTACTTTTTCCTGGTGTTTATTTTTACCTTTTTCTACACCAACGTTACTTTCAACCCCGAAGAAGTTTCGAAAAATCTCCAGCGCGGCGGGGGATTTGTTCCGGGCATCAGACCGGGTAAACCCACTCGAGACCATTTGAAAAAGATAGTTACCCGAATCACTTTTTTCGGCGGACTATTCTTGGGTTTAATCGCGGTTTTGCCGATTCTTACCCAATTTCTAACTAAAACTCAGGTTTTAACCATCGGCGGAACTTCAATCCTAATCGTGGTCTCGGTCGCTCTTGAGACCGCCAAGCAAATTGATGCCGAATTAACGGTCAGGGAATACGAAGTTTAGTTTAATGTATCCCAAGGGGCCCATAAGGCCTGTCGTCATCATTCTCGGTCCGCCGGGATCGGGCAAAAGCCTCCAGGCCGATTTGGTCGCCGAAGCTCTTGATCTCGTCCATTTTGACGCGGGGCGGTATCTCGAGAGGCTCCTCAGCGAGAACCGTCTCGGATCGAAACGAAAAGAGGAATTTAAAAGAGGGCTTCTCGTTGATCCCCGCTGGTTTCTCAACCTCGTCAAACGGGAAATTAAAAAAATTAATAGCCTCGGTTTCGGAGTAGCTTTGGCGGGATCGCTTCGAACAAGCTTTGAAACCTTCGGTGATAAAAAAATTGTTGGCCTCGTTCCGTATCTCGCGAAACTCTATGGCCAGGAAAATATTTTCATTTTTAGACTAAACGTCCTCCCTTCAGTTTCTTTAAAAAGGAACTCGCAGAGATTGGTTTGCCAGGTCTGCCACCTGGCCCCGATTAATCCCAAGAAAATGAAAGTTTGTCCGCGCTGTGGCGGTAAGCTCGTCAAGCGCCATGTTGATGATCCCCGGATTATTAAAATCAGACTTGAAGAATATAAAGAAAGAAGCGAGCCAGTAGTTGAAGAGTTAAAAAAGAAGGGGGTGGAGGTGATCGAAGTCGATGGCCAGAAAAAGCCGGTTCAAGTTTTTGAAGCCATCATGAAATATTTAAAGACCTAAACATTTAAAGATGGGGGGGCTTATTAAAACAAGGGAGGAGATTAGAAAAATCAGAAAATCAGCCAAAATTCTGGCGAGAGTTATCAGACGTCTTACTGAGAAGACAAAACCAGGCATCCAACTTATACACTTAGATAGCCTAGCGAGAGAATTAATTGAAAAGGCGGGGGGCAGCCCCGCTTTCTTAGGCTACCAGCCAGCCGGGGCTCAATTTCCCTTTCCCTACACCCTTTGCACTTCGCTTAATGAGGTGGTGGTCCATGGGCGACCTTCAGCGATTGAACTAAGGTCGGGCGATATTCTGAAGCTGGATCTAGGGGTTAATCTTGATGGCGGAATCAGCGATGCTGCCGTCACCTTAGCCATCGGCCAGGTTGACAAAAAGACTAACCAGCTTATTCAAACAACTAAAGAAGCGCTTTCGGCCGGAATTAAGGAAGCGCGAGCCGGGAATCGGTTGGGCGATATCGGCTATGCTATTGAAGAGGCGGTAAAGAGAAATGGCTTTTCGGTGATTGAAGACTTAACCGGACACGGGGTTGGGCTTGAACTTCATGAAGAGCCGCCGGTCTATAACTCTGGCCGGAAGGGTGAGGGCCTGCTTCTTGAAGAGGGAATGGTACTCGCGATCGAACCAATGACAAGCATGGGTAGCGGCAAAATAGTCCAGCTGGCTGACGACAGCTTTGCTACCTTCGACCACAGCTTCTCCGCCCATTTCGAACATACCGTTCTTGTCACCAAAAAGGGAGGAGAAATTCTCACTATTTGAAACTGAAACGCTTGATCCCCTCGTCATCGATAAAGTAAAGCGCGTCTTCCCCTTCGCTGTAATCAAAGTTTGAAACCCCAGAAGCGATAAGAGCTTGATTTAGGGGAACGACCTCGTTAATCTCAAGGAAAACAATTCTTCCTTCGGAATCGCTCGAAATCACATAAGCATTATTACGGTACCAAATTGTTTTTTTAATTTTGGCTTCTGGTTCAAAATCTAGACTAATTAATATCTTCTCATCCCGATCGTAGAATTTCAGAGACCCCGCTTCTTGGATAAGAAGTCCGCGGCTATCAGGGGAAAAAATAGCTTGTTTTACATCTTGATGAAGACGGGTAAAATTGCCTCCTTCCCATAACCAAAGCTCGCCGTCATTCTTTAAAATGCTAATCGCATCGCCTGAATTGGGAACCCCGATTTCGGCGATCTCGTTAACCCTAGTAATCCCGATTTGACTTAAATCTCCGAGCCCTGAATGATTTCTAAAAACGAGGTTGTATTTAGAAATGCCCCTGGGCCCGAGCCAAACAACGTCATTGCCAGCCACCACGAAATCGCTGGCTTCGGGACTAATCTGCTCTACGACCAGTCGCTCCGTATCAAGCGTATAAAGGGCGTGGGCAGTGAGGATAATGAAGCGACGGCTTGAATATGGGTAGGGATAGACCTTGATGATCAACACCTCACCCGGAAGATTAAGCTGGGTCGTTTTCAGCTCGGTAAAAAGATCGTTTAAATTGAGCGGTCGAGCTTCGGGTTTTCCCAGGTCAGTTAGATAGTAATTCTTTATTTCCGTTTCATAAGTAACAGGGAGATTATCGCGAAAAGCCACTACCTCGTCACCGACGAGCACCTCGTCATTAAATTTAAGCCGACCCCTGTCTTCGATAATCATCCGTCCTGAATCACCCTCTTGAAGATAAAAATTAT
>DATDUH010000026.1:0-7979 GCA_036517755.1 Minisyncoccota bacterium | reverse complement strand
TCCGTCCCTCATCCACGCAGCCTGCGCGGCCAGTCGCCAGGGGGTTCCCCCCAGAACCCCCTGGCCCCTAAAGACCTTCGGGTTTTTTTGTTTTCCCCAAGACGAAAAGCCTGATTATTGACTAAAATTCAATAGTGGTAGTAAAAAACAATAAGGTCTGGCTGGGAAGATACAGGGCCGAATCTCTGGTCAAAAAATACGGCACCCCTCTTTATGTCTACGAAGCGGATACAATTAAAAGCCGCTATTCAAACCTAGTTGAGAATATTAAATATTCCAGCCTCAAAGTTCACTACGCCGTCAAAGCCAATAGTAATCTCTATCTTTTAAAACTAATTAAGAAACTTGGCGCCGGCGCTGAAACCGTAAGCCTGGGCGAAGTTTTAGTCTCTCTTAAAGCCGGCTTCAAGCCAAACCAAATAATCTATACCTGCAGCAACATTACCAAAGACGAGCTCAAGTCCCTGATCGAAAAAGGAATTAGAGTAAATCTAGATTCGCTTAGCCAAATAAAGTTATGGGGCGAAATTAAGCCCGGCTCTTCAATATCCTTAAGACTTAACCAGGGTATCGGCGCCGGCAATCATAATCATGTGATTACCGGTGGGCCAGAAAGTAAATTCGGTGTTGATATACGCCAAATTAACGAGGTCCAAGCGTTGGCTAGAAAATATAAACTTTCCATTAATGGGATCCAACAACATATTGGCTCGGGCATTCTAGGCGAAGAAACATTCCTCAAAGCGATGAGGGCACTGCTTAAAACTGCCTATCGCTTTCCCGATTTAGAATTTATTGATTTCGGCGGCGGTTTTGGCATCCCCTACCGGCCGAATGAAAAATCACTCGACTTGAAACATCTCGGCCCCTTAATCGTTAAAACATTAAGGGGATTTTCGAAAGATTACGGCCGCAATCTAACTATAATTTTTGAACCAGGCAGATACTTAGTAGCCGAAGCCGGCACCCTGCTTGTCCAAGTTACTGAGATTAAGAAAAACCCAACCAAAACTTTTGTCGGTACTGATTCGGGTTTTAACCATTTAATCCGGCCGGCAATGTACGGCAGTTACCACGAGGTAGTAAACGCGAGCCGCATCAAAGGGAAAAAGGTGAAAGTCTCGGTGGTTGGTAATATTTGTGAATCAGCTGATTTCTTTGCCAAAGACAGACTCCTCACCATCCCTAGACAAGGCGAAATCTTGGCCATTTTAAACGCTGGCGCTTACGGCTTTTCGATGAGCTCAAATTATGACCTCCGGCCCCGCCCAGCCGAGGTTTTAATAGAAGGAAGCCGAACCAAACTAATCAGACGTCGAGAAGAATTAGAAGATATTATATAAGAAAGGTCGAAAGGCTAATAATAAGTTCCATCTCCGTGCTTAGTAACCATATCTATAATCTTCTGCTCCAGTTAACCCAGGAACACAAGAGTCTTTGGCGGGTTAAAAACCATTATTTAACCGACGCGGCTGGCTGCGAGGAATGCGACCGATTTTGGAAAAAGATGGAGGAAGACAAGGAAGCTCACGTCCGAGAACTCCTGGAATTAGTTAAAACTCATCTTTCGCGCTCTTAGCGCTCGTAGCGACCCATTAACTCGGCTTGGGCCAAAATGTGGCCGTTCATCGCCGCTTCTAAATCTTTTTTAGTAGTAGTCTCGCGTGGCAAGTCGAGCGTCTGGTCCAAAGCATAAAGTTTAAAGAAATAGCGGTGCTCTCGGTCAGGCGGGCAAGGTCCTTGATAACCAAAATTACCGCTCGTGTTTTTACCCACAGTCCCCATCGGTTCTTCTCCCTTCCCGATCTCCGTCGTCTCTGGCGGTATATTCCAAACCAACCAATGATCCCAAATGCCGTCAGATCTAATCGATTTAGGCACATCAGGATCATCCATAATTAAAACTAAGCTTTCGGTCCCTTCCGGCGCATCGCTCCACTGGAGGAGCGGATTAATATTCTCACCGTCGCAAGTATATTTAGCTGGGATAAGCTGATTCGGCTCGAAAGCCGTACTTACTATTTTCATATTTCATAAGAACTATACTATAATATCTCAAAATTTCTGAAACCTTTGGGCTCTGTCTCTTTAATCTCCGCCCTGGTTACTTCGGCTAGGACTGGTCCCTTTCGGCACCACTCGATAAATTCGCCTAATGGCTTAGCCTCTCCTTCGACCTCAAGATAAAGTGTGCCGTCAGGCTCATTTCTCACAAAACCCCTGATACCTAATTCTTCGGCCTTCTTCTTCGACGAATGCCTGAAAATAACCCCCTGAACCCGGCCAAAGACTTTAATTTTAAGAGCCTTCATCCTCTCTTTAGGTGGTCGAGGGCGTATTCAAGACTTCCCCCCACCTTCTTGCCAGGATTGAAGATATTCGCCGGATCAAAAATATGCTTAATTTCTTCAAACAATCGATAAACTTTTTCGCCATACATCTCTTTCAAATATGGTCCCCGAAGTAGGCCGTCGTTGTGTTCGGCCGTAAGCGACCCCTCAAATTGAAGAACCAACCGATAAACCTCGTCCATCAAGCGCGGGATGATTTCTCTGGTTTTTGGATCTGCCAAATCCATTAAGGGGATAATGTGAAAATTACCATCGCCAATATGTCCGACCATGCTATAAATAAGGTTGCCGTGCCCACCGAGTATCTTTTCGAGCTCGGGTAAAAATTCAGGCAGCTTCTCAGGCCGAACAATGATATCGTCAATAAATGGCGCGGTCTGTCTTCCCCTAAGCCGATGACGGAGCAAATTGAAGCTTTCCCGCCTAATCAAATGATATTTTTCCACTTCTTTAGCGGATTTAGTAATCCGCGTTTTCACTCCGAAGGGCTCGAGAGCCGCTCTCGCTTTCCTAACTCTTGTCTCAATTTCGGCTAAGTCGTCGCCGGTGAATTCGGCAGTTAAAACCAGTTTCGGCATTCCGCCGGTCAAAATCATTTTAAATTCCGGCAAAAACTTCCAGCCGATCGAAAGGGCATTACCCTTAAGCAACTTGATAAATTGGGGTAGAAACTTTAGGGCAAGAGCTAAAGTGTGATCATCATAAGATTCGAAAGTTTCCGGTTTCTCTTGAAGCACCCGGTTGATAATTTCGGCGAGTGACCGGGTGTTACGGAGGAAAATAACAAGCATTTTTGAGCGAGGTTTGGGTCTCACAAGTTCAAATTCAATTTCGGTGATGATGCCTAATGTGCCTTGGGAGCCAGTAAAAAGCTGAGTTAGATCAAAAGTCTTTTTATCCCAGACATCCCAAAGGGCGTAGCCAGCCGAGTTCTTCGAAACTTTTGGCCGAGCTTTTTGAATTTCCTCATAGTTATCGCTAATTAGCTTATAAACCTGGCGATAAATTTCTCCTTCGAGATTCTTAAGTTTGAACTTTTCGGCTAACTCTACCTGATTAAGGGGCCTAAATTGATATTCGTTACCGTCGCGAAGAACCACTTTAAGCGACTTAACATAACGATTAGTTTTACCGTAAGTTAAGGTTTTCTCACCGGCGGCGTTGTTCGCCACCATCCCGCCTAAAGTGCAAAGCTCGCGCGAAGCTGGAAAAGAAGGAAGGAGCAAATTATGTTTCAAGGTTTCTTTCTCAAAATCCCGGTAAAAAAACCCTGGTTCAACCGTAATTCGATTCCCTTTAATCTCGCCGATGCGGTTGAAATGCTTGGTAAGATCGACGACGACTGATTCGGTTAAAGGACCGCCGGTCATATCACTCCCCCCGCCCCGAGGAGCTAAAGCAAGCCCCTGATTAATCAGGGCATTTAAATCGGCTGAATCCCGGGGATAAACAACAGCCTGGGGTCTTACCCTAAAAAGACTGGCATCTTCGCTGTACTTAGCGAGAACCTCTGGGGCGTCCGAAACTTCACCTTTAATAATGCGTTTAAGCTCACCGATAAGCTCCGCCACGGAAACAGTAATAATTAAGCTGATTTGCTAAATCTATTGTAGAACCAGGCGAAAGCCCAGCCGCCGATAAAGCCTAAAATGATGTGCTCGACCACAATCGTCAGCAGCCCCAGCCAAGAATAACTGAAAAACGGGAAGAATGAACCAATAGTGGTTAGGGTTATCTCGCCGACACCGGTGACGAGGGAGAAAAACATGGTAATTAGCCAGAAAATGGCATTGAAAGTAGCGACCGCAGTGCCAAAGGCTTTTTTATTAAGCATTGTTAAGAATTCTTAATTTTCGACCTTTTAGCTCTCCAGAACAACGAAGGAGTCAAGGATAATTCGACTGGTCTCATCGGTTACCGGCCCATCGGCACCAGGGAACTCGAATCCGCCATCGCCATCGTCGCGGTGGAGAATCACGTAAAGCGTCTCGCCCTGCTTAACCTCGCGGTTAAGAAAAACAACTACGTTTTTATGCCGACCGACTATGAGCTCGCCGTTGCCGAGCATCTCACCAGGCATGCCGCCGGCATCGCCATAGATCACCACATAGCCCGGTTCCTTAAGGACGATATTTTCGACTACCACCCGGTCTCGCGCCGGTTGATCAACGACGCTAACCCTATCGGCATTAACCACCTCCTTCCCGCCAAACCAAAGATACCAAGCCATCCCCAAAGCGATGATAAGCAGGGCGGAAAGAATAAGAACGTTCTCTTTTTTCATTGAAGCTGATCTCAAATCGACCTTTTTTAAACTTCGACTAAATGATTCTTTTCGACGAATTTCTTTCTCTCCTTAAAAATAAGGGTGGCCTGATCGAGAATTGCCTCTTCTATTTTTTCTCTTGGTTTATCAAGCGATTCCTTATAAAAAGTGAGAAGTCGAACGAGATAGAGGGGGCGTAAAAACTTAGCTCTCTTTTGGTGAGAAATCTGGGAGCTTTTAATAAAGCAGATCAGAACCGCCGCCCAACGCTTGGCATCCAAGCTGAAATCGCCCCCAGGCCTGAAAGCATCAACTAAATAGTCAAAAACATTTTTCTCAACTATTTGCCCAATATCTTTTTTATATTTATTGAATTCCTCGAAGGCAATTTCTTTTAAGGCGCGGTATTCCACCACCATTTTTGGAGCTTCGGCTGTCAGATTCGCCTCAAAGAAAACCGGCGGCCGCCGAACCCGCATCGGCGTCGACCAGTGCCAAAGGTGTTTTTGGGCATTGAGCAGGCCCAAAAGAGTGGCTGCCACCTCGTTAAACATATCGGGGCGCTGCAGTTTAACTGGTTGATGATGAATTATTCCAAGATATGACTGACAAATTTTTAATTCGCCGAAAACGCTGCTTAAGGTCATTAGGGCGTCGATGCCGAAACCGTAGGCACCGTTAGGCCAGGGGCGGTTGTAAATCCGGTCTGCCGCCTTACGTGAAAGAGCTGTCTGGCCGCTAATGGGCTGACGGATTTCCACTCCCAGAATACCCCTCACGATCGGATAGGCAAGGTGGTTTGTAATTGAGCCGTCATCCTCGCTCCGACGGTAAACCGGCAAACAGTGGTCAAACCCCTTAAAAATGGGTGTTAAAAGATTTTTTACCCACTTAGGATCAGCGGCCGTAATATCGGCATCGATAGTCATTAAGGCCACGGCTGATTCGGTATTTAAAAAGTATTCAAGGAGATTGCGAATATTGCGTCCCTTGCCTCCTACTCCAGGAGGAGTGCTGATATAGTGCTTGGGAGTTTTTGTTTTTGTTTCAAGAAATGCCTTTTTGGTATTATCCGGTGAGTTATTATCGACGTTGACAATAACGGCTGATTTATCGGGGAAGTATTTAATAAGCCCTTGGTCAAGAATTTGGGTTAAAGTACCGATATTCTCCGCTTCATTATAGGAGGGAATGCCAATAACGATCTCCGGTTTTCGAGGCCCCTTTCGCCTCAACCCCAATCTAATCCTGGAAGCTTTAATTCTGGGAGGTCTAAATCTAAAAGGCATCTGGGCTGATTACTATTTTACCATATCCTTCCAGAGACTCGTTCCTAGAGTTACGCTAGGCAACCTCTCCTTAGATGCTGAGGTATCTTCGGATGGCGATGAAGCTTGAGACAACACCAATCCCGACGCCGAAAATAATTTGGTATAAGAGCAGTAAACCAATATGAGAGCTGAAGTAATCAGCCAGATTCATTTCCGGAATGAATAATCTGACATAAGGCGAGGAGAGATAAACAATCGGCGCCGTAATCAAAATGCTTAAGACGGCGGTAATCAGGCCGTAAATAACGCCCATCACCACGAACGGCCCCCGAACATAGAGGTTCGAAGCACCGACGAGCCGCATAATCGAGATCTCTTCCCTATTAGAATAAATGCCTAAAAGAATGGTGTTGAAAGCCACTAGAATCGCCACCACGGTTAAAAAGAGGGCGCTTAAAATGCCGAGCTGGCGGCTGACTCTAATAATCGAAGCCAGACGATCAATGACCACCTGGTTTTGGTTATAGGTGATGTTCTCAACTCTCTCGGTCGGCACATTGTTGTTTAAATAGGCCGCAATCGTAGCGTAATCATCCGGGTTTTGGGCCTTGATATTTAAGGAAGCTGATAAGGGATTTTCCTCAAGCTCTCCCAGGGCGGTGGTAATAGTTTCGTCATCCTTGTGCCGTTCGCGGAATCTGGTCAATGCTTCATCTCGAGAAACATACTCCACCAACTTTACCTCTTCCAGATTCTCAAGCGATCGCTTGGTCGCCAAAATTTCATCTTCCGGAGTCTCAACTTTAAAATAAATACTAATATCGATTTTGTCCTGAATGGCGCCGAGAGCGGTTTTCGCCACTACGCCAAAAATAATCAAAGCTTCGAAGACGAGGAGAGCGAGCAGTATCACCACCATCGTCGCAATCGACAACAGCCGCTGCCGCCAAAAGGTTTGAGCACCGTATTTAAATAATCGAAAAATCGTTGTCACCATCTTTAGCTCAAGCTGTACCTTCCTTTTTCTTCATCTCTAATAATCCGTCCGTTTTCAAGCGAGATAACCCTCCGACCTAACTGATTAACGATGTCTTTGTTATGAGTAGCGAGAATGACGGTTGTTCCCAATTCGTTAATCTGAACCAAAAGATTAACAATCCCCAAAGCATTAAAGGGATCGAGGTTACCGGTCGGCTCGTCAGCCATCACCACATCCGGTCGGTTAACCATAGCTCGGGCAATGGCCACCCTTTGCTTTTCGCCGCCAGAAAGTTCGTGGATAAAGTTCTCGGCCTTATCGATTAAACCGACAAGGTCGAGTGTTTCCCTAACGAGATCGTCTATTTCTCTTTCGGGCCTGCCAGCTACCTCGAGGGCAAAGGCGACGTTCTCATAAGCGGTCTTTGTCGGCAAAAGACGGAACTCCTGAAAAACGACGCCGATATGGCGTCTCATCTTTGGCAATTCCTTCGGTTTCAACTGACTAATATCATAGTGGCCGAAAATAACTCGACCCTTAGTGGGTTTTTCTTCGCCGATTAGGAGCTTAATAATGGTTGATTTGCCGGCCCCGGAACGACCCACGACGGAGACGAACTCCCGAGGCACTATTTTAAAGTCAACTTCGTTCAAAGCCGTATGGCTCTCGCTGTTTGAGTAAATCTTGGAAACGTTCTGGAAAGAAATCATCAAATTTTTATCTAGCGCCTGTTAATCTTACCTCAGCTTCAATAAATTTATCAAGCTCTCCGTTCAAAACTCCATCCACATTGCTTGTTTCAACGCCGGTTCGGTGGTCTTTAACCATCTTATAGGGATGGAGGACATAGGAACGGATTTGATTCCCCCACTCTGGTTTGACTTTAGTCTTCAAATCAGCCAACTCTTTAGTCTGTTTTTCCTCCATTAATTTAACGAGTCTGCTCTTTAAGAGTTTCAGGGCCCGCTCTCGGTTTCGCGCCTGGGAGCGCTCGACTTGGGAAGAGGCTGAAAGCCCGGTGGGTAGGTGGACCAGCCTTACCGCGGTTTCCACTTTATTGACATTCTGGCCGCCCGGCCCGCTAGAGCGAGCGAATTCGATCTTCAAGTCCT
>DATDUH010000025.1:0-5155 GCA_036517755.1 Minisyncoccota bacterium | reverse complement strand
GGGCGGCTTCGGTTTTGGCCCCACCTTCTGCGCCGACTTTTTCCTCTCCCTCAACTATAACTTCCTCCGGCGTAATCTCTTCCTCAATCTTTTCCTCCTCCGGCGCTACGGCGCTTACAATAACCGTTTCCGGATCGGCCGCAAAATCGAATTTACTGCTTTTGGGCAAGTCCTTGACGTAAATCCTCTCGTCGATCTCGATGAGACGCGAAAGATCAACTTTAATCAGGTCCGGCAAATCAGCCGGCAAAGCCTCAACTTCAATTTCGTCCATATTCTTGACGAGGATCGCCTGTTTTTCTTTAACTACCGGCGATTCATTCTCAAACTCCAGGGGTACCGCCGCCTTTACTTTCTCATCCATTCGCACTTGGTAGAGATCAACCGAGAGAACTTCGTTTGTCATCGGCTGGAAAACGACGTCATGAATTAAAACCGCCCGCGAATCCCCCTCGAAGACTATATTTATAATAGCGTGCTCGCCTGCTTCTTCGTAAACCTTGAGAAAATCTTTGTCCGGTAGGCTCAAATGAACGTTTTCGAAACCATGACCATAAAGTTCGGCCGGGACAAGTCCATTTTTTCTTAACTGCTTGACTTTCCGCCCCAAAATATTTCTTTTTTCCGCTTTTAACTCAAGCATCTTCCCTAATTAAGACTAGCTCTAGCCTTAAAAGGTTACAGCAAACGGCTAAACAATTTCAACCGCTCGCTGACTAACTTGTGAACGCTCTCTTCGACCGGCTTCAATAATTTATAAGGAGCAGCTTCGGCCATATTTTTCTCGAGGCTTTTCCGAAGTTCTTCTTTCCAAATCAGGCGAATTTCGGTGTTGATATGAATAATACTTACCCCAGCCTCGATCGCCTTCAAAAAATCTTCATTTTTCAGGCCCGAACCGCCGTGAAGCACGAGGGGAACCTGTTTACCCTGAACCTGTCGAATGGCCTCTCTAAGAGCCCTAATCCTTTCAATGTCTAACGCCGGATTGTCAGCGTCTTTAAGCAAACCGTGGATATTGCCCACCGCTGGAGCCAGAAGATCGATTCCGGTTTCTTTAACGAATTGAGCTGCCTCTTCGGGGTCAGTCATCATCTCCGGCGTTACGGCCGCGCCTTCGGGAATCGCCTCGAGTAATTGGGATGATCTCCCGATATAGCCCAATTCTCCCTCAACTAAAATATCGGGGTTAATTGATTTAACATATTCGACTACCTCTTTGGTTTTTCGGATATTTTCCTCGAGCGGTAAATCGGCAACGTCAAAAATGACCGAATCATAACCAGCCTTCACTACTTCTTTTAGTTTAGGGAGAGAATAAGTATGGTCGGCATTTAAAAAGATTGGCCAGTCATATTCCTCCCGTACGCTTTTAATTAAAGCGGCGGCCTGTCTTACGCCAACAAATTCCCGCTCGCCTTCCGAAAGGCCAACGATTACCGGAAGATTAAGTTTTTGGGCCGCCCTAAAGATTGCCCAAAAAATAACAAGATCGGAAAAATTAAAATGACCGATTGCTGTCTTTGACTTTCCCGCTTCGATAATTAATTCCTTCAAGCTCTTCACTTTTTAAATAAGCTGGGGTTTGTATTCTGGCGGGGCGGCCTTCAGGTAGTCCTCGAGTTTGGCGGTCGTCAACAACCCTTCCCGCGCTCCTACATATTGAACAACAGACATTGAGTTAATCGGCGCCCTCATTAAAGCCTCGGAGAGACTTTTACCCTGAGCTAAATAAGAGACAAAAGTTGAAGAGAAGGCATCGCCGGCGCCGGTCCGCTCAAGCGGCGGCTTAGGATCAGGATAAGGCGGCATGTACCAAGCTCCCTCGCCGCCGCCAGAAGCATAAGCCCCTTTTACGCCGTCAGTGATAACAACAACCTCGGGACCTAAGCCGTGCATCATTTCCAAAAGTTTCTTTGGCTCGCCCTCATCAGTGCCCAGAATCCTTTGGGCTTCTTCTTTATTAACTAACACTACGGCCGAACGCTTATAGATCCCCCGAAGCGCTTCTTTGCCAAGACTGATTTGAAAAGTGCCGGGCTGAAAGGCTAGTTTGATATTTGGGTGCTTTAAAAAGTAGTCTTCTAGTTCTTTGTGCCAGGAGGCAGAGTTGCCGCCAAGCGAAGAAAGATAAATCCAGCTCGGCTCATCAATGTCGGGCAACTCGTAGCGATACTCCTCGTGCTTAATCAAAATTGTCCGGTCGTCCTCGTACCAAAGAACGTAATGATAATTAGTTTTTAATCCCTGATGAATTTTGATATATTCGATCCCTACTTTTTCAGCCTGGAGCACTTGTAAACACTCTTTGCCGAAATAGTCATCGCCCAAGTTGGAAACAATAGCGCTTTTTAGCCCTAGGCGAGAAGCGGCGACAGCGGCGTTCGCGCTGTTCCCCACCCCCGGAACAATATAGACATCTTCGTAGGGAATCTTATCAGCAAAGCGCATGCAGATCTCCCGATTGCCTCGATTAATATCAATATGGGCGGCCGCGTCTTCTAATTTAATAAAGGCATCGGTTACCGTATCGCCAATCGCCACCAAGTCGTATTGACTCATTTCCGCTTAATCGCTTTCGCTACCGCTCTTTTAATATCCTTTACCCCCATGCCGTATTTCTCGATTAGGTCTTTGGGCGGGCCGGATTCACCGAAAACATCCTGCATCCCGATAAATTCTTGAGGAACCGGGTGGTGTTTTGCCAGTACTTCAGCTACGGCGCTGCCCATGCCGCCCATTACCTGATGTTCTTCAACCGTAACCACCGCACCGCACTTTTTAGCTACTTCAATTATTTTTTTCTCATCTATTGGTTTTACCGTGTGGTTATTTAGAACCATTGTCTCAATCCCCTCTTTTTCCAAATCTCGAGCGGCTAAGAGAGCGTTATACAAGAGCGGACCAGAGGCGATAATCACCACTTGAGGCTTTTTCGCTTGTCCTGAGCCTGTCGAAGGAATCCAAAAAACTTCGGCTTTGCCGGGCGTGAATGGCGTCTCTTCGGTTGTGATAACCGCGGTCTTTTCTCGAGCAAACCGGAGATAAACCGGACCCCAAATTTGGGCTGCGGCTACGGTCGCCTTCTTGGCCTCAATCGCATCAGAAGGCACAAAAACCTTCATATTGGCCATCACTCGCATGGTCGCAATATCCTCAACCGCTTGATGAGTGGCGCCGTCAGGTCCAACCGAAATCCCGGCGTGATGCCCGGCGATTTTCACATTCGAATCGTTATAGGAAATAGTGGTTCGAATTTGCTCCCAATTCCGGCCAGGCGAAAAAGTGGCGTAAGAAGAAATAAAAGGAATCTTGCCTGAAATGCCGAGGCCGGCGGCGATGGTGGCCATGTTTTGCTCCGCTACCCCGATCTCAAAAAATCTTTCGGGGAATTTTTTAGCAAAGGCCTCGGAACGGGTTGATTCGGTTAAATCAGCGCAAAGCACGACCACATTCGGATCGCGCTCGCCGGCGATAAGTAACCCTTCGCCGTAGCCATTTCTAATAGGGACCTGCTCTACGTCTCCAGAGAAAAGTTTAGGATTAAGCTTGGCCTCTGGGTTAACCATCAGCTTTTTCCTTATCTTTCTGGACCACTCGCCAGTGATAGAGATAAAGCGGCGCGCCGACCAGTAGCATGGCAATTGATTCAGCCGCATCTCTTTGCCGATTCGAATCTCGCTGGTTCTTCTGGTATAACTCGATTTCTTCCTTCGAGGGTGCAGTCGCGTTCTCTTCAATTGGTTTATAGGGATAAGAGGGATAATCGTAATAAAGATCAGCTTTGGTAAAGATAAAAACCTTCAACCCCAAACCGATGATCCTTACTGTTCCGATTGTCACGAGAATCAAACCCAAGGCCGTAAAAAGATAAAGATAAATTCTTCTAATTAACGGATGTTTATTCATGTTCTGATTGAATCTTACCGCCTAAAGTGCGGAGTTCTTTTAGGGCGACCTTTGCCTCATCTTTCGTCGGCGCCTTGCCGTGCCAAAGATAATCGCGCTCGGCAAAACTGACGCCTTTGCCCGGAATGGTGTGGGCGATAATCACCGTTGGTTTTTCAAAAATGGCTTTGGCCTCGTTTACCGCGTCAATAATTTGCTCGAAGTTGTGGCCGTCGATTTCCAAAACATGCCAGCCAAAAGATTCGTATTTTTCCTTAAGCGGTTCGAGCGGCATGACGTCTTCAGTATAACCATCAATCTGGATATTGTTTCGATCAACTAGGGCAGTCAGGTTGCTTAACCGGTTTTTGCCGATAAACATGGCCGCCTCCCAAAGATTGCCGGCATTATGTTCGCCGTCTGACAAAAAGCAATAGACGCGATATTTTTTTCGATTAAGTCTGGCGGCCAAGGCTACGCCGGCGGCTTGACCCAAACCAGAGCCCAATGGACCGGAGGTGGTCTCCACGCCGGGTAGAGCGCTTCGGTGAGGATGACCTTGAAGCCGGGAATTAATTTTTCTTAAAGTTTTTAACTCCTCGATAGGAAAATAACCGGCGTAGCTCATCGCCGCGTAACGAACCGGACAGATATGACCATTCGAAAGAATCAGACGATCTCGTTCGGGCCAATCAGGATTTTTAGGATCGTGATTAAGGATATGAAAGTAGAAAGCAGTGAAAACATCGGCCATGCCCAAGGGCCCGGCCAAGTGGCCGCTACCAGCCTCAAGCAGAGACTCAACAATCTTCTCTCGGATTTCGTTAGCTCTTTTTTCTAAAAATTTCAGTTTTTCCTCGAGTAACTCCACGGTGGTTTTAAGTCTTTAAATTCGTTGTAATTCCTCGTAGGCTTTTCTCGGATCGGGATTACTAAAGATATAATCCCCCGCGACGAGGATATCGGCACCGGCTTCTTTCGCCAGCTTGCCAGTCCCTAAATCAATCCCGCAGTCAACTTCTATTTTAGCATTCGGGCTCCGGTCTCTCAAAAATTTAATCTTGGTTAAGGCCTCTTTTTGAAACTCCTGACCGCTAGGACCAGGAAAGACAGCGAGCACATGGAATGAATTAACTTTGTCTAAATAAACCAGGGCCTCCTCGACCGGAACGCCAGGATCAATCGAAATCATCAGTTCGGCGCCGTATCGCCTCACTATTTCGATAATAAAATCAGGATCGGAGATAGTCTCGAGATGAACAATAAT
>DATDUH010000024.1:0-9781 GCA_036517755.1 Minisyncoccota bacterium | reverse complement strand
GAATTTAGAGGGCCCTTCGACTTCGCTCAGGGCAGGCCAACCCAAGGCCGAAATATAGTTAACCAAGGCATCAAACCAAACATACATCACGTGTTTCTCGTCGCCAGGCACCGGAATCCCCCAGGGCATTTTTTCTTTAAGGCGCGAGATGCTGAAATCCTGGAGGCCATTCCGAACAAAAGTTTTGATTTCGTTAAACCTGGATTCCGGAACAACAAAATCCGGATGAACTTCGTAAAAATCAAGCAGTCTATCCTGATAATTACTCCATTTGAAAAAATAATTTTCTTCTTCGATTAACTCGATTTCAGCCTGGGGGTGAATCTGACAGCGGCCGTTTTCGAGTTCAGATTCGGTTTTTTCGAGTTCGCATTCAACGCAATACTTAATCTGGTAGAGCTTTTTATAAATGTCGCCGTTTTTATCACAACGCCGCCAGAATTCCTCGGCCGCCTTGATGTGGTCCGGATCGGTCGTCCGAATAAAATTGTTATAGCTCAAATTAAGAGCTTCTTTGAGACGGTCAAACTTGGCGGCGTACTCGTCAGTATAAGACTGGGGGTCCTTGCCTGCTTTTTGGGTGGCCCGATAGATTTTTAGCCCGTGTTCATCAGTACCGGTATTGAAAAAAACATCGTCTCCTAAGAGGGCGCGGTAGCGGGCGATAATATCAGCCTCGACTATCTCCAGGGCAAAACCGATATGAGGCGGGGCGTTAACGTAGGGAAGAGTGGTTGTAATATAAAATCTCTTTGACACGCTAGACGGTTAAGCGAGCTCCTCTCCGGCGTGACTTAATTCGCATCCAGTCTTCCACTATCTCCTGCAAGAAAACCGTCACCGGAATAGCCACAAGCATTCCTAAAATCCCGGCGATTTGAACGCCGCCAAGAAGGGCGACGAGCACAATAACCGGATGGATACCAAGAGCCTTTCTCATTACGAGCGGAACCAAAACGTGATTTTCGAGCTGTTGAATACCCAAGAAAAGAAGCAGAACGTAAAGACCAAGAGGTAAAGAATCGGCTAAGGCTACGGCTACGGCCAAGGCGCCAGCAAAAATCGGACCCACCACTGGTATCAACTCGAAGAGGGCCGCGATGAGGGCTAAAACCAGTCTTTGTTCTACTCCTAAAATCCAGAGGCCGATAAAAACCAAAAAACCAACGACTAAGCTTAAAACAATTTGAGCCTGGAACCAACGACCAATCCTCTTTTTGGTTCGCCGGTAAAGTTGAAGCACTCGATCTTCTAAAGACTCGGGGAAAACCGCCTGCAAAAACTTTTCAACTCCATCCCGACTAACAGTAAGATAAAAAGAAAGAACTAAAACCGCCACAGCAAAAGCAACCCCGCCCAAAAGCCGACCGAGAATGCTTAAGAAGGGAACGCCGCCCGAAAGAAGCAGATTGGTGACGTTGGTCAAATTAGGACTCAAAAGATTGATGACCTCGGTCGGGGTTTTAATGCCTAAAAACTGATCGGCTAAACCGCTTAAATTCCGGAAAAGACTGTTCAGCTCAAGTAGAGCAATCGGAAAAATGGCATAAACCACAAAGGCCAAAATGGTGAGGGCAATAAGAAAGATAATAATTGTGCCCAGAATCCTCGGAATATGCCACTTTTCTAAACGAACAACGGCTGGCTCGAAAGCAGTGGAAATAATCAGAGCCAGGAGCAAAATAGCGATTGTTTCTCGAGTCAAGTAAAGAACGACCACAAGGCCGGCCATTATTAAAATCCGCCAGAGACTACCCCAGGAGATCTCAATCAGAGTATGCTGTTTTTCCGCCACGCCCTTATTCTACGATAACTTAAGAATATTGCGCAATTCTCCTTCTTCTTTAACCGGGCCGATAATAGCCAAATTGAGCTTATTATCCTGGAAAAGCTCGGCGGCCACCGCCTGAATTTCCTCGGTCTTGACCGCTTGAATCCTCCTCGCCAGCTCGTCAGGCTCAATGATCTCCTTAGTCATAATTTCCTGTTCGCCGTAGAAGTCGGCCAAGGCATCAGATGTTTCAAGACTAAGCATTAAGTGCCCCACTAAATGATCTTTAGCGCGCTGGAGTTCGGATTCAGGGACGATCTCGTTTTTAAAACGCTCGAATTCTTCTAATATCGCCTGAATAGCTTCTTTAGTTCGCTGTTGATCCACACCGGCTCGAGCGGCTAAATAACCGTGATCAATATAAAGTGAGGGGTCGGCACCGACGTAATAAGCTGCACCCATCTGCCCTCTGATACGCTGGAAAAGGCGCGAACTCATTCCCCCTCCTAAAATATCCGCGAGAACTGTCAGGCTATAACGCCGGGGATCAAAAATATCGAAAGCCCTGAAACCTAAAAGAAGATGGGTTTGATCCGTTCCCTTAGAGCTTAAAAGAAGACCGGGCTTCTCTTGTTTCTCTTCTACTTTAGCTCTAGGACTCTTGGGGCCAGTGGGAATTTCGGCGAAAGCCGTCTTAATCATTCCGATCGATTTCGCCTCATCAATCGCACCGGCTGCCACAATAATGGTGGCTGGCGCTAAATAATTCATCTGGCGATAATTAATAAAATCATCGCGCTTGAGTTCTCTAATTACCTGTTTTCGACCAGCCACATCCCAGCCAGCTGGCTGATCGCCATATAGCAACTCCGGGAAAAGATCATGGATCTTTCTCATCGGCAGATCTTCGTCCATATTAATTTCCTCAATAATCACCCCGCGTTCTTTCTCAATCTCTTCTAGCTCAAAAATGGGATTAAGATACATGTCCGAAACTACATCTAGAATCTTATTAAAGTGTTTTTTGTCGGCTTTGGCGAAATAACCCGTGTACTGGTGCCCGGTGAAAGCATTGTAAACCGCTCCGATGCTATCGAGTTCGGCCGAAATATCAATCGACCTAGGTCTTTTTTTAGTTCCCTTAAAACAGAGGTGCTCCAAAAAATGGGAAAGCCCATTTATCTCTTTGGTTTCGTATTCCGAACCCGCCTCAACTAAAACGAGGATTGTGGCAGCGAGATTCCCGGGCTGGGGAACAGTAATAATTCGGAGGCCATTTTCAAGAATAGTCTTCGTGAACTTCATAAGTTCTCTTCCAGGTAATCGGTTAGTTCTTCAATTTTTACTCTTTTTTGCTCCGTCGTATCTCGATCCCGAACAGTAACAGCCCCGTCTTTAAGCGATTCGAAGTCAACGGTTAGGCAATAAGGCGTACCAATCTCGTCTTGGGCATAATAACGCTTGCCGATATTGCCCCGCTCATCCCAAGCCGCCATATAACGAGACCGTAACTCGTTATAGATTTGGCGGGCGAGGTCTACGAGTTCTGGTTTGTTGGCGAGAAGCGGAAACACCGCCACTTTATAAGGGGCGAGTTCCGACCTCAGACGCAGGACTATTCTTTCTGGATCGGTATCATCATAAGCCTCAACGAGCACGGCGAGCACAGTCCGGTCAACCCCCCAAGTTGGCTCAATGACATGAGGCCAAAATTCTTCATTAGTATCCGGATCGCGGTATTTAAGATTCTGGCCAGAGAATTTTTCATGATTTTTTAGGTCAAAATCAGTTCGATAGGCCAAACCGTATAACTCTTTCTGGCCAAAAGGAAATTCATACTCAAAATCAATGGTCCGCTTTGAATAATGGGCCCGGTCAGCCTCCGACACTTCCACCTCATGCACTTTTTTGGGGTTGATTCCCAATTTTTTAATCCATTCCATCATTTCTCTTTGCCAATGATCAAACCACTTCTCCCATTCGTTCTCGCGAATAAAGTATTCAATCTCCATCATTTCAAATTCTCGAAGCCGGAAGATGAAATTGCCTGGCGTAATTTCATTACGGAAAGCCCGCCCAATTTGAGCAATCCCAAAGGGCAGGGTAACCCGAGTTGAATCAAGCACATTCCGAAAATCAGCAAACATCCCCTGGGCAGTCTCGGGACGGAAGTAAACAATATTAGCGCTTTCCTCGGCTGGACCCATAAAAGTTTTGAACATTAAGTTAAATTGCCTCGGTTTAGTCCAGCTCGCCTCCTTGCCGCAATTGGGACAGATTTTATAATTCTCGATCGGCGCCTCATCGTCAGCTCTAAATCGGGAGTGACAATGAAGACACTCAACTAAGGGATCGGAAAATTCTTTTAGGTGACCGCTTGATTCCCAAACTTTAGGATTCATGATTAAAGCCGAATCAAGCCCAATAATATCGTCTCGCCGATGGACAAAACGCTCCCACCAAAGAGACTTGATATTATTTTTTAGCTCAACCCCTAAGGGTCCGTAGTCATAGGAGTTCGCGAGCCCGCCGTAGATTTCGGAATTAGGGAATATAAATCCTCGCCTCTTAGCGAGACTGACAATTTTTTCTATCTTTACTTCTTCTTTTTCAGCCATTGCTTTTTAAGTTAGGGTCGGACTAAACCCTCGCCTTCTTTAACCGTGGGGTCACCGGGAAGTCGGGTATCGACGCTCCCCGCGCTCGCGGTTATCTCCAAGCCCGACCACTCGTCTCTCGCACTCACTTTGGTTTCGCCAATAAGCGGCAGATATTGGCCGGTTCTACTACTTTTAGGGATAGCCTCGACCTGGAAAATGGCCTCTGGCTTCTCGCCTAGGACCCCCAGAGTAGCAGAGATATTGCCCGGTCGCCAGATTACTTCGCCCGACTTTTCGTCGAATTCCGGCAAGCTTTGAACATTACTTTTCGCCTTACCGGTAAAAGTGACGCCGTCTTCAAGCCGAGCCCGAACCTCAACCCCGGCTAGATCAGTGGTGAAGTTTGTTAAAAGCCAGTGGATGGTGAAGTTGGTCGAAGCTCCTACTTTTGGCGGCAGTGGACCCTGGTTAATGATAAACGATCCGGCATCCCTAAAGTAAGCCCTGGCCTCGGCTTTAATCTCGCCCCGCACTTTGGTCTCCAGGATTTTGGAATTCAAGGTTTTACTAACAGCAATGTGATAAGGCACAGTCGGCGATTCAATCTCGGCCCTCACCTGTAAAGAAAAATTCTTGTCGGACAACTTTTGAATTGAATAATCGTCTTTAGTTCCAATCGAGAAATTAAATTCCCCAGATTCTCCGGGTTCAAGTTCCTCAACCTGGTTGAATCTCGACGGCTCCCAGACTAGGACATTATTTTTTCTCTCGAACTTAGCCTCGCTCGCGAGGGAATCATAATCAAACATTTCGCCAGTCAGCGAGGCTCGAACGATCACGCTCTTTAAAGGAGTATCGGTATTGTTTCTGAAGGAAATAATGTAAACCAGTTTTTCGGCGCGGCCAACTGCTTCTTTCGGCTCCGAAAGTTTCAAATCTAATGACAGAGGCGAAGAATTAAGACTGATTAACTTCTCGGTTTTCAAAAGGGTGTGCTCTTTGCCGAAAAGAGGCATCGCCAGCCGGCCAGCGAGAGCAAAGACCGAACCTTCGTCGAGATCTGCCTTGCCTCTAATGGTTAATCGGCCGCCCTCTCCCTCAAGCTTATCAAGCGGCCAGCCATTAGTATCAATAGTGGGTGGGGGGTTCGAATCTAATAAGCTGAATCCTGACGGATAGTCGAGCCGAAACTGCCACCCTTCGAACGTCCGAGCTCCTTCGGTTTGCAAAGATATATTGGCTTCAAATTCTTCGCCCCGGTAAACACTCTCTGGGGCTTCAATTCTAATTTCGAATTCGGGCCGCCGAAGTGCAAGTTCGAATCCGGCTTCTTTCTTAAAAGTGGCGGCGAGGCCGCTCGGCGAATAGGAAAGAGTGGCCCTAGTCTCATAGCGGGATTCTTCAGCCGGCGCAACCACAACCTTAAAGCTCTCGCGATGCATTTCGCCGGGAGCAATGTCGCCGATTTCCCGCATCACTGTTCTTTCTTCCGGGACGTCAATAAGATACACGTCCTCGGGTAAATAGATGGCGACTCTCGCCTCTCTTAGAGTCGCCGCCCGATGATTAACTACCCTCACCTCAAGATCGAAAGGAACGCCGAACTCCGCCTCTCCCTCGCCGCTTTTCCCAATTTCAAGCTCAATCTCTTTCTCGACTGCCAGTTTATAAATATAAAAGCCGCCTATGATCAGCACGAGGAGGCCGACAACGACTAAAATAATTTTATTTCTTTTTGAGGCGAAAAACTCCATTTCGGTTTCCGAGCGATGCATCAAGGGCAGTGCGACAGGACTCGCATAAAAATATTACATCGGGCGTGATAAAATAAACAATTTGATTACGGCCGCATCTCGAGCAGGCTGCCCCCTCGCCGCCAAATCCAAGAGTATTTAAAACTTTCTCGTAGGTTTCTTCGTTAAACTCGGAACGCGAAATTACCTCTTTAATAAGGCGCCAAAGAGGCTGGTCAGGCTCGCCCCAAGGAATAACTTGATCAAGAAAGCTAAGGAAATTGAGGATGGCCGGGGGATCGCTTTTTGATTTCTCCCCCAAAACATCAGCGACCTGCAGTCTGTTTTTCTCAACAATCCTCACTTGAACCAGATTACCAAACAAAAGATGAGCTGAAAGCTTCGAAAGAAGCCGTCGACTACTCTTCAGAAAAGCCTCGACCTTACCCAGGTCCTTGGTGTAGAGGGTAACGAGCTCATCAAGCTCTCCCTGAGGCCGCCGGCCGAGTACTATGGCCTCGGTATAATATTCAACCATCGACTCCTATTTTAACACTTTTAGGGCTATTTTAGGCCTAATTTAGGCCATTTTTCAGCCCTCTCGCCTTATCCCCAGCCCGTTGACAAAACGAGCCGAAAGCCCTAAGATAATATAAGCAGTAAAGCTCCCATAACAGGGAGTTTTTTACTGCCCAGGGGAGTCAAACTCCCCCACATCATGAGTAGATACCTCGTCTCAGCGCTTCTACTCATCAGTCTGGGAACCTTGAAAATGGGCATAATCGGCGGAGTAACTGGTTCGGCCTCGACTCGAACCGGGGACGAACCCGAAGAGTCTTCGAGTGCGCTCGTCAATCAAAGTCCGATTGTAAAAGGCGAACCCGAAGAGCCGTCGTTTATTATGGTAGAGGTAACTGGATACTCGTCTCGAGCCGAAGAAACCGACGACACCCCGTTTACTACCGCATTAGGAACAAAGGTCCGGCCGGGAGTAGTAGCCGCTAATTGGCTGCCGCTCGGTGCCGAAATCAAGATACCCGATCTCTTCGGTGATCAGGTATTCGTTATCGAAGATAGAATGAACCGAAAGCATCCTAATCGAGTAGATATCTGGTTCCCGACTGCTAATGAAGCGCTGCGGTTCGGTATCAGGCAAACCCGAATCGAAATCTTATAAAACAAAACGCCCAGACTTAAGTCTGGGCGTTTTGTTTTATATGCATTTATACAACCACTCTTATTCTATAATTTAATTCACAAAAGAAGAAGCCCTCGGCGCGATGTTGCCACGCCGAGGGCGAACGATCCCGAGGGGCTTGGGTTCCCAAGGGATTCAGGAACCCAAGCCTCAAGGCCTTGAACCTGCCTGCCGCCTACCTGTCGGCAGACAGGGCTACTTGCCGACGGCCGCGAACCGACAGATCTCGTGCCAAGGGTCCTCGAACCAGCTCAGGCCCACGCCGAGCTCCGAATCGTCCTTGCCGAGGTACGGAACGTAGCGACTGCCTTCCCTCCGCTGGACGGAACCCAGCCCCACGACCGGAAACTCACGCTGGACTTCGGGATACATCTTGCCAAAGGCGAGGAGTTCGAGGAGCTCGAGAGGCCTCATACCCCTCGAGTCGATCTCCTCGAGCGCCATGTTGCTCGAGATGCGCCGGTTAAAGTGGATGATCTCCGCCACGACCATGACCACGCCCTCCCGATTGGTCGGGAAGTTGCCGGAGGTGATGTCGCTGTTCGCCCACTCGTAACGGCAAACCTTCAAGGCATCCTCCACGCTTATTCCGTAGTCCACGGAGAGGGGGTAGATGTCGCCCGCCGTCGCCGAGGCTTCGGCGGGCAGGCCGACGAGCTTGCCGTCCGGCATGAGCGCCTCGCGGAGAACGCGGGCGAGTGACTCGCCGTTCTGCGTCCAACCGCGTACGACATCGGGCCCGAGGTCACGCGGCAGGACCCTCAGGACTGTCACCAAAAACTCCATATAACTCGCAGTCACCTGGTAGGCAGTTTCATGCTTCGTAAGCATAGCTGTCCCTCCTTTTTTGAGTTGGATTTGCTGCCCCATTGCAGCTTTCAGCAAACAAGGCTTATTTATTCCCTGAAAGCTACAATGGATATAGCAAGTAGCTGTGTAAAAGTGCTATTTTCTAACTGCTGTAATGGTGGTATATTATACTCTACCTGTCAAGCAAAGCATAGTGGAGTTGTATAGAGACACATAAAGCAAAACGCCCCGATTTAGGTCGGAGCGTTTTATTTTTGGTGCGCGGGAGAGGAATTTCACGTCGCTCATTTTCATTCGCTCCCACGAACCCAGCGGTTCGTGAACTCCGCCACGGGAAAACTCCCGTTTTCCCGACCCCTTTCCCGTTCAAGTCCTCTCCCCCAAATAAAATACGCCAATAGATGGCGTATTTTATTTGTGCGCGGGAGAGGACTTGAACCTCCACGGGATTGCTCCCACTAGCCCCTCGAACTAGCGCGTCTACCATTCCGCCACCCGCGCATTTTATTTTTTAAACCCCGAGTTTTTGTCTAATTTTTTTCTCGGAAAGATTGCGAAGATAGTAAAGTTTTGCCCGTCTGACTTTTCGCCGTGGCTTAGCCAGAATCTCAACCTTTTTAATATTCGGGGAATAAATAGGATAAACCTTCTCGACCCCGACATCAGCCAGCTTGGCTCTGACAGTAAAAGTGCCACCAGCCTGTCTTCCATGCTTTCGGGCGAGAACCAACCCCTCAAACATGCCTCCTTTTTCATAAACCTTCACTCTCGTGCCAGGCCGAATCTGTTTTAAGATCTCTTCGCTAATCATCTAAAAGAGTCTATGGGTTTTTGGCTTTTCGGTCAAACCTCTCGAGATAGCGGATGATCTTACTCATATCCTCTGGCATATTGGCGGCGAGCCTCAATCGATGACCGGCTGAGGGACTAAATTCGAGCGAGTAAGCGTGGAGGAGCTGGCGTCGAACTCCTAGCAGCACCTCGCTTTTTTTCGAGCCGTAGACCCGATCACCCACTACCGGGTGCCCCAAAACCGCTAGGTGAACTCTGATTTGGTGGGTCCGCCCGCTTTGGGGATAAACCTCAACCAGACTAAAATCTTTAAATCTTTTTAAGACTTTGTATTCGGTCACGGCCTCTCTTTGCGATCTGCCTTTAAAAGCAGTCCGGCGGATAGTGCCTGATTTCAAACTAATCGGCCGGTCAATCAATCCTTTGTTTAATTTCACCCGACCGTGAACTAGGGCTAGATAAGTTTTTTTAATTTCGCGGTTTTGAAAAAGACATTTCAGATAATCAAAATATTTCCGATTTCGAGCCACTAAAATAATGCCGGAGGTGTCTCTATCAAGACGGTGGACAATACCGGGTCGCAGCGAAACCTCGCCTACTTTTTTAACTTCCGGATATCTCTTAATAACCCAATCAACCAATGTCGGCTCATCAGCTCCCGAACTTTTGGCGTGGGCCAAAAGGCCGGCCGGTTTATCCAGGGCAATAAAATTAGGATCCTCGTAAATAAGGCGAGGAATAAGTGAGGTGGACATTATAGTGGGCGGCACAAGACTCGAACTTGTGACCTCTACGATGTCAACGTAGCGCTCTAACCAGCTGAGCTAGCCGCCCGACGAAAGTACTTTACCAAAACCAGAAAACAAGGGGAAGGGCC
>DATDUH010000023.1:0-3971 GCA_036517755.1 Minisyncoccota bacterium | reverse complement strand
CACCCGAAGCGATGGCGAAAATATCAATCTCGGTGAACTTGTCGGCGGAGCTATTTCAACCGACGACCTTTCTGGTCTAGGAGAGGGAATAGTAGCTGACGGTGCTCTTCGCTGGGGATTGAATAATCTGGGACTCGAATTTAACCCGGCCATTACGGTTAACATTTTTGTCGGAACTGATTTGAACGGCCAAACCCTCGATATTCTGCGTTCGCTTGACGGAGAGGGAGGCTGGACTAACGATGGGATCGGCCCGCCAACAACTTGTGTTGTTGCTGACGGCTTCTGTGCTTTCACTGCTACTAAAGCCTCGGTCTACGCCGCTACTCACGAAACTGCCGAAGAAAACGGTGGTGGAGGCGGCGGTGGCGGCGGTGGCGCCGCAGCCGAAGAAGAGGCTGGGATTGAAGCTGAAATCCCGACTACTCCTGAAACGCCCGGAATCACGATAGAGGCCGCGCCGGCGGCAGCTGGAGAAGTTGAAGAAGGCGGGACTCCGCCAGCAGTCGCTCCCGCAGCCGCGGAAGAGCAATCAACAGCCGTCGCTCTTGAACCAACGCCTGAACTACCAAAACCGCTGCCGCCATTTGTGGCCACCATGCTTAGCGCTTTGATGCTCGGCACTGAAAATACAGTGGTAGGAATGCTTGTTGGCGCTGTTCTAGCCGCTCTCGTAGCCTATCTCTTGTATCTGCTCACGAAAAAACTCCGCAAGGGATAATCCATTCAATCCTGAAATCGCCTCGCTAAGCGAGGCGATTTCATTTCCGCCACCTGACTGTAAGAAATATTAATACGCCAATAATAACAAGGTCATCGTAAAAGCCGAAGCGATTACCCGCAAAGTATAGAGCGAGTATCAATCCTATACCAATGATCCAAGCGAGAAGTAGCTTCATCTTTTTCTGCTCCGTGGCTACGATTCGTCCGCCGACGCTAAAGGCTTTGGCGGATTGCGATCGACAAGCCAATCGCTTCGTTCTCGGGTCGATCGGGAAAACCTAGATTACCTGATCCAGAGCTTCTAGTTTCCGGAGCTTCTAGTTTCCGGAGCTGCGGGACTAGGGGTCGAACCTAGGTTTCCGCGTTCAGAGCGCGACGTCCTACCGCTAGACGATCCCGCAGCTCCGGAAACTAGTTCCTTCGAAAAACTAAGAGTTATGATAAAATACTACTATGGCTTTAAGCAAATCGGCCATTGAGAAAGAACTTGCCCAGCCAACGAGCGAGGTCTCGATTATTAAGCTGGTTGATGCCCTAATCACCAATGCCTATGAATCGCGCGCTTCGGATATTCACCTCGATCCGGATGAAGAAAAGTTAAATGTCCGCTTCCGGATTGACGGCGTACTCCACGATGTTTTTACTTTCCCCAAAGAAATTCATTCAGAGGTTATTACCCGCATCAAAGTCCTCTCCGGCCTAAGAACTGACGAGCACCAAATGGCCCAGGACGGCCGAATCAAGTTTTCAATTGAAAAAGAAAAAATTAATTTCGACATCCGGGTTTCGATTCTGCCGACCTACTATGAAGAAAATACCGTCCTCCGGCTCTTGGCCGAACAAGGCCAAGGCTTTACCCTCGAAAACCTCGGTCTTTCTAAAAGAGACTTTAACTTAGTGAAGCGGGCTGTTTCCCGGCCCTACGGCATGATTCTCGTTACCGGACCAACTGGTTCGGGTAAAACCACCACCCTCTACACCATGCTGAAACTGCTGAATAAACCCGAGGTCTCGATTATCACTATTGAAGATCCGATTGAATACTCATTGAAACGTGTCACTCAAATTCAGGTTAATCGCCAAACCGGCTTAGATTTTGCCAATGGCTTACGTTCAATTCTTCGCCAAGACCCGAATATGATTATGGTCGGCGAAATTAGGGACGAAGAAACAGCCGGTATTGCCGTTAACGCCGCTCTGACCGGCCACCTCCTTCTCTCAACCCTCCACACTAACGACGCCTCAACCACTTTGCCGCGACTGCTTGATATGAAAATCGAACCGTTTTTGATCGCCTCAACCGTTAATATCGCCATCGGTCAACGTTTGGTGAGAAAAATCTGCGAAAAGTGCAAGGCTAATAAGACCTTATCTGAAACCGAACTCGCCAGTCTAAAAGAGAGTTTGCCCCAAGATATTAAATTTACCCCCAAAACTGTTTACGAGGGCAAGGGCTGTGATGCTTGCGACGCGAGCGGCTACCTTGGGAGAATTGGCATCTACGAGGTGCTCGAAGTTAGCCCCCGAATTAGAGAAACAATTACAGCCCACGGGTCAGCGGCTGAAATCGAACGAATTGCAAGAGAAGAGGGAATGACCACCATGATTCAAGACGGCCTCAAAAAAGTAGAGGAGGGGACCACTTCCATCGAAGAGGTGTTGCGGGTAATGCATGAATAAAAACTGGTTTAAGCGTCTGGGGAGGCAGTTTTTAAGAGTTCCACTTTCCGAAAAAATCCTCTTTACCAAACACCTTTCGATGATGGTCAAGTCCGGCATGACCGAGGTCGAGAGCCTTAGGCTCTTGCGGCGCCAGGTCAAAAGCCGGAGTTTTAAAATCATCCTCGACGAACTAATCGCCGATGTCGAGAACGGTCAATTCATCTCGGTCTCGCTCCTGCCATTCCAGCGCGTCTTTGGCGAGCTTTTTGTTAATATCGTTAAGCTCGGCGAGACAAGCGGCACCCTTTCGGAAAACCTCGAATTCTTAACCGAAGAAATGAAAAAAAACCAAGAACTCCGCTCTAAGGTCCGCTCGGCCATGATTTACCCGACTATCGTCCTTATCGCCACCCTGGGGATCACCGGTGTTTTGATTTTCTTCGTCTTACCGAAGATTCTGCCCATCTTCGCCAGTCTTGGCGTCAAGCTCCCGATCTCGACGAGAATCCTGATTGGCACCGCCAATCTTTTTTATAACTATTACCTTTATATCTTTTTGGGCGTTTTAGTTTTAATTATTGCCCTCTTCTTCTCGCTCCGAATAAATAAAGTGAGATATATCTATCATCGAATTATGCTCGCTCTGCCCTTCGTCAAGCGAATCTCGATCGGCTACAACATGGCCAATATGACGAGAAGTCTTGGCATTCTTCTAAAAAGCGGAGTGAGAATCGTCGAGGCGGTTCAAACGACCTCAAACATTGTGGCCAATCTTGTTTATCGGAAGGCCTTGAGGCAAGTGGCCGAAAGCGTCAGACGCGGCGAACCTTTATACGAGTATCTCGAAAGAAATCCTAAAATTTTCCCCTCAACTCTTAGCCGAATGATCGAGGTGGGGGAGAAGACCGGTAACTTGGATGAGAATTTAAAGTATTTGGCCGAGTTTTATGAAAACGAGGTTAATGAAACGGCTAAGAATTTATCGAACGTCCTCGAGCCGATGTTGCTTGTCATTATGGGGGCCTTGGTCGGCTTTGTCGCCATCTCAATCATCACCCCGATTTATGAGGTTACCCAAACTATCAGCCGATAAGAAAGGCCTTACTTTAATCGAGGTCGTTATCACAATGGCGATTTTGGCTATTATTGGCGGCTTGGGACTTTTCGTCAGTACTGATTTTTACCGGGGTTACATTCTAAGAACCGAGCGAGATACTTTGGTGAGTATCCTCCAGCGCCAAAGAAGCCGAGCCCTTAACAATGTGAGCGATTCTCATCACGGCGTATTTTTGGAAACTGACCAATATACTGTTTTTCAGGGAAATTCCTACGCCTCCCGCAATCCTGATTACGACGAAGTTATTAATCTGCCTTCATCTGTGGTCATCGGCGGCATCAATGAAGTAGTTTTTGAGTCCTTAAGCGGGGATTCAAGCGCGTCGGGCGATATCACCATCAGCCGCGATCCTCAAACTTTCACTATTTCTTTAAACAATGAAGGCCGAATCAACTATTAAGGGGCAGGGCAGAAAAGCTCCGCCTGTCTGGCGTACGGGACGTCTTCGGAGGCTTGCCAGCTTGGTGTC
>DATDUH010000022.1:0-3553 GCA_036517755.1 Minisyncoccota bacterium | reverse complement strand
AACGGATAAAAGAATTATTTTGAAGTTAAAAACCAGCCCCAAGAAATATGATGAACCCATTAGAGATGAACCAGAAAAAACTGAGACCTGCGAATCGCTTTAACAACCAGCGCTTCTGGCGGACCGTTCTCTTCATTATCCTTACGGCCCTTACCTTATCGCTCCTTTTTCAAACCGGAGAGAAGCCGCCGGTAATTGATCTTGCCACTCTGGCCCAAAAGATGACGGCCGGAGAAGTGGCGAGAATCACGGTCAATGGCAACGACTTAAAAATCGATCTTAAAAACGGCGAGGTTCTAGCCGCCAAAAAGGAAACGGAAGCTAGTTTGAGCGAAACCTTCGCTAATTACGGCGTGTCGGCCGAGGCCCTTGCGGGAGTGCCATTAGAAATCAAGGAGCAATCAGGGATGAGCTTCTGGCTCAGCATTCTTATCCCCACCCTTTTGCCCCTCTTGCTTATCGGGGCGATGTTCTGGTTTATCTTTCGCCAAGCTCGAACCGGCGTTAACCAGGCCTTCACCTTTGGCAGGGCCAACATCCATCTTTTTACTAATTTCAGAGAGCGAGTCACCTTTGCCGATGTGGCCGGTTTGAAAGAAGCGAAGAAAGAACTCGAAGAAATTGTTGATTTTCTTAAAAATCCCAAAAAATACCAGGATATCGGCGCCCGCATTCCCCGAGGCGTACTTCTGATGGGGCCGCCGGGCACAGGAAAAACCTTGCTCGCGCGCGCCGTGGCGGGCGAGGCTGGGGTTCCTTTTTTTCATCTTTCGGCTTCAGAGTTTGTGGAGATGTTCGTTGGCGTGGGCGCTTCGCGCACCAGGGATGCTTTCCAGACCGCTAAAAAGGCGGCTCCAAGTATTTTGTTTATTGATGAAATTGACGCCGTTGGCCGGGAGCGCGGCGCTGGACTTGGCGGCGGACACGACGAGAGAGAACAAACCCTGAATCAGATTCTCGTTGAGATGGACGGCTTTGATCAGAGTACCCGGGTGATAATACTCGCGGCCACGAACCGCCCGGACGTGCTTGACCCGGCTCTGCTTCGACCCGGCCGTTTTGACCGACGGGTTGTGCTCGACCTACCGGACATCAGGGAACGAGAAGAGATTATGAAGATCCATAGTAAGGGCAAGCCGCTCGCGCCTGACCTGGATCTCGCTAAGGTCGCCTCTCGCACGCCGGGATTTTCCGGCGCTGATCTCGCGAACCTCATTAATGAAGCGGCTATTCTCGCGGTTCAAGAAGGTCAAAAGGCGATTAGCCAAAAACAAATTTATGAATCGATTGAAAAAGTAATCTTGGGGCCAGCCCGAAAAAGCCGTCTGGTTTCAGAAAAAGAAAGAGAAATTACTGCCTATCACGAGGCTGGCCACGCCCTGGTTTCAGCCGGTCTTAAAGATGCTGATCCAGTCAGTAAAGTTTCGATTGTCGCTCGGGGCCAGGCTGGCGGCTATACCCTGAATCTTCCGCTTGAAGATCGAAGACTAAAAACCAAATCCCAATTCCTGGCCGATTTAACCGTGATGCTCGGCGGCTACAGCTCAGAAGAAATTGTTTTTAAAGATATAACCACCGGCGCCTCGAATGATTTGAAACAAGCCTCACGCCTTGCCCGGCAATTAGTAACCCGTTACGGCATGAGCGAAAAACTAGGGCCCCAAACTTTTGGCAAAACCGAGGAGTTAGTCTTTCTGGGCCGGGAGATAACGACCGAAAAGAATTATTCGGAAAAAGTAGCCACTCAGATAGACGAGGAAGTGAAAAAATTTATTGGCCGGGCTTACGAAAAGGCTAAAAAAATCATTTCAGCGAACCGTGATGCCTTGAAAGCAGTGGCTAAGGCTTTGATCGAGAAAGAAGTGCTGGAACAGGAAGAATTTTACGCCCTGGTTAAACCGTTTAAGCTTAAGCTAGTCCGCGTCTAGTAGCTTGTACCTGGCAGCTAGTATTTAGTATGCTAAAGCCCGTAGGCGCCTGTAGCTCAATTGGTAGAGCATCCGGCTTATATCCGGACGGTTTGCAGGTTCGAGTCCTGCCGGGCGCACATTGAGGGCGATTAGCTCAGCTGGCTAGAGCGCGTCGTTTACACCGACGAGGCCGCAGGTTCGAGTCCTGCATCGCCCACCATGACCGCCTCTTTAGAAAAAAAACAGATCGTTTTAAATAAGCTACTTATCAATTATTACGCTCGAGAAAGCTCTATTGCCGGCCCAACTCTTGTTTTCCTCCACGGCTGGCGGAGCGAAGCCAAGATTTGGCTTCCTATCATTAATTCCCTCGTCCAAGAAGGGAAAACGGTCTACGCTCTTGATCTTCCTGGTTTCGGCAGGTCAGAAACTCCGTCTCAAAGTTTTACCATCGCTGACTATTCGGAAGCAGTGGCTCGGTTTATCGAGGCGCTTAAACTAAGCGATGTCTGTCTAGTCGGTCATTCTTTTGGCGGCCGAGTGGCGATAAAGCTCGCTGTCTCAAGACCGGATTTAGTTCAAAAACTGTTATTAGCAGATAGCGCTGGGGTTAGAGAAAAATCTTGGAAACGGGACCTATTCAAGGTGGGGGCTAAAATCGTAAGGCCGATTTTCAAACTGCCGCCTCTCCAGCCTCTCCGGAAAAGAATCTACCGCCTGATCGGGGCTGAAGATTATGTGATGACTCCCGAGCTAAAAGAAGTTTTTCTAAAAACCATTAACGAAGATCTGACGCCGCTTTTACCAAAGATTAAACAAAGGACGCTCGTCATCTGGGGCGACCAAGATAAAGAAACGCCACTTGAGTTCGGCCGACTAATGGCAAAACAAATCCCCCGAGCAAAACTCGAAGTTATTAAGGGAGCGGGGCACTGCAGTTTTGTTGACGAACCGAACGAATTCCTCCAAGTTTTAAAAGATTTCCTCAATGAACCCGATTAGGGCGATTAAAAATCAGATCTATTTTCTCCAGCTCGAAAACTATAACCTCAAACGGTATCTTCGCCTGTTTCCGGAGAAAATTTGGCTTCCCGGATTTAAGCCTCGCCAGCCACTAGTCTGGACTGATAAATTGAAATTAGTGGTGCTCGGTTCGATTTCGCTCCAAACCCTAAGCGCCGGGTTTCTGGCTTTCGGCCTTGCCCCTTGGCCGATTTCGCTTCTTGTTTTTCTAATCTTTCTTACCTTTTTCTCTTTTTTCCATTTCGTCTTTCTTGCTCTCTCGGTTTTCTCTGTCTCTCCTGTCGATTATTTGGCTAAAGCCCGAGTCATTAAAAAGGCGGAGGATAGAATTTGGAGCCTTAAAAATCTTAAAGTGATCGGTATTACCGGCAGTTACGGTAAAACAACGATGAAAGAAGTTCTAGCCACTGTCCTCGAGGAAAAATTTAAAGTTTTGAAAACGCCGGAAAATATTAATACGCCGGTTGGCATTGGCCGAGTTATTTTGAGCGACCTAACCGAGGAAACCGAGGTTTTTATTGTTGAGATGGGCGCTTACGACAGAGGTGATATTAAAGCCCTAACCGATCTTGTCCATCCGAAAATCGGCATTTTAACCGGTATTAACGAGGCTCATCTCG
>DATDUH010000021.1:0-8181 GCA_036517755.1 Minisyncoccota bacterium | reverse complement strand
TAAGACTTTGTATTCGGTCACGGCCTCTCTTTGCGATCTACCTTTAAAAGCAGTCCGGCGGATAGTGCCTGATTTCAAACTAATCGGCCGGTCAATCAATCCTTTGTTTAATTTCACTCGACCGTGAACTAGGGCTAGATAAGTCTTTTTAATTTGGCGGTTTTGAAAAAGACGTTTCAGATAATCAAAATATTTCCGATTTCGAGCCACTAAAATAATGCCGGAGGTGTCTCTATCAAGACGGTGGACAATACCGGGCCTTAGCGGGGTCGCTGGCCCTGAGCTTGCTTGCAGTGAGCCAGCCGAACTTGTCGCAGGGTCGCCTACTTTTTTAACTTCCGGATATCTCTTAATAACCCAATCAACTAATGTCGGCTCATCAGCTCCCGAACTTTTGGCGTGCACTAAAAGACCGGCTGGCTTATCCAGGGCGATGAAATTAGGGTCTTTATAAATAAGTCGGGGATGTAGGGGGAGGAACATTCTAGTGGGCGGCACAAGACTCGAACTTGTGACCTCTACGATGTCAACGTAGCGCTCTAACCAGCTGAGCTAGCCGCCCGACGAAAGTACTTTACCAAAACCAGAAAACAAGGGGAAGGGCCGTTACTCCGCGTTCCACTCATAGCCCGGGAAATAATCTCGTTTGATGCGCTCGTCAGGAATACCCATATCAAGGAGTAGTTTTTCATACGCCTCGACCATTGGTTCTGGACCGGAAAGATAGAAAAACGGTTTTTGGAGATCGGGGGTTGCCTCCTGAATATCCGCTTCTCCAATTCGCTCGGGGCTTACAGAATAACTAATTCCGAAGTTTGGATGACTTTTAGCTAATCGCTCGAGCTCATCCTTAAAAACAAAATCTTGGTTGCCGTTAGCGTAAAGCAACTTAATATTTAACGGCTCACCCCGATATTCGAGGTCGAGGAGAATGGCCCGATAAGGAGTAATGCCCACTCCGCCAGCGATGAAAACATGATTCTCGCGAGGATCGCTAACTACAAAATCACCTTTTGGTCCTTCGGCTTCGACAGCAGTGCCAATAGGCAGATTAAAAAGAGCTTTTTTAAAAGTTGAGGGTTGAGAAACAAGATGGGTAGTGAGGCGAATAAAACCCTCATGAGGAGCGCTCGCGATCGTAAACCAGCGATAAGTTCTACGATCATCGGGATTATTGTGAGGCAGAGTATAACGAAGAAATTGACCCGGTTGCCATAGAGTTAAATCATGACTCTTGAATGAAAAGGAAAAAACCTCGGGAGTCTCTTCGTTTTTCCTGGTTAATACAAGCTCCATCTTATATTAGGGTCGGTGACAAAAACATCGAACCATATGGTCATTCACCATTCCCACCGCCTGCATATGGGCGTAAGTGACTGTCGGCCCGAAAAAACGAAAACCGCGTTTTTTGAGGTCTTTGGCTAATTCCACCGCCTCGGGAATAAATTTGGGGTAGCCAGAGATTTCCATGATACGATGTTTAATTGTTTTTCCATTTACAAACCGCCACATATATTCACTAAATGAGCCGAACTCTTTCTGGATCATTAGAAAACTCTTAGCATTGGCTATGGCCGCGTTGATCTTCTGGCGATTGCGAATAATGTCCGGGTTACTTAATAAAGCGGCGACGTCCCGTTCGGTAAATCGAGCTACTCTTTTAGGATCAAACTCGGCGAACGCCTTTCGATAACCCTCCCGCTTTTTTAGCACAACCGCCCAGGAAAGCCCCGCTTGAGCGCTTTCCAAGACAATAAACTCGAAGAGTTTACGATCATCCCAGACGGGAATTCCCCACTCTTCATCATGATACTTCTCATACATCTGATTGCCTTCCGGCACCCAAGCGCAACGTGTCCGTTTTTTCATCTGTCTTACTTGCCCCGCACTAAATTTGGGCTTTGTGGGCACACCAGGGATCGAACCTGGGACCTCTGTCTTATCAGGACAGCGTTCTACCACTGAACTATGTGCCCAAATTTTAGCTAAAGTCCGAGGTTATCGAACTCTTCAAGGTTGAATTCGAGCTCATCCCCGCCCACCTCGTTAGGAGAAAGTGATCTTAAAATATTCTTGCCTAAAAAGCTGAAGGCGTAAATAGTGGCGCCGACGAGGAGGAGAAAGAGGACTAAACCTACACCCAGAAGAACTCTTTCCTGGGTTAATTTCTTAACTACTCTTTTTTTAATCACTGAAGAAGATCTCTCCTTTCAAGGTGGCATTATAACTATTGCTACCCTCGGCAATAATATCAAAGCTAACGAGATTGGCAAGATAGTCTATTTCTTCTAATCCCTCGATAAATTTGAGAATCCCCGGATAGCTCCCCTGAACTACGGAGGTAAATTCCGCTCTCCCGGACTCACCTGACTCTCCTTTCTCTTCGCTGCCGAAATTAAAAGAGAGGCCGAGATTATTATCTCGAGCGAGGGACTGCAGGTCGTCCGAGAAAGTAAAGAGTTCGTCTCTTTTCGGGAAAAAGCCGCGGAGACTGGCTAATTTCGGCTCGGCCAATTTAGCCTCCTCTCTCAAACGAGCCAGCTCATTTATCTCTTTTAACCGAAGCTTAAGCTCGGAACGAGTGGCGGTCGTGTAATCAGCTTGGCTTTTAATATCCCTGGCGAGCACGACGAGGGCGACTAAGGCAAAAAGAATGAAGGATAGAGAAAGGCCGATATTGAAGAGGAGACGCTTCTTCGAATGATCGGGCATGCCTCAATGATATGCTATATTAAGGAGAATTAAAAACGTGGATTTAAGGGCAATTAATCTGGGTGATCGCGGTTATCCGGCGCTCCTCCGGGAAATCCCCAATCCCCCAAAGACGCTTTACTATCGAGGTAAACTACTTGAGACCGATACGCCTTGTTTGGCTTTAGTGGGGACAAGAAAGGCCAGTCCTAATGGGCTTAAAATCGCGGAGGGCATGGCTGCCGAACTTGCAAGCGCCGGCATTGTGATCGTAAGCGGTTTAGCGATGGGAATTGATACCGCCGCGCACCGTGGAACCTTGAGAGGCGGAGGACGAACCATCGCTGTTTTGGGAAACGGCCTTAACAAAATCTATCCAGCTCAAAACGAAAAATTAGCCGAGGAAATTATTAAAACCGGCGGGGCTATCATTTCTGAATACGAACCGAGTGAACCGTCCCTCCCCAATCACTTCATCGAGCGAAACCGAATTATTAGCGGTCTTTCCGTCGGCGTTATTGTGGTCGAAGCGCCAATTCATTCCGGAGCCTTAACTACCGCCGGGTTCGCCGCAGAACAGGGCCGGAATGTCTGGGTCATACCCGGACCAATTAATCATCCGAATTATATCGGCTCCCACGCTTTGATCAGGGACGGAGCAACCCTTATCACTAAATCCTCCGAGGTTTTAGAAGATTTAGGCATCGAAACAACGCCTAAAAATTCTGCCCCAGGCTTTAACCTAGGTTTAAACCTAGGGCAGGCCGAAGGAAAAATAATGAAAATCGTTAGTGAAGCTGAAAGTCCGCTCGATATTGACAGAATTACCGATCTCACTAAACTTGAGCCCCAGGCCCTGAATGAGGCGCTCGTTAAATTAATTCTCGCCGGTATTATCAAAGAAAGCGGCGGCCGCTATTTCAGATGAACTTAGTTATAGTCGAATCCCCCACTAAGGCTAAAACTATCGGTAAATTCCTAGGTAGGGAATTCACGGTTGAATCTTCTTACGGCCATGTCCGAGATTTGCCCAAAGGTAAACTGGGGGTTGACGTTGATAATAATTTTTCTCCCCAGTATGTTATCCCCCGAAAAAATCAGAAACGAGTAACGGCCCTTAAAAAATTAGCGGCTAAGGCCGGAATGGTGACGCTCGCCACTGATGAAGACCGCGAGGGGGAAGCGATCGCGTTCCATTTAGTAAATGTGCTCGATCTCGACGGAACGAAGACGCCGAAAGTAGAACGGATTGTTTTCCACGAAATTACTAAGTCCGCCATCGAAGAAGCGCTCAAAAAGCCCCGGAGAATAGATACCCGCCTCGTCGACGCCCAGCAGGCAAGGCGAATTATCGACCGTTTGGTTGGCTATAAACTTTCTCCCTTTCTTTGGAAAAAAGTAAGAGGGGGGCTTTCGGCTGGCCGAGTCCAATCCGTCGCTCTGAGGTTAATCGCTGAACGCGAAGAGGAAATTCAAAAATTCCAACCCCAAGAATACTGGACAATTACAACGCTTTTAAAAACGGGGCGAGATGAAACATTTGAGGCAACTCTTTCGAGTATCGACGGAAAGGATATAGAGAAACTGGAAATCAAAAGCGGAAAAACAGCTAAAAGTATCAGCGATGATCTCCGTAAGGCTATTTTCAAAATATCAAAAATAACTAAAAGGGAGACCAAGAAAAATCCCCTGCCCCCCTTTACTACAAGCACTCTTCAGCAGGAGTCGTCTCACCGACTCTACTTCTCAGCCAAGAAAACGATGATGCTCGCCCAACGGCTTTACGAGGAGGGGCACATCACTTATATGAGGACGGATTCGGTCAATCTCTCCTCCGGGGCGGCATCAATGGCCAAAGATTGGATCAAGGAGAGCCTGGGAGAAAAATATGCCGTCTCGGCCCCCCGATTTTTCAAAACTAAATCCCGGCTGGCCCAAGAGGCCCACGAAGCCATTCGGCCCACCCAAGCCGATCGAACAGCTGAAGTAATAAAAGGAGCGGAAGACGAAAAAAAAGTTTATGAATTAATTTGGCGTCGTTTTATCGCCTCCCAGCTGCCACCGGCGGTTTTTGATACCACCTCTCTTCTCGTTAAGGCGACCTCAAAAAAAGAATATGGCCTTAGAGCGAACGGTAATATTCTTCGTTTTGATGGTTTTTTAAAAGTCTGGCCAACCAAATTCAGCGAGAAGGAACTGCCGGACGTTATCGAAGGAGAAAAGCTCGACCTAGTTCTAGTCAAGCCGGAAGAACACCATACCGAACCGCCTCCCCGCTACAATGAGGCCAGTTTGGTAAAAACTCTCGAAGAGTACGGTATCGGTCGGCCTTCAACCTATGCCCCGATTATCTCGGTGATCCAGGATCGGGGATATGTGACGAAAGACCAAAGTAGACGCTTCACTCCAACTGAAATTGGTCTCTTGGTCAGCCGAATTTTAAAAGAGCATTTCCCCAAGATTGTCGAAGTCGGCTTCACCGCTCAAATAGAAGAAGATTTTGATAAAATCGCCGCCGGCAATGAAACTTGGCCTGAGGTGGTAAAGAAATTTTACCTTCCCTTTAACGAACAACTTGAACGAAAATACAAAGAGGTTGAAAAGGAGAACTTAACCGAAGAAACCGATATTAGCTGCGAGGTTTGCGGCAAGCCAATGGTGATCAAGTTCGGTAGATTCGGACGGTTTCTCGCCTGCTCGGGCTATCCGGAGTGCCGCAATACCAAAACCCTGAAGGAGGCGCCGCAGTCGATCGGCATGAAATGTCCCGGCTGCAGCGAGGGCGAAGTGGTGATCAGAAAAACGAAAAGGGGCAGGATTTTCTACGGCTGCAGCCGCTACCCGGAATGTGATTGGTCAAGCTGGCAAAAACCAAAAGAGTAATGATGTCGAGATTGGAAACTCTCAAAAATAAAAGCGACTTAGTCCGACAGGCTTATAATTTTGCTAAATCTGCCCACGTCGGGCAGAAAAGATTAAGCGGCGAGCCTTATTTTAATCATGCCCTTGAAACAGCCGAGGCTTTAGCTGACTGGAAATTAGACGAAGTAACGATAGCAGCCGGCCTGCTTCATGACGTTATCGAGGATACCGAAGTGGGGCCGGTTGAGTTAGAAAGAGAATTCGGTAGCGAAATTAAGTCCTTAGTTCTGGGCGTCACCAAGCTGGGTCGGGTTAAGTACCACGGCTCCAAAACCCAGGCCGAAAATATCAGGAAATTAATGCTGGCCATGGCCGATGATATCCGCGTCATCATGATCAAATTGGCCGATCGGTATCATAATATGAAAACTCTCTCTTATTTACCTAAAGAGAAACAAAGGAGAATTGCTCTAGAAACCGCTGAAATTTATTCTCCTCTCGCCTATCGGCTCGGGATGCAACGCTTGAGCGGCGAACTGGAAGATTTAGCTTTTCCATTTATCCATCCCCGCGAATACCAATGGCTTTTAGAAAACGTGAAAGAGCATTACGAGGAGCGAGAGGCATATCTCGAAAGAATTAAACCTGTCGTTCTAAAGGCGCTTGAAGATAATAAAGTAGAGGTGATCTCAATCGACTTCAGGGCCAAACGTTATGCCAGTCTCTATAAGAAACTTGTAAAATACGAGATGGATCTCGATAGAATTTATGATCTCGTCGCCTTTCGCATCATCGTTAAAAGAATCGAAGACTGTTATGCCGCCCTTGGCGCCATTCATAGTCTTTGGCCACCCCTGCCGGGCAAGATTAAAGACTACATTGCTCTGCCCAAGCCGAATAGTTATCGCAGCCTGCATACAACCGTTATTTGTCTTGGTCAAAAATTAGTCGAATTTCAGATTAGAACCGGGGAAATGCACAATGAGGCCGAACAGGGCATCGCGGCCAATTGGATTTATGCCGAAGCAAAGACGAGCAAAGCCTACCGGAGGCGTCGTCCCGTCGAGGCAAGAGCCGAACAACTAAAATGGCTCGAAAGTCTTCGAGCCTGGCAGGGAGAACATAACGAATCAAAAGGGTTCCTCGATTCCCTGAAATTAGATTTCCTGAAAGATCGGATCTTCGCCGTCACCCCTAAGGGCGAGGTGATTGATTTGCCCTACGGCGCCACCCCGGTTGACTTCGCCTACTATATTCATAGCGAGATTGGCGACGAATGTATCGGCGCTAAAGTTAATGGAAAAATCGTTCCCCTCGATTATCGTTTAGTATCAGGGGACGTCGTCGAGATTTTGACTCAAAAAAATAAGAAACCTTCAGCTTCCTGGCTAGAGTTCGTTGTTACTTCAGCCGCGAAGGACAGAATCCGGGATAGTCTAAAAAAGAAAAATCTTAAATTATTAGACAATAAACAGACTGAACTTAAAATCACGGCCGAAGACAGGGTAGGTTTGATTAAAGACGTCTCCAGTATTATCGCCCGTTCTCACGTCAATATTATCAGCCTGAATTCCTCGAGCCGCGGGAGAGGCAATTTCCACCTAGTCAAAGTAAGATGTGATACTGGTGATAAGGATAAGATCTGGAAGATTATCCTCAAACTCAAAACCCTAAAGGGAGTTAAAGAAATTGACTACCGTTTTGTTTGATTATTTTATCGAGGATGGTGCGGAGCTCCTCTTCTGAATAGAACTTGATGGCCAATTGGCCTTTACCGCCTTCGTTTTTTAGCGAAACCTCGGCGCCCAATAAGCTCTCCAGTTCGTTTTTGAGGGCCATGATCTCTGGATTCAAGGATCTGCCGCTGGTCCTGTCGTCCCTGTCCCCGGGCGGCAATTTGATTTGCCTAACCCTCCGGCTTACTTCTCGAACAGTCAAATTATCTTTCAGAATTTCCCCGAAGAGCCTTTCTCTTGACTCAATATCCCCAATCGCTAAAAGTAATCTCGCCTGACTCTCATTAATCCTTTTTAGGATGACGGCCTCCTGCATCGCCGAGGGTAGGGTAAGAAGGCGCACGGTATTGGCGATAGACTCGCGGCTTTTGCCAAGCCTCGAGGCAATCTCCCGCTGAGTCAGCCTGAATTCTTCCTGAAGCTGGGCAATAGCCCGGGCAAATTCAATTGGATTAAGATCAGCTCGTTGGATATTTTCGACAATCGCGAGCTCCAGTTTTTCCTGATTAGGAGGAACGTCTTTCACAATTACCGGAACAGTGGGCAGACCGATCATTTTAGCCGCGAGCAATCTCCTTTCGCCAACCAATAACTGGTAATAAACTGTCCGGCCGTCTTCTCTCGCTTCTTCAATCTTAGAAACAACTAAGGGTTGGATGATGCCAAATTCCCGAATAGAACCAGCCAGTTCTCGAAGAGAGGTTTCACTAAAATCACGACGAGGTTGGTGGGGGTTAGGACGAATTTTATCTATTTCAATTTGAAAAATAACGTTCCTAGCTCTTTGCTTGTCGACGGGCACCTCTCTATCGGGACTCGGGTACCGAGCGCTCAAGTTTTCTTGAGTGTCTGGCTCCTCCCTCGCCCCGACTTCCGTCGGGGCTACGAGACC
>DATDUH010000020.1:0-18614 GCA_036517755.1 Minisyncoccota bacterium | reverse complement strand
TCTGGTACTACGCCTTGGAGAACACGCTCCGCCGAGAAGTTGAGGAAGAGGTTGGTGTCGAGATGGGTAAGATCGACTACCTCTTAGACCTATGCTTTATTAGACCCGATGATATCCCGGTCATTACTCTTAGTTTTTACGCTCCTTGGAAATCCGGCGAGGTTAAACTGAATTCCGAAAGCGTTGACTATGCCTGGACTACAGCTGAAGAAACGAAAAATTACGAGTTGATTGAGGGCATTGGTCAGGAGATCGAGATGGTTGATAAACTTTTAAAGGGGGCGACTCCGGAAACAGTCAGATTCCATGGCTAGAACCGCGCCGGGAATTTCTCCTGAAGAATATTTTAAAACACCGGTTAGGACCCTGATTAAACAACGGGCGCCTTGGTTGGTTCTGGGACTCGTCGGCGGTATTTTTGCTGCCCAAATCATCGGCTTTTTTGAACAAACGCTCGAGACCCAGCTCATTCTCGCCGCCTTTATTCCCCTAATCACCTATATGGCTGATGCCATCTCGACCGAAACTGAAACTATTTTTGTGAGAGACATCGCCCTCAATCCCAAAATCAATGTTAAAAAATTTCTTTCTAAAGAGATAAAAATCGGTTTTGGTGTGGCTTTAATTTGCAGCATTCTCGTCGCTGCTTATTCTTTCATCCGCTACGGGTCGCCCTACCTCGGATTGGTGTTAGGAATTTCTGTCTCGGCCGCCGCCTTGATCGCTATTGTAATCGGCACGATTGTGCCCTGGATCTTATATAAATTTAAAGAAGATCCGGCTCTTGCGACTGGCCCCCTCACCACTATCTTGCAGGATGTCCTAAGCGTCACTATTTATTTTCTGGCCGCCTCTTGGCTGCTTTAGCTGTTCTAGAAGAATTTTCTTAAGCCTAAACTTTGACCTTCCAATGTTTTGTTGGTTTGGTGCAGAGAAGGTTATATAATAAGGGACGCTTATCTTCGACAGGCCCCCGTAGTTTAACGGATAAAACGCGGGATTGCGGATCCCGTAATAGAGGTTCGATTCCTCTCGGGGGTACCGGCTTTAGCGGGTATCGTATAGCGGCATTACCTCAGGTTTCCAACCTGATGACAGGGGTTCGACTCCCCTTACCCGCTCTCGAGTAACTAAAGCAAGCCAAATTTCGTTTTAAATGTTGGAGGACGAACAAGAACTAGTCAAAAGGGCAAAAGGTGGGGAGGCTCGCGCTTTCGGCTTACTTTATGACTATTATTTGCCCAGAATCTATCGCTTCGTCCTGATAAAGGTAAGTCATCGTGAGGAGGCCGAAGACCTGACCCACCAAACTTTTTTAAAGGCCTGGCAGAACATTGACCAATACGATTTCCGAGGGCACTCCTTTGGCAGCTGGCTTTACCGGATTGCGAGAAACGCAGTAATCGATCACCACCGAAAGAGCAACCCCGTCTTCAGTCTTGATGACCTCACGTTCGACATCCCGGCTCGAGACAGATCTCCGGAAGAATTAACTGAGGCAAGAATTGAAAGTGAGGTGATTCTCGAGGCCATTCGCGAACTGAAAGAAATCGAGCAAGAAGTGCTTTTAATGCGGTTTGTGGAAGAACTAAGCACCAAGGAAGTGGCTCGGATCGTGAAAAAAACCGAAGGAGCAGTAAAGCTCATTCAGCACCGAGCCTTAAAAAACCTGGCTAAAATCTTAGAAAATGGAGGAAAAACAACTAATTAAAAAACTCAAAGCCCTCAAGCAAATCGAGCCTGATTCTGGCTACGCTCGCCTTTCGCGCAGCTTAATTATTGATCATAAAAAAATTCCGGCCATTCCATTCTGGAGCCGAAAAGTTTTCTCTCGCAGTTTGGATTCAATTTTCTCGGTGGCCTTAGCCACCCTCTTTTTCTTGGTTCTGGCTCTGGGAGGACTCGTCGGCGCTTTCAAAAATCTCTTATTCCCATCTCTGCCGGGTATCGACAACCAGAGTTTAGTCACGGAAGCGGATGCGGTTACCCAGAATATCGATACCCGAATGGGTGAAATTCAATATTTCAGCGGTGAAGAAGTGGCCATGAAACCGGTAACTGCGCCCGAGGCCGAGGCAATATCAGCTCTACCCGAAACCGCAAAACCAGCGAGCGATGAGGAAGAAGTCGATGCCTTGCTTGATAAAGTAATCAGTTATTAATGGAGCGCTTAGGGCAAAATTCGCTCATCCCGACATTCGCGGCTATTATCTTTCTTGGCTCTTTGCCGGTTGTTGCTACCACCGAAATCACGACCAGCGAGGCTCCGCTCGATCCCGCAGCCACTACCGAGACAACCGAGGAAGCGGCGAAAGTCCTTCAGGCTAAAGATGATATGACCAAAGCCCTGAATATAGCGGTTGAAAGAGTTGATGAACGGAAAGCGGATCTTGAAAGGCTAAACTTTAGCGAAGGCAGTCCGGAGGCGTCCTTAAAAGTTGCATTTAGTCAGGACCTCGATGCTTCTAGGACTTATTATCTTGAAAAACCCGACGTCCTTGCGACCTTAACCACCCTCGATGAGGTAAAAAATCTAGCTCAAGAAATTAAAACTTACCGGGAAGAAATCTATGCTCCGGAAGGGCAAAGAATAGTCACCTTTATTTCCCTCTACGCTAACGAGGTAGATCTGGGAATAGCCGAAGAGAGATTCGGAAAAATTAAAACTGATCTCGAGAACCTAAAGGCCTTAGGCCTTATTGATGACGCCGCTATTGGGGATCAAGTAAATTTGATTGATGGCTTGCTTCGGGAGTCAACTAGTTCGCAGGACCAAGCCAAAGAGTTAATTCTGGCGCAATCTGCCGAAGGATCAACTGAAGCTAATCAACTAATCCAAGACACGATGGCGAGAATTAAAACCGTTTATGATCTCTATCTCGGCTTAAGCGGTGAGATCAGAAATAAATTGGGACTGGAATAAGAAAAAGACCTCGCGACTGAGGTCTTTTTCTTTCAATCAACTCCACAACCCGGTTAGGCGACGGCTTCTTTCAAGGCTTTGCCAGCGCTGAAATTAGGAACGGTTTTGGCTGGGATCTGAACTTTTTCGCCAGTTCGTGGGTTGATCCCGGTTCGAGCCGCTCTCCGGGTGACTTTAAAAGTTCCGAAGCCGCTCACGGCCACTTCTTCGCCGCGGCTCAAAGACTTGGAGATGGCATCAAAAACCGCATCTACCGCCGATTCGGCTTGACGCTTAGTGTCAAGACTCGCGGCTGACATTACTGCTTCAACTAATTCGGCTTTCTTCATAAAATTTGGAATTGCAACTTTTTCTTTCGACCTTTTGCTAAAGGTTTCTTCTGTTCCAAATTATAGCAAAATGGGCTCGGAAATAAAAGGAAATCTGGTTATTGACCAAAAACCGATTACCTGGCGTACTCCACCGCTCTCATTTCCCGGATCACGTTCACTTTGATCTCCCCTGGGAACTTGAGCTCGGATTCGATCTTAGAAGCGATATCTCGGGCTAGTTGAAGAGCCCGAAAATCATCAATTTGCTCCGGCACCACGAACACTCTTAACTCGCGACCGGCTGAAACGGCATAGGCTTGCTTGACGCCGGGAAAACTCGTCGCGATTTTTTCGAGATCCTCCAGACGTTTAATGTAGGACTCGAGCGTACCACGTCTCGCTCCGGGTCTGGCAGCCGAAAGGACGTCAGCCGCAGCCACAATAAAAGATTCCGGGGTTGAAAAAGGATACTCCTCGTGATGAGATTCCATTGCTTTAATTACCCCTTCGTCAACGCCGTATTTTTTCAAGATCTTGCGGCCAAGTTCAACATGGGTGCCCGGCACCTCGTGATCAATCGCCTTGCCGATATCGTGAAGCAAGGCGCCGCGTTTTGCTATCTCAACATCGGCTCCCAGTTCGGCGGCAATCATTCCGGCCAAATGAGCCATCTCAATCGAGTGAGTCAAAACACTCTGGCCAAAACTGGTACGGAAGCTTAACCGTCCCAAAAGCTGAATAATCTCTTTGGGCAGGTCATAAATCCCGACCTCATAGGCCGCCTCTTCGCCCAATTCGTAAATCCGATTCTCAATCTCGTTTTTGGCCTCTTCTACTTTCTCTTCAATTTTGGCCGGCTGAATTCGACCGTCTTTAATTAATTTTTGGAGGGCGAGCTTGGCGATCTCCCGCCTCATCGGGTCAAACGAGGAAATGATGATCGTCTCGGGCGTCTCATCAATCACGAGTTCCACACCGGTTAGGCGCTCAATGGTTCTGATATTCCGACCCTCCCGACCAATAATTTTTCCCTTTAGATCTTCTGAGGGGAGACTAAAGGCAGTGGTGGTGAGCTCGGAAACATGAGAACGGGCATAACGCTGAATGGCGGTGGTAATGATGTCTAGGGTCTTCTTCTCGACCTCAACGCTTCGCTCCCGAACAAGATCACTTAGAACTTTAGCTAATTCTTCCTGTTGGCCTTCTTGGATCTCCTTAATCAGCCGCTCTTTCGCTTCAGCCGGCGTTAGAGCCGCCACTTCCGAAAGCTTGTTTTTAACCTCCTCTTTGGCCTCGGCAATCTGGGCTAAAGATTCTTCGAGCCGCTTTTTTTCGGCTCCGAGATCCTCTTTCTCGATATTTAACTTCTCCTCTTTCCCGCCCAGTTCTTCTTCACGCTTAAAAAGCCTTTCTTCAAGGCGTTCTAGACTCGACTTTCGCTCTTTCTCTTCCTGCTTGATCTCTTCAAGCAGGGCCACCGCCTTATTTTTAGCCTCTAAAACCAGCTCTTTCGCCTCATTCCGGGCTTTTTCAAGCTCTACCTTAAGTTTACTTTCGAGCGATTGGGCGCGTTTCGAAGCAAATAGAAGTCTTGCCCAGTAACCGACGATAAGTCCCAGAGCCAAAAATCCGGCTCCGATAAGAGTCGCATTGGTCATAGTAGTTTGTAAAAGCTTTTTTCATTGACGTTTGACTCAATGGTACCCCCGGCGATTTTTCTTGTCAAAAGCTAAATTGGGAGGGCGACGATGACAAGGATCATTAAGACAAAAATAGTGATATTCCTTAAGATGAGCTCTCGGGACATGGTCTCTTTTAAGTAGTGAACCAGAGTGTCGTGCAGTAAAAAGGCGGAGAGGGCAACGAGACCGGCGGCCACAAGCGGGCTTAGGGGAGTAAAGGTTAAAAGCCAGGCGACCTCAACCAAAAGCATGGCCAAGATGGCGCCGAGAAGCACGAGGCGCGGCAAAGAGGCGCTAGAAGCATTAAAATAAAATTCCCGAAAAAGGAAGAATAAAGAGACAAATAGAATTATCTGGGGAATGGAACCGGCAAAGTAAAGGGCGCTCGAACCGAGAATGAGGGAGGAATGAACAATCTCATAACCGCCTTGGCGCTTCAAGAGAGTTAAATTTTTGACCCCAAGGAGAGCAAATATGAGCGACCCCCAAGCGAGGGCCAAATAAGCTTCCAGGGTCGGCCAATAAGGCGTGAGGAATACGAGGGAGTAGGTGGTTAAAGCGGAAATAGAAAATCGACCGGCGTTAAAAATGGGCCGAAAATAAATAAGAATAAAGAAGAGGGTGAATAAAATAACGGCCCCGAAATTGAAATCGGAGCTCCGAACCCAGAAAAAGGCAAGGGCAAGAAGCCCAGCCTTAAGCGCTGACCTTAAGTTCTGATTTATTAAAACTGATTCGGACTTTGCTACCATCTTTAATCTCTCCTTCAATTAACCGCGAGGCTAAATTGTCGAGGATAGCCCGCTCTATCAATCGTTTAATTGGACGGGCACCGTACTCGGGATCAAAGCCGTTTTGGATTACATATCGCTTTACTGATTCATCGACGGCAAGCGTTATGCCGCGCTCCTTCAAGCGTTTTACTAAATCAGCCAGTTGAATATCGACGATTTTCGCCATTGCCCTTTGACTCAATGAGTTAAAAATGACTATCTCATCTATCCGGTTCAAAAATTCGGGGCGGAAATAATCCCGGAGGGCGTCTTTGATTCTCGACCGGTAATCTTCCTCTTTTTCTTTAGCTTCGGCCTCGGAGGAGGCGGCGAAGCCCAAGCGCGACATCTGGCGCGTGAACTCACTGCCCACATTGGAAGTCATAATGATAATGGTATTTCGGAAGTTAACCATTCTGCCTTTACCGTCAGTTAAGCGACCGTTATCAAGAATCTGGAGCAAAATATTAAAGACCTCGGGATGGGCTTTCTCGATCTCATCAAAAAGAATCAAGCTGTAGGGACGGTGACGCACGATCTCGGTCAACTGCCCCCCTTCCTCAAAACCGACATAACCCGGCGGCGAACCAATGAGTCGCGAAGTGGCGTGCCGTTCCATATATTCGGACATATCGATTCGGATAAGGGCTTTTTCATCATTAAACATAAACTCAGCCAAGGTCCGGGCGAGCTCGGTTTTTCCGACCCCGGTTGGGCCGAGAAACATGAAGGAACCGAGGGGCCGGTCAATTGGCGCGAGCCCCGCTCGGGCCCGTCGAAGAGCGCTTGAGACCGCGAGAATCGCCTCGCCTTGCCCAACCACCCTATGCCTCAGGACATCTTCAATCCGCCCCAGCTTTTTAGCCTCGGACTCGAGGATATTTTCAACCGGAATACCTGTCCAACGCGAAATAACCCGGGCCACATCTTCGGGGTCAACCTCCTCTTTTAAGAAATGATTCCTCGATTCGACGCCGACTTTAGCGAAATGCTTTCGTTCAAAAGCCTTGAATTCCTTCTCCGCCGCCGGCAATTCGCCGTAGACAACCTGGGCCACCCGCTCGAGATCCCCTTCTCTTTCGGCTATTTCCCGCTCCCGTCTTAACTCGTCGATTTTCTCCCGGAGGGTGTTTAATTTCTCGAAAAGCCGTCGTTCCGCTTCCCAACTCGCCGAAAGCTCCTCGTTTTGCTTCGTCAAGGCTTTCAATTTATTCTCAATCGTCTTTAGCCGTTCGAGCGAAGTTTTATTTTTATGGTTAGTGAGGGCTGTTTTTTCCACTTCCAGAACGGTAATTTCCCGACGGAGCTTATCAATCTCAACTGGCAAGCTCTCGCTCTCAAGTTTCCGAGCCGCCGCCGCCTCATCAATCACGTCAACGGCCTTATCAGGCAAAAAACGGTCGGAAATATAACGGGCGGAAAGTTGAACCGCCGCCACTAAGGCTTCATCGCTAATCCGAAGACCGTGATGAAGTTCATATTTTTCTTTTAAGCCTCTTAAAATAGAGATGCTTGACTCAGTCCCGGGCTCTTCAACGTAAACCGGCTGGAAACGACGCTCCAGGGCCGGGTCTTTTTCAAAGTAACGCTGGAATTCTTTCAACGTAGTAGCGCCGATGGCGTGAAGTTCGCCGCGAGCGAGGGCCGGCTTCAGAAGATTAGAGGCATCAATTGCGCCTTCAGCCGCGCCGGCCCCCACAATCATATGAATCTCATCAATAAAGAGAACCAGTCGGCCAACCGAATTCTGAATCTCCTTAATAAAAGCTTTGAGTCGATCTTCAAATTCACCTCGGAATTTGGTGCCGGCAATCAAAGCCCCTAAATCGAGCATCACGATTTCTTTGTCTTTCAAAGTATCTGGTACTTCGCCCGAGATAATCCGTTGAGCTAAACCTTCAACAATCGCGGTTTTGCCAACCCCGGGTTCGCCAATCAAAATCGGGTTATTTTTGGTACGGCGCGATAAAATCTGGATGATCCGACGCAATTCTTCCTCTCGGCCAACCACTGGATCAAGCTTGCCTGCCCTCGCCTGGTCAGTCACATTAATAGCGTATTTTTCTAAGGCCTGGAATTTACTTTCCGGCGACTCATCCGTTACTCGGGTGTTGCCCCTGAGCTTCGCTAAATTCCGCAGAACTGATTCTCGTCTTAAACCGAACTTTTCAAGCACCGTTTTCGCGCTCGACTCGACGGCCAAGATTCCTAAAAGCAGATGCTCGCAAGAGACAAATTCGTCTTTGTTAGCCACCGCCGCCCGCGCGGCCCGGTCGATCACCCTCATCACTTCGGCTGAAAGATAAAGCTGGCCAACCGAGGTAGCCGAAAAGACTTTGGGCAATTTTTTCAGCTCTGAATCAACCGCTTGATTTAAGGCTTCAAGACTAACCCCAGCCTGGGCAATCGCCGGCCTCACCAGGGATCCGACATCAACGAGAAGCGAAGAAAGCAAGTGAAGTGCCTTAAATTCGCCGTGATTTTCGGCCACGGCCAGATCCTGGGCTCGCTGGAGCGCCTCTTGGGCTTTAATAGTAAAACGATTAAATTGCTCCATCTATTTCAGCTTTAGTTTAATCCTCGAAATAACAAGGTCAAGATCTTCTTTAGTTGTTGGCCGACCAAGAGTAAAACGAATACTCGAGGTCGCCCGATTCTCCTCGAGACCAAGCGCTCGAATGACATAAGACGGCCGAAGAGCCTTGACCGAACAGGCTGAACCAATCGAAACGGCAATACCGGCCTCGTCAAGCCTTACAAGCAACGTCTCTCCGTCTTCGCCAGGAAAGTAAATATTTAAGTTATTAGGCAGCCCCTCTTCTTTCGCGCCGTTTAGCTCGATTTCAGGTTTTACTCTCTTCAACTCGTCCCAGAGATAATCTCGGAGCCCCCTAATCCTTTCGGCTTCGCCTTCCCGGTTCTCGGCAATAAGCTCGACCGCCCGGGCAAAGCCGACAATGGCCGGGATATTCTCAGTGCCGGAGCGGAATCGAGCCTCCTGCAGTCCACCGGTTATAAGGGGCGAAACTAGCCCTTGCGCCTCTTCTTTTAAGAAGAGGGCTGCCGCCCCTTTGGGCCCGTAAATTTTCTGGGCCGAAATAGTCAAGGCATCAACGCCGAGGTCATTGGTATCGATCTTAATAAATTGAAAGGCCTGAGCTGCATCAGTGTGAAATAATGGGTAGCGAAACTGGGATCGTTCCCTAAAATCTTTGATGATCTTCCCTATTTCGGCGATTGGCTCGATGGTGCCGATTTCGTTTGAGGCATAAATCAGAGAAACAATGATTGTCCTCTCGTTAAGGCTCTCCTCAAGTTTCCCCGGGTCTATAAAACCTTCTTTGTTAACCGAGAGATAGACGACCTCGACGCCGTCTTTCTCGAGGTCGCGGGCTGTCTCCAGCACAGACTCATGCTCAATCTTGGAGACGATGATCCTCGACTTCTCTTTCGTCTCACTAGACTTATTCCGAAGAAATTGCCGGACTGCTCCCCGAAGAATTAAATTATTGGCTTCAGTAGCGGAGGCGGTAAAAATAATCTCATTAAACTTGGCCCCTAATTCGCGGGCAACTACTTCCCGCGAGTGATCCAAGGCGGCCTGAGCTTTTTGGCCAAAAGAGTGAATCGAACCAGCATTGCCGAATTCATCGCTGAAATAGGGCTGCATTGCGAGAAGCACTTCAGGCGCTACCGGAGTCGAGGCCGCATAATCCAAATAAATCCTTTTTGTTCCAGGATCCGTCATTTTAATTCGATGAAATTAATTTAGGCGTATCTATCCGCCACCGAGGAGGCGGCGTAACTTTCGGGTTTGGTTTTGGCTTCAAAATCATGGGCTCGAATAATGCCAACGAGCTCCTGAATCATCTTGCGCGATTCGCCGTTTTCGCCCACGTCAACATGAATTTCAAAATCAAAGGGCGGAGCCTGAAGCTCCCGCAGGTGATTCAGAACAATTTTGGCTGTGTCTAATGAAACAATGACTTCTTTCAAAATTCGGTCCCGAAGGGTATAGAAATTTTTCAATTCCACCCGACGCCAGAAATAGCGGCCGCCGTTTCCCACTCGGTGAATAACAACTGCAGTCACAAAATCAGCTTCGGTCTTGTTATAAAGCTCTGAATCAGTGCCGATCGTCACCTTATAGCTTCGCTCCGGATCGGCCTTCATAAATCGAATTAGCTCCTCGGCCACCTGCTCGGGCGACATCTTGAGGCCGAAAGAACTGTTGAATAATGTTTCTTCCATACTTTCCACATCTTACAATCGGCAGCGAGGCGACGCAAGAGTCTTCGGTCAATCGAGAAAGCGCTCTAGGTTTTTCTTTTCTCTACTTAGGGCTTCTTTGGTTTTGGCGGCCAAGTTTAATCGTAAACCAGGTTCGGTTTCGGCTTTTCGCAGGTTCAGCCAGAAATCTTTTCCAGTAACGCTCAAATCATCAAGCTTCGAGATTTTTACCCTACCTTGATAAAACCGCCCTGCTCGGGTTAATGTCTGATCTTTATCTCTAGTTTTAAAAGTCTTCTCCTGTAAACGGTAATAGACGGGCAGGATCTTTCGCCAGTCGGCAAACGAGTTCCCTTCTTTCTTAAGGCGACTGACTTCATTTAAAACAAAAATGGCTGCTAAAATCCCAGAATCAGCGTGGTAAAACTTTTCGAAGTAGTAGTGACTCGAATGTTCAATCGCGAACTCGGCCCGATGGCGTAACATCATTTTTTTAACAGCATAGTGGCCAGATTCGGTTTCAATGATTTTTAATCCCGGCTTCAGCCAATTAATGACTGTGGCTCCGGCTGAGGTTGAGACAAGATAGGGCGGCCTGAAAAGCGATGCTAAAAGACAAAAAATTAAAACCGGCTCCACTTCCCTGCCTCGATTATCAATAAAAACCACCCGATCGCCGTCAGCGTCAAAGAGCACCCCCAAATCGGCTTTTTCTTTAATTACTCTATCTTTTAATTGTTTAGTGGCTCCCCGAGCCAAGGGATTAGGACTATGGGCCGGAAAATTCCCATTAGGCTTTTCGTTTATAAAAACTGTCGTTAGTTGTTGGTTGTTACTTATAAGTTGCCGCAAGATGGGACCGGTGGTGCCGTTCGAGCAATCGAAAACTACTTTAACTGGGCTCTTTAGGTTAAAAAACCTTTTTAAGAAATTTACGTAAAGATTTACGTAATTCATTTTCTGATATTTAATAAGCGCTGGATTTCATCGCCGCTGATTGGGGCTCCTCTCTTGCCCACAACCTTCAGGCCATTCCAATCTTTGGGATTATGAGAGGCGGTCACCATTATCCCGCCACTTGTTTTCAGTTTATTAACTAAAAAATAGAGCATTGGCGTTGTGATCATACCTGCCGGTAAAGCTCTTCCGCCTAGGACACCGAGCGCCGCTTCATATAGAGCGGGCGAGCTTTTTCTGGCATCGAAGCCAACTACGATTTTCCCTTTTTTAAAAATTTTCTCGGCCAGCCCGGCGACGATCTCGGCCGTTATCACCTCGTCAATTTCTCCTGGATAGCGGCCGCGAATATCATAAGCCCCGAAGATATCTCGCATTAAGGTTATTGTAACAGATTGTTTGGCGCTTTTTTTTGTGGTTAAATTAAGCTGAATGGCCAGAAAAAATCGCCGCCGAAAAGGAGGGAAATCAAAAAAAGCGAACCCGAAATCAAAACCCTCGCTTCACCCCGGCATCAAAACAAGTGTCCTCGGCATTATCGCCTTAGGCTTTGCCGTTATTTTTGTTCTCGCTAGCTTTGCCAAAGCCGGCCCGGCCGGAGAAGCGGCTTTCAAAATACTTGATCGCCTGCTCGGTTGGGGCTATTTCTCGGTACCGCTTGTACTTACCTTAATCGGCATGGGGCTTTTGACCCATCCGGAGCGAGCGGTCGTCAGTTCATCGCTTATCGGCGCCATTATCTTTATCGGCGCCGGCCTAAGTATTATTGATATTCTCTCACCGGAAAAAGCTGGTTCAGCCGGTGTTCTTTTCGGCAATGTCGAAAATCTCCTGGGCTATGCCGGGTCGCTGGTCTTCGATTTTATGATCCTTTTAGCCTCACTGCTCGTGGTGCTGAACATTCCCCTGACCTTAAAAATAAAATGGCCTAAAAGAGAAAAGGTAATTACACCTCGGGCCCCCGAGGAAAAAGAGCTAGTCATTACACCGGAAGCAGCTACCGCCTCCCAAACCGAAGAGGAAGCAGGGATTAAAGAAGAGCCGGTCGGTACAACTAAACCCGCTGTTCTTCCGGTTCTCGCGCCTACCGGCGAGGCCATCATCAGAACCCGCCATTATACCCCACCGCCTTTAAGTCTCCTTAAAACTTCGACTGAGAAACCAACTGCCGGCGACCTGCGCGTTAATGCGACGACCATCAAAAGGACCCTCGAAAGTTTCGGCATCCCCGTTGAAATGGGCGAGATCACGATCGGCCCCAAAGTCACTCGTTACGCCTTGAAGCCAGCTGAAGGAATAAAACTTTCCCGAATTATGGCCCTAAACCAAGATCTGAGTTTAGCCTTAGCCGCTCATCCGATCCGGATCGAAGCGCCTATTCCGGGCCGGTCACTCGTTGGTATCGAAATCCCCAACAAAGTAGCCAGTCTCGTCAGACTCGGAGCCCTTGTTGCTTATCCGGAATTCAAAAAAACGAGCAATCTCGGTTTTCCATTGGGCCGCGATGTTTCGGGCGAACCGATTTTTGTAAGCCTCTCAAGAATGCCCCACCTTTTAATTGCCGGCTCAACTGGCAGCGGCAAATCGATTGCCATACATTCCTTAATCATCTCCCTCTTATATAAAAACTCACCCGAAACCCTTCGCTTGATCCTGATTGATCCAAAAAGGGTAGAACTCTCAGTCTACGAAGATATTCCTCATCTCTTAACGCCGGTAATCACTAACGGCAAAAAGGCGATCGCCTCTCTTCGCTTCGCCATTCAAGAAATGGAAAATCGCTACGAACTTCTGCTTAAGGCTGGCAAGCGCGATATCCTGGGTTACAATCTCGGCCGGCAAAAAGATTTCATGCCCTATCTCGTAATTGTGATTGATGAACTAGCTGATCTAATGGCGGCTTTTGGCCGGGAGATTGAAGCGTCGGTTGTCCGACTAGCTCAGATGGCCCGAGCTACCGGGATCCACTTGGTTGTTTCTACCCAGCGGCCGTCGGTTGAAGTAATCACGGGTCTTATTAAGGCGAACATCACCTCTCGCATGGCCCTTCAAGTGGCAAGCCAAATAGACTCGCGCACAATTCTTGACACCGGCGGAGCGGAAAAACTTTTGGGCGGCGGCGACATGCTTTTTGTCTCAGCTGAACTAAGTAAACCGAAAAGGATCCAGGGGGGCTATATCAGCGAAGAGGAAATTAAAGACGTAACCAATTTTATCCGAGCCAAGAATCCGGTCGATGAAGAAGAGGTAGAACTAGAGCTCCAATTATCTCGGGGATTAGAAGGGGCGCCTGGCGCCCACTGGGAAGCTGACTTTGAAGAAGAAATTGATGACGAGCTTTACCAAGATGCACTCCGGGTGGTGAAAGAGGCTAAAAAGGCTTCGGCCTCCCTCTTACAGCGACGCCTCAAAATCGGCTATGCTCGGGCGGCCAGACTCCTTGATATAATGGAGGAACAAGGTTTAATCGGCCCGGGTGAAGGAGCTAAGCCTCGTGAAGTTTTTTTGAAAAGCGAAGAGTAAAATGGAAGAAGAAAAAACAATTGTTGAAGTGCTGGGAGAGTTGATGGAGACGAAGCGCATCGGGATCAAGGGCCTGGCCGAGGTAACCGATGTCCCGGAAAGATATATCGAAGCCTTGGTGGTGGGGAAATTTGAACAACTGCCGGCCCGGCCTTATGTTCGGGGGTATTTATTCAAAATCGCAGGCGCCTTAGAAGCTGATCCCAATCTGCTTTGGCAAAGTTACGGCCGATTTGTGGAAGCGGCCACGCCAGCCAAAGGCGATCGTCTGCCCACCAACCGTTTTGCCTTAAAGCGGATCAGGACGGGACGAGTAGCCCTCCTTGTCGCCCTCATTGTTCTTCTTATCTTCCTCGGTTTCAGACTCGATAATATCCTAGGGCGACCGACCCTCAATGTCTCGGTGCCAGAAACAACTCAAGCTGAAGTCATCACCGTAAACGGTGAAGTTTCGCCCGGCGATACCCTCACCCTAAACGGCGAAGTGGTTTATCCTAATGAGGAGGGAAGATTTGAAAAACAGGTCGGGCTCGAGCCAGGGTTAAACACCCTAGAGTTCAAAGTTAAACGCTATTTGGGTCGGGAAACAAAAGTCGTCAAACAAGTTTTTTATAGACCAGAATAAAATGCCAGCCAAAAAAGAAAAGGAAGAGAAAAAGGAAGATTTAGATAATTTAGTTTCGGCTCTCCAGAGTAAGTTCGGCGAAGAGGCGATTATGAAGCTCGGCGAGACCAAACGAGTTGATGTTGATGTTATCCCCTCGGGTTCGCTCTCGCTCGATCTCGCTTTGGGCGTCGGCGGTTTTCCCCGAGGCCGGGTTATCGAAATCTTCGGGCCGGAAGCGAGCGGTAAAACAACGCTAGCCCTCACGGTGGTGGCCGAAGCCCAGCGTCGAGGCGGTAAGGCCGCGTTTATTGATACTGAACACGCCCTTGATCCGGAATATGCCAAAAACATCGGGGTTGATATTAAAAATCTCTTAATTTCCCAGCCGGATAACGGCGAGCAGGCTTTGAACATTCTCGAAAGCTTAGTCCGGTCAGGGATGATTGATGTGATTGTGGTTGACTCGGTGGCGGCTTTGACGCCTAGGGCAGAAATTGAAGGCGAAATGGGAGCTCAATTTATCGGCCTTCAGGCAAGACTAATGTCTCAAGCTCTAAGGAAACTAACGGCCATCACCGCGAGATCCGGAACTCTAATTGTTTTTACTAACCAACTCCGAGAAAAAATCGGCATGATGGGCTGGGTCGGCGATCCAACCACCACTCCGGGCGGCCGAGCCTTGAAGTTTTACGCTTCAGTCCGAATTGACATCCGCCGGATCGCCCAAATTAAAAAAGGCGATCAAGTAGTGGGTAATCGAACCAGGGCCAAGGTGGTCAAAAATAAAGTAGCGCCGCCCTTTCGAACCGCTGAATTCGACATTCTCTACGGCAAAGGCATTTCTTATGCCGGCGATGTGCTGAACTTAGCCACCAACCTCGGGGTGGTTAAACGAAGCGGTTCAAGTTATATGTTTGGCGAGGAAAGATTGGGAGTTGGTGCGGAAAACGCCAGAATCAAACTCGAGGAAGACAAAAAACTTCTTGCCCAAATCGAGAGATTAACCCTCACCGCCATCAAAGAGGCAACTAAATCCTAACTCCTACTTAATTTGGTTTTGGATAAAATTTCTGATTTCGCCATAATTATCCATCCCGGCGCTTGGGACGAGCGCATAAAAGGCGCCGCTCCCCCAGGGAATTGAAGTACTTTGGAGTAGCTCGGTTTCAAAATCCAAAACCACGCTATTAAATTGGAGGCTATTTATTTCTTTAGCCTCTGGCACTAGCTCGCCAATGCTAAAATTGCTCTTCGCTTTCCCAATTTCCGGTAAAAGCTTGAAAAAAAGAGCGGTTTTCTCTTGGGCGCTAAGCTCGTTGAAACGTTTGAAAATCGCTTCAACCACTAAATGCTGATTCTTTTCCCGGAAAAAATCTCCTTCAGGCGCGGCCCGGTTTCTAATCAGCCAAACCGTGTCGTCGCCGTTTAAGTGATGCCCCCCTTTGGCGAGGTAGTAACCGCTCACCGGATCAAACACGCCAGCCTGAAGTTCCATATCAATTCCGCCGAGCTCATCAACCGCATGTTTGACCATCTCGAGATCAATCTCGATGGATTTATCGGTTTCAATCCCTGTTATTTCCGGCATTTTACGAAGGAGCTCTTCTATTTTACCGCGGCGGCTGACTTCATTTAATTTAAACTGCTCTTCGCCGAAGGTGCCAAAAAGATCACGAGGCAGAGAAATTAAATTCACTGTTCCGCTTTCAGCCCGGAAATAAATCAACATGATGGCATCAGCCAAACCCGAGGCCTGGTGCCAGCGGCCACCCTCGCCCGGCGCTACTTCGCCGAGCACAAGAATAGCCAAATCTTCGCTTTTTTCATCCAGATTACCATCGCCTAGAAAGGAATAAATTTGCTCGCGGCTCGAAACTAATGCGGCCAAAATAATAAGAGTCAGTAAGGCTAAAGAGATTATAACTGTTCCTTTTTTCGGAATTTTCACTGCCCGGATAACTTATAAAAATTCTCAAAAAGTTTAGCCACAAGAATCGGGCCGGTACCGCCTGGCGTTGGAGTATATATTAACTTAAGCCTCGCGACTGATGCCTCGTCGCTGACATCAAGATCGCCGGCCGGCTTACCTTGGCTGTATTCATAACCAAAGTCGATAACGCAAGCATTCTCTTTCAACATCACTGGTTTAATTAAACCTGGTTCGCCTGCTCCGGCAATCACTAAATCCGCTTGTTTAAGAATGCCGAAGTCGCTCCCCTTATCCAAAAGATGAATCTCGGTGCAACGTCCCATAAGCCAAGTAGCAATGGGTTTACCCACCAAGGTTCCAAGGCCCACCACCGCCACTTTCAGTGCTGTAAGTTGTAAGTTATAAGTTGTTAGTATGGCGTCTAAGACGCCGACTGCTGGCGGTAAAACCTGACTTCGGCCGTTATAAAAAGCACCCAGGGCCCGTTCGCCTAAAATATCAACATCCTTTTCGCGCGGAATAACATTTAAGACGTAATGGGGATTAATGCCTTGAGGTAGTGGTAGTTCGACCACCACCCCGCCGACGTTCTTTTGAAGAGCAATCGCGCCGATTTCGGCCCGAACCAAATCGTTATTTTTAACCTCGACTTCATAGATCCTAAAGTCCACGCCTAATTCTTGGGCTACTTTCTCTTTGATTTTTAGAAAGCTCAAAGAGCGGGGATCATCGCCAACCAAAATCGCCGCGAGAATTTTAGGGGGAACAGGCTCGCTTTTAAGTTTCTCGATTAGACGCCGAGCAAGCTCTTCGCCGGGAACTTTTTGCATAAAGCTTTTACTTTACTTCTAATATTAGCTTCTCCGGTCAAAACGCCAAAGATCAGCCCGGCCACTTCTTCCATTTCTTTTTCTCTCATCCCCCTTGAAGTTAAGGCCGGCGTACCCAAACGAATACCGGATGGCCTAAAAGGAGAACTGTCATCGGGTAGAGAATTCCGATTAGCAATAATGCCGGCTTCTTCTAATTTCTTTTCAGCGGTCATTCCATCTAAACCAAGACTTCTCGCATCAACGAGGATTAAATGGGTTTCAGTTCCGCCGGTTGAAAGCTTAACCCCTAGTTTTTTAAGCGATCCAGCCAGAGCTTTTGCGTTTTTTACAATTTGTCGGGCGTATTTTTTAAACTCGGGCTGGGAGGCTTCAAAAAAAGCCATGGCCATCGCTCCAGTGACGTTATTATGAGGCCCGCCTTGCAATCCCGGAAAGACGGCTCGGTCTATAAGGGGCGATAGCTCTTTCCTTGAAAAAATAACTGCGCCTCTTGGACCCCTTAGGGTTTTATGAGTGGTAGTGGTAACCACATCAGCCCAAGCAAAAGGCGCCGGATGAACCCTGCCGACTACAAGTCCGGCGATATGGGAAATATCCGCCAAGTGATAAGCGCCGACGCTTCTCGCGATCTCGCCGAATTTTTTAAAATTAACTTTCCGGGGATAGGCGGTAAAGCCGGAGACGATTAAATCGGGTTTAAATTTTTTCGCTAATTTTTCAACCTCTTTGTAATCAATTAATCCTCGGCTATTAACTCCGTACTGAACGCTCTGCCAAAACTGGCCCGTTAAAGAAACCTTGTGGCCGTGGGTGAGATGGCCGCCGGCGGCGAGCTTCATCCCCATAATTTTTCCGCCCCTTGGTACCAAGGCGGCATAAACAGCGAAGTTGGCTGGCGAGCCGGAATAGGGTTGGACATTAACCTGCCACTGTTTCGGGCTTAAACTAAAGAGCTTGAGGGCTCGTTCCTCGGCCAACTTCTCGATTTCGTCGTAATAAAAATTGCCAGGATAGTAACGCCTGCCTGGATAACCCTCCGAATACTTATTGGTTAGAGGGCTACCTAAAATTTTTAAAACCTCGGCTGAGACTAAATTTTCCGAAGCAATGAGATCAAGTGTCTCTTCCTGTCTTTTAATCTCGGCTCGAACTAATCCCTCAAGCTTTCTATCTTTAAGCGCCATCGGTCAGTCATAATCTCACCTCCCAATCTAAATGCATTTTGGGGATCATCATCTCCGGCCGCCAGTTCTTCTTCAATCCTTCGAGATCGGCCTCTTCCTGGTACTTGCCGCTCAACGAGTATTCTTCGCTGATCGGTTCGACTTCATAAAAAACCATTTGGGCTACTCTCCGACCAACCACGAGCGGAATCGAATAATTTTTAGAATTATTGGTAACCTCCATAGTCCAACGATTGAAATAACCCACATCACCCCAGCCAGCATCTTTACAAACCTCAACGAAATTGCGACCCATTGAAGAACGGGCATACATTTTGGCGACGACTATTTTCCGACCGCCGATAAATTCTTGAGTGTGAGCTAGGATTGTCTCGCCCGGACCGAGAAGAATAATCTTTTCTTTAGGATTGATATTTTTAAAAGTTAGGCTTAGCCGTTCCCCAAGAACCTCGAGCGGTTCGGCCTCCTGCGGTCCAAGCCAAACTCGTCTAGTTGATTCTTCATCATAAAGGTTATGAACCGTGGCCCGGCCATTAGGATGAGATTCTTTCCAATAATAATCACCAAGGGTGACGTCATAACTGGTTGTCTGGAGTTGGCGCTCGCGGAAAGCATCGATAATAATCGTCCCCTTATCCAAATGACGGCGAATGGCGTCTCG
>DATDUH010000019.1:0-5122 GCA_036517755.1 Minisyncoccota bacterium | reverse complement strand
CGGCCCGAATAGAAAACCTGGTAATGGCAAGTTGAAGTGGAGTTTTCTCCGCCTCTTCTTGCCCGACGAGGGCCGCCACTCTCCCCAGCTCTGTTTCTCCACCGGTTCCGACGACGACAGCGATCCCCACTCCTTCGCTTACTAAGGTGCCGCCCCAGACCATTGAAGAACGATCGGCGAGCACCGTCTCCAAAGAGACTTTCTCGGTCGACTTTTGAACCGGCAAAGATTCGCCAGTTAAAATCGCCTCATCCACTAGGAAATTATTGACTTTATAAACCCGGGCATCGGCCGGCACCCGAAGACCAGCGAAAAGCCGGATCTGATCCCCCGGCGCCAATTCTTCGGCGTCAATCTCTTTCTCTTTTCCGTCCCTAATTATCCTGGCTCGCTCTTTAATATAAGTGCGTAGGGTTCGAAGAGCTGTTTCGGCTTTGTTCTCTTGATAGAAACCAAGCGCCGCGTTCACCAAAAGGGCAGCGAAGATAACAGCGCTGCCTTTAAAATCCTGAATAACGAGGGTTACCACTCCGGCAATAAGAAGAATCAGAATAAGCGGGCTCTTAAACTGGTTAAGGAAAATTTTTAATTTAGTCGCCCGTTTGCCCTTCGGTAGAACATTTCGACCGAACTCTTTAAGACGATTTTCTGCCTCGCCCTCGGTAAGGCCTTCGGGAGAAGTCTCTAAAATCTCGAAAATCTCTTCGGGGGATAAAGCCCAGTATGGCTGGTCAAGCTCCTTTTCACTAATTCTCATCTGAACTAATTATACCGGGTGTTCCCAAAATTAAAGTACGATAATTTGAAAATTTGAATTTGGGTCGATACTTAACATATTATTCGGGTAGCCGGGCCGGTAGTTCAACGGCGCCTGCCTGCCTGCCGGCAGGCAGGGAACGCCGCTCAAGCGCTTAAAGAGGGCCGTTAGCTCAGTGGTAGAGCACCTCATTTGCAATGAGGGGGTCACCGGTTCAAGTCCGGTACGGTCCACCAGGGAGGGTTGGCAGAGTGGACTAATGCGCCGCACTCGAAATGCGGTTGGGGGAAACCCCTCACAGGTTCGAATCCTGTACCCTCCGCTTAGTGACGGCCGCTAACTCCATCGCCGGCCGACGTTTTCGAAAGAGCGCTAAACTGATTCCCGAAATGACTCCAAAAAAGTCCATCACCACATCCCAAACCGTATCGCTAATAATTTCACTGCTACCACCGCCTAGTAATTGAGTATTTAATACTTTATCGGAAACGGCTTCGATCACTTCCCAGCCCAAACCCGCCAGAATAACCAGAAAGCCGGCGAGAAGAACGGACTTATTTGTCGCTTTACCATACCAAACTTCAATGAACCGCGACAAAGTTATTACAAAAATAAAGGAAGCCACAAGGTGAGCGAATTTATCATAAGGAAAGCCGACAAGATAAAGTTTATAAAGACCAAGGCCGCCAAGGCCATTTATAAAAAGAGTGATAGCTGTTACTGACTCAAGTTCGGTAACGGCCTTTTTCTTAGTTATGCTAGTTGAACCTTTAAAAATGAGTCGGGGAAGGAGGATGAGAAAGATGGAAACGAGGACGAGAATAGCCATTAAGCGCGGGCGATAAAAATCCGGAAACCAGCTTGGATTACCCAGTCCCAAAATAACGCCGGCTAAAAGATAACCAGCGATGACTAATTTCACTAAAATCTTTGACACTGAAATTTATTCTAGCGGATTCGACCCATCCAACAAGTTCAGGACAGGCAGGCTCACCACAAGACAAAAATCGAAAGGGGCCGCCGCGCTTGGCGCGGCGACCCCTCGGGTGCTACACTTTCGAGTTCAACGGCTTGTACCAAGGCAGGCCGTCGACCTCCTCGACCTCGAAGTCGCCGAAGAGGTTGGGGTAGCGGGCGCAGACGATCTCCCCCACCTTGCCGAAGACAAGGCGAATTTCCTCTTCGGCGCTCGGATCGGTCCGCATCTCGAGTAGCCAGCGGATCGTCCGCGGGTTCGCCGACCAACCGATGGTGGTAGCGAGTCCGATGGGCGCAATCCGCCTCATGGCCGAGGTGATGACCTTCTTCTTCTTGAATGGCACCCCCTCATCATCGAGCCCGAAGTGCCGGGCGAGCTCGAGCTGGAGACGCTCGAGTTCCTCAAATGTTCGAACGAAGATCTCGACCGCCCCCTCATCCTCGCGGATCACGGCCGGTAGCCACTGACCCAGATCCTCGAGCCGGACGAACCGCAGGCTCTCCTGGGAGATGGCCACGCCGACCCGGTGACGAACGAGCTCGTGGGTGAAGACCCTTGAAACATCGGCGAAAACGAAGTTCATCACCGGATGCTCGATCACCGAGCCGTGCCTAACGTTGAGCACGTTCGCGAGGTAATCGCTGTTATGCTCACGGACCTTGGTGACGTTACGGTTCATCCCTGGCACCCAGCTCCGGTAGCAGACGCGCCCCATCACCTCGATGATCCGTTCGGTATCGGTCGGCGCATCCGAGACCCAGTCTGGCACGCCGATGTGATCGAGGTAAGCCTGGAGTCCCTCCTCGACCACCCTAGTTTCGCCGATGAGAAACACTTGCGGTTCGACTTTGTGCATCTCCTCAGCCCTCCTTTTGCTCTAGAAGTCTTCGAATGATGACGCGGAGCGCCGCATCGAAGACATACTTCTTAGGCCACACGGCATCAACGACCACGATCTCGCCGAGTCCAAGCTCCTCTTGCCGCCGGACAAGATCGAGATAGTTCGCCCGGATTCGCTCGAGAAGTCCAAGCTTGGCGAAGTGGTCGAAGTGCCGACCAGCCGCCCGGATTCGCTCGAGCCCGATCTCCGGGTCAAGATCAAGTAGCAGCGTAAGATCAGGAACAAGCATCTGCTCCCCGATCACTTCCCGATGAAGATCGAGGTATTGCTCCACTGGTCCCTCGAGTATGCCGTAGGCCAGCGTTGACAGCCAGTATCTTGCCGAGACGACGACCATACCGCTCTTGAGAGCCGGTCGGATGACCGTCTCGAGGTGTTCCCGCCTGTCGCGAACGAACAGACGCTGAAATTCGAAGTTAGTCGACGGAGCCGACACCTTCTTGTCGAGCATCTGTCGGATCAGCTGACCAGTCTCGCCTTGACTTGGCTCCTCGGTTAGCAGAACCCGATCTCGTCCCTGCACCTGCTCGAAGAAATTAGCAAGTGTTTGAACCAGGGTATCCTTACCGGCGCCATCAATCCCCTCAAGCGCCACAAAAAAACCGCTCACAACCGTCCCTCCTCTCGGTATTCAAGAATCAACGAACAATCGATTTTAATTCTTCCGCGTCAAACGCGGCTAGCCGAATTAAACAATGTAACCGAAATCCCGTCAACTGGATAATGAGGTGACGTTCCGAGATTTTAACTAGGTAGTGGACCGTACCGGATTTGAACCGGTGACCTCCACGCTGCCAGCGTGGCGCTCTGCCAACTAAGATAACGGCCCAACGGCCATTATTATAACCTTGAAAACGCGAATTTGAAAAGATAATCTTAACTAACGGTAGGGTGGCCGAGTGGACGATGGCGGCAGTCTTGAAAACTGCTATGTCCGAAAGGGCATCGTGGGTTCGAATCCCACCCCTACCGCCAGTTGGGATAGAACAATATGGAATTATTTCAAAAAATAAAAGCTCAAGTATTTCTAAAAAGGCAGCGCCTCGTTCCTGTCATCGTCTTTTTGATAGTAGTGCTTGTGGCCGGGATGGGCACTATTATTTTCTCTAAAATCCCGAAGGGCGAGGACTGGAAAATTGAGGAGGGAAATTTACAATTCGCACGCGGCGCGCACATGGGAACGTATGGTGATTTTAACCAGAATCTGGTGAAGTCTTTTGATCCTGACTATTTTGAGTACTTGCGTGGCTTAGGCGCCAACTGGGTGGGCATATCGGTTGCCCTTTTTGTAGATGATAGCCTCGACTCAACAGTGGAAAGGAAGTACCAAGGTGTTGATGTACCAACTTATAAAGATGATGATTTAAGACGCCTGATTAGAGAACTCAGAGACCGCGGTTTCCATGTTTATCTGACCCTTGCCCTTGAGGATGCGGGGATATCAGGGACGCATCCCTATCATCGATCGCAACTGGGACTCCCTCAAGAAGACGGGTCCGATTGGCCCTGGAACGAGAATCATCCTGATCGTACCCAGTTTGTATCTGAATTCTGGCGGTCCTACAGCGAAAATGCAGTCCATTTTGCACAAATCGCTCAAGAAGAGGGAGTGGAGATGTACTCTTTGGGAACAGAGACCGAGGGGCTTTTTAGGACGCGGGACTTTAATAGTGAAAAGGGCGGTTTTATAAAAGAAATTGGCTCGATGCTTTCTGCGGTGCGCCAAGCGTATCAGGGCAAAGTGACTTATGACATGCACGCGGCGGCGATTGATGGAAGAGTCTATTATCACCAGATCGCCAAGCTTTTATGGGAGGACATTAATTTTGATGTTATCGGAATTAGCGCCTATTTTAGCGTCCTTGAGAATTTACCGAATGGAGATACGAAAGTTTCTGAATTTGAACGAGGCTGGCAGAGGATTTTCGAAAACTATCTTATACCGCTTGCAAGTAAATACCCGGATAAGCCTCTGATGTTTCTTGAGTATTCCAATAAGACAAGTCTTTATGCCGGGTACGAGGGGGAGATGCTCGAAAACGTGTATGAGCCGAACAATCTTTATGAAAGAAATCTGGTTGATAGAAACGGCAACTCAATTGATGATGCTCAAGAACAGCAGGCCAACATGCACCAGGCATTGTTTAATGTCATTGCCAGGAACGAAGGAGTGCTGGACGGAATCTTTTTCTGGGGTGAGGACTTCTGGGACAAAGGGTTAGGTGGTTTAGGTTATTGGGACGTAGGTTATTGGGACGAAGAAGGAGCGAGAGGCAAAGAAGCGGAAAAAATGATTAGCAAGTGGTATCAAGAGTCGCGATCAAAATAGTGCTTTTTTCTGTATTGAAAGAATCCGCCGCCAAAGAAAAACTTGAAATCGTCTTTTCCGCTCTGGTTCCCGCCTTCACTCAAGAGTTTCGGTCGGGCAGGCAAGGCGAGGCGGGCGGAAGGGGAGTGTGGGGGGAATTCCGCCCACCGAGCCCAG
>DATDUH010000018.1:0-4637 GCA_036517755.1 Minisyncoccota bacterium | reverse complement strand
CAGGTCTTATTGATCCAGTCGTGACTGTGGCGCCGGCCCGGGGCCAGGTTCGAAACCTCATCCCCAAAATTGAAGAACGGGTGGAGGCTAAAGAACGAGTGCTGGTGACAACTCTCACCAAACGAATGGCCGAAGATTTGAGCGATTATCTTCTAGAGCTCGAATTTAAAGTGACTTATCTCCACAGCGAAGTAAAGACCCTCGAACGGATTAAAATCTTAACTAATCTTCGCCGGGGCAATTTTGATATTCTAGTCGGGGTGAACCTCCTCCGGGAAGGACTTGACCTGCCCGAGGTATCGCTTGTTGCTATTCTTGATGCTGACAAAGAAGGATTTTTAAGAAGCGCAACTTCCTTGATCCAAACTATCGGCCGGGCGGCCCGGAATGTGAGGGGCGAGGTCTTGATTTATGCCGATGTGATTACCGGTTCCATTAAGCAGGCCCTTAGAGAAACTGAAAGGCGGAGAAAAATTCAACTTGATTATAACCAGAAGCACGGCATTACTCCGAAAACAATTATTAAGGGGATCTCGGACATTATCCCGATTAAAGAAGTGCTTGAGCTTGAGCTCGGACCATTGCCTAAATCAAAGAGGGAGCTCGAGGCACTCGTTAAAGAAAAAGAACGAGAAATGAAAGAAGCGGCCAGTCGGCTTGATTTTGAGCTCGCCGCCATTTTAAGGGATGAAGTGAAGGCGTTAACCAGCCGTAGAAAAAGATGAGGGATAAAATTATTATTCGCGGCGCTCGCGAACATAACCTAAAAAACATCAATCTTGAACTGCCCCGGAATAAGATGGTTGTTTTTACCGGTCTTTCAGGCTCGGGTAAGTCGAGCTTGGCATATGATACCATTTTCGCCGAAGGCCAGCGGCGTTATATTGAATCACTTTCCGCTTATGCCCGGCAGTTTTTGGCTCGACTCGATAAGCCGGATGTGGATGAAATTGAGGGTCTTTCACCGGCTATTTCGATTGATCAAAAAGCCCATTCTCATAACCCTCGTTCAACCGTCGCCACGATCACGGAAATTTATGATTATCTCCGGGTACTTTTTTCAAGAGTGGGTAAACCCCATTGTCCGATTTGTGGCCAAGAGATTCGGCGCTTGAGTTCAAGCGAGATTATTGACGCGGTGATCGAGCTCGCCGGCTATGAGAAAGAAGCGAAAGAATTGATAATTCTCGCGCCTATAGTTCGCGGCCGAAAAGGGGAGTACTACCAACTGCTTTATGATATGCTTGGCACCGGATTTGGCGAGGTTCGGATCGATGGCGTCTTTCGATCTTTGCGGGAGCGGATTGAGATGGCTCGGTATAAACAGCACACCATTGAAGTGGTGATGGATAAGATCGAAGCCAGTCTTGATTTTAGCAATAAGGATAACCGTCTCCGTTTAAGCGAGGCGGTCGAAGGCGCCCTGAAGCATGGTCAGGATTTTCTGACTGTTATTTTCTCCCCGACCGTATCGAGTTCCCTCTGGTCGCCCAAAACGCCTCGAAAGGGAAAGGGGATTGCTAAAGAGATTAGTTTCTCAGCTAGGTTTGCCTGCCCGCGGGATAATTTTTCTTTTCCCGAAATAGAGCCTCGCCTTTTTTCTTTCAATAGTCCTTACGGCGCTTGTGAGGAATGCCATGGTTTAGGCACGGAAAGCATTTGGTCGGAAAAACCATGTCCTCGTTGCCTAGGCAAAAGGCTAAGACCCGAATCTTTAGCCGTGCTTGTTACTGATAGAAACATTGCCGAAGTGGTGGCTCTGCCGATTAGCGAAGCAATAAAGTTTTTTGACGGCTTAGCTAAGAGTCTTAGTGATAAAGAAAAGGAGATTGCCGAAACGCCGCTTCGGGAAATCCAGGCTCGATTGAAATTTATGGCCGATATTGGTCTTGATTATCTAACCCTCGATCGGAAGGCTGGCACCTTGGCTGGCGGCGAGTCGCAACGGATTAGACTGGCTTCTCAAATCGGCTCGCGCCTCGTCGGAGCGCTTTATATTCTTGATGAGCCGACGATTGGCCTGCATCAACGGGACAATGCCCGGTTGATTAAAACTCTCCACGAGCTCCGCGACCTCGGCAATACAATAATCGTCGTCGAACATGACGAAGAAACAGTGCGCTCCGGCGATTACCTAGTTGATATTGGGCCGGCCGCCGGCGTTCATGGCGGCCAAATTGTGGCCCAAGGGCCGATGCCGGAAATTTTAAAAGATAAAAAGCAAAATTCGCTGACGCTTCAATATCTGAGGGGCCAGATATGCATTCCGGTGCCGTCGAAGCGCCGGCCAGTTAAAAACCCGGGCGAGTTTTTGAAAATCAGAGGCGCGGCTGAGAACAACCTCCAGAATATCAACGTTGATATTCCTCTCCGGAAGTTCACTGTGACGACGGGCGTCTCCGGCTCAGGCAAGTCGAGCTTGATTTATGATGTGCTTTATAAGGCTCTGGCTAATAAGAAGTCTGCTTCCGGTGGCAAGGTCCATTATAAAGCCGGAGCTCACAAGGCTATTGTCGGAACCGAATACATAAATCGAGTGGTTAATGTTGATCAATCGCCGATTGGCCGCACGCCCCGTTCTAATCCGGCCACCTACGTCGGTGCCTGGATTTATATTCGGGAACTTTTTGCCGCGACCGAAGACGCGAGAATCCGAGGCTGGAAACCGGGCCGCTTTAGTTTTAATGTGCGCGGCGGCCGATGCGAAAACTGCGGGGGCTATGGCACGATTGCTATTGAGATGCACTTTTTGCCCACAGTCTATGTTAGTTGCGATGTCTGTCACGGCCGGCGTTTTAATAAAGAGACACTTGAAGTGAGATACGCCCCTCATGGTGAAATAGGTCGGAGCAAAAATATTTATGAAGTGTTGCGGATGACAGTTGAAGAGGCAACCGAGTTTTTTGAAGATATTCCTTGGCTTCACGATCGGCTTAAGGTGTTGAATGAAGTTGGCTTGGGGTATTTAGAGCTAGGACAGTCGGCCACCACTCTTTCAGGCGGTGAGGCTCAAAGAATTAAACTGGCTAAAGAGCTTGGCAAGCGTGACACGCGGCGGACCCTTTATCTATTGGATGAGCCAACCACCGGTCTTCACTACGCTGATATTGAAAAATTGCTCGGCGTGCTCAATCGATTGGTTGATCGCGGCAATACCGTCGTCGTCATCGAGCATAACTTAGATGTAATTAAAACGGCTGACTGGATCATTGATTTGGGGCCAGAAGGCGGAAATAAGGGCGGGAAAGTGGTGGTAGCCAATACGCCCGAGGCCGTGGCTCGATTTAGGGGTAGTTACACCGGAGAGTATCTAAGAAGGGTCCTTAAATGATTAACGAGGATAAAATCGCCAATTTTCCCGAATCCCCAGGCGTTTATTTATTTAAAGGGGTGAAGGGGCAGGTGCTTTATGTCGGCAAAGCGGGCAATCTCAAGCGAAGGGTTTCGAGCTACTTTAGGAGAGCCCACCCCACTTCGCCAAGGCTTCGAGGGGCAAGCGATTCTAAGATCGAGCGTCTGCTCGCGGAAACTCGAAAAATTGGCTTTATTAAGAGCGATACCGCCATCGAAGCCCTTATTTTAGAAGCAGAGCTTATTAAGAAGTTTGTCCCTCTTTATAATACCCGCGAAAAAGATGATAAAAGCTTTCTCTACGTCGTCATCACTCAAGAAGATTTCCCCCGGGTATTGCTTTCGAGGGGGAAGGTTTTGCCCGCCGTAGTTTTAGCGAAGTGGGGACCTTTTACTTCAGCCTCTAATATTCGGGCGGCTTTGAAGATTCTTCGCCGGATTTTCCCCTTTAGCGTCCACGACCCTAAAAGGGTCGGTAAGTTTACTCGTCCTTGTTTCGATGCCCAGATCGGTCTTTGTCCCGGAACCTGCATCGGCGCTACTGGCAAGACCGAATACCGGAAGAACATCAAAAACATTCGGTTTTTCTTTCAAGGTAAAAAAGAGAGAATTTTAAGATCACTCGAGCGCGAGATGAAAGAAGCCTCGAAAAAACTCCAATTCGAGAAAGCCGAATCCCTGCGGCACAAAATCTTTGCCCTCCAGCACATTCAAGACATCGCCCTAATCAGTGAGGGAGAAGTTGAAAATTGGAAATTGAAAATTGAAAATTCAGCGAAGCGCCTAGAGGCTTACGACATTTCCAATATCTCTGGCACTTCGGCGGTTGGTTCGATGGTCGTGTTCCACGGTTCGAAACCGGTTAAAGAAGAGTACCGTTTATTTAGGATTAGAACTGTAAGACAAACCGATGACGTGGGGATGCTAAAAGAGGTTTTGCGCCGGCGGTTTAAACATGAGGAATGGCCTTATCCTGAAGTGATTCTGGTTGATGGCGGTAAGCCCCAAGTTAATGCCGCGAAGATGGTGCTCGGCGAGTTTGGCTTGAGGTTGCCCATCGTTGGTTTGGCTAAAGGGCCCAAGCGTCGAAAGAATGATATCATTGGGGCAATCCACAAGGGGGTAAGCCAAGAGACATTAAAACGTCTTCGAGATGAGGCACACCGATTCGCCATAACTTATCATCGGAAATTAAGAAGCAAAACAATCTACTCCTAAACCTTAGCGTTCTGCCGCGCCTCATCTTTTTACTTACTATACCGGCGTCCTGCGCGGTTGCGACGTCG
>DATDUH010000017.1:0-13918 GCA_036517755.1 Minisyncoccota bacterium | reverse complement strand
CTCAAAAGATGCCCGGTGATGTAGTAGGGAATATTGCCGACTAATTTGTATCCAGTATTTGGCATCTTGTATTTAGTATCTAGAACCGGCAGGACTTTAAGCGCGTCGCCTTCGATCACTCTAAGTTTCTTACTAGAGACTAGATACTTTATACTATCTACTAACGTCGGGTCTTTCTCGATCGCGACAACTTTAGATGTTTGAATTTTTAAATCTTTAAACTTGTTTAATATCTCCCTAGTCAGCTCTCCGTGCCCTGGTCCGATCTCCACAATCACATCACCCGTTTTCAGCTCCAGCGCCCCAACAATTTTTTTGAGCGCCTTCTTACCCTTTAAAAAATGCTGCCCTAATCTTCTCCCCATATTTTTAGTCGAGGAAGAAGTCTTCGACGAAATCAAGACTTTCAGCCGGCGTAAATTCAACGAGCTCCGGCGGCAACTCGTGAAGAAAGCGCGAAGCTAAACCGTGAAAACTTAAAATAAGTTTTTGTTTGGCTCTTGTCATCGCCACATACATCAAGCGTCTTTCCTCCTCGAGTTCTTCTTCAGAGCCAAGCGAACGCTGGTGGGGCAAAAGCCCCTCAGTCACGCCAACGACATAAACATTCTCAAATTCCAGGCCTTTTGCCAGGTGGATGGTCATTAGTTTAATTGGCCTGTCGTTCACGGTCCGAGCCCTATCGAGTGGCTGGAGCAGCGAAACCCGTTCAATAAACTCGGTGAGCGTTCGAAAACCAGCGGCAAAGTTTATAAGTTCAGCCACGTTTTCTTGCCGCTCAAGAGCATTCCTGAATTTAGCCTCAAGATAGGCTGTATAATTGGCTGTTTTTAAGATAAAGCCGATCAATTCGAGTAATTTGAGCTCTTTAGCTAGCCGTGGCAGTTGGCCGACAAGTTCGGTAGCGACTTTTTTCGTAAAAGTTTTTTCCAGGCGCTCCCGGCTGATTTCATCTTTTGGATTTAGGGCATACCTTAAACCAGCCAGAATGTCTTTAATCTCTTTTCTTTCGTAAAACTTAACCCCGCCGAAGATTTCGTAAGGAACAAAGTTAAAATTAAGTTCCTGCTCAAGAGCCCGGGATTGAGCATTGGTTCGATAGAGGACCGCCGATTCTACCCGGCCTCGGCTCATAATTTCAGCCACCACTCTTCTAGCCTCTTCTTCAGCCCCCCCGGTATTAATCACTTTAATTAATTCACCCCGGTCGTTGTTCGTCCAAAGTTTTTTCGGCCGCCGAAATTCGTTATTCTCGATTAGAGCCGCGGCAGCCTCAACAATGACGCCGGTTGAGCGGTAGTTCTCACCCAAAGTGATCACTTTGGCTTCGGGCCAGTCGCGCTCGAAATTAAGGAAGTTCCGAAAATCCGACCAGCGCCAGCCGTAAATCGCCTGCTCGTCGTCGCCAACCACATTCAGATTGCGGTGGCCCTGGCAAAGTTGTTTTAAAAGGAAGTACTGAGCCATATTAATATCCTGATATTCGTCAACCAGGATGTAGTCGTAGCGCTTTTGATGTTTCCGAAGGGCAGTCGCTTCTTTTTGAAAAAGCCTGACTGGCTTTTCAATCAAATCGTCAAAATCAAAAGCGTTCTGGCGTTCGAGTCCAGCCTCGTAGTCGTCAAGGATCCAGCCGGCTTTTTCTTCTAATTCCTCTTTTTCGAGCAAGTTATTTTTCAATCGCGAAATTTCCCAACGGGCTCTCGACGGTCCAATCCCCGAGGAGTTCAGAATATTTTTCATCAGACGCTCCGAGTCGCTGTCGTTAAAAATGACAAAATTTTTCGTTCGACCAAAATGCTTGGCTTCCTCTCGGAGGATTTTCGCGCCGAAAGAATGAAAAGTACCAACAAAAGGGCCTTCAGCCTGAAGTCTATGCTTCATTTCATTCGCCGCCTTATTAGTAAAAGTAATGGCCACAATTCGCCCCGGCGGCACGCCCCTTCGAACTAGGTGAACTAACCGTTCGGTTAGGGTTCTCGTCTTGCCCGAACCAGCGCCGGCGACGATTACGAGTGGGCCCTCGCCGTGTCGAACTGCCTCATATTGCCCGCTATTTAGGCGCCTTTTTTCGTCCACTTGATTATTCTCCCGACCCTCCTCTAACATATGATGGTTATTAGTACCATACTACAAAAGTCGGGGACTTGGTTGAAGCTTGTCGGGACGATTCCTTTACCCCCAGTCTTTTTAGTTCTCGGTCTTTTCGGAGCCAATTTTTTTTATTTGAGGCAGGCAAGCACGGCTGAACTCCCTCTCGATGGCGATCTCACCCAAACGGATTCGCTCGAGGCTGATGGCGCGGCTCTTATCGGCGATGTCTCTCCTCTAGGGGAACTCGTCATGGATGACCCGGAAGACGAATTCCTGGGTTTTGTTTTAGTTGATAAAGCTTCTCTCTTAAACTCAGTCAGCCCGTCAAGTAATGTCTCGCCGCTTCGCGATGGCCTTCTCACTTATGAAGTTGAGGAGGGAGATTCAATCTCGACCATTGCCGCCAAATTCGGCATTTCGGTGAATACCATCATCTGGGTTAACAGTTTGAAAAGTTCTGGCTTGATTCAGCCAGGCCAAGAAGTCGTGATTTTGCCGGTTTCGGGCGTGCTCCATAAAGTGAAAAGTGGCGAAAGTCTCGAATCCATCGCCGCCCTTTATGGCATCCCCGAGGACGAAATCGCTACTTTTCATAATGGGGCGTTGGAAGTTGACGAAACCGTGATTGTCCCTAATGGCAAGCCGGCGGGCGCCTCTGGCGCGGGCAGGGATGTTCTTGGGTCGGGCGGATCTCGAAAATCGAATCTACCTGAGACGAGCGGCTATTTTGGCCGGCCTGTTTCGGGCGGCTGGAACTGGGGCGTACTCCACGGCGAAAACGCCGTTGATATTTCAACCTCTTGCAGCTCGCCGATCTACGCCGCGGCCTCAGGCACGGTGAGCGCCGTCGGCAGTCCGACCTCCTGGAACGGCGGCCTGGGGGGACTAGTCAGAATCGAACATCCGAACGGCACTGAAACCCTTTACTCCCACAATTCGGGAAATCTAGTTGATGTTGGCGAAGCAGTGGCTCAAGGGAGCGTCATCGCCAAAGTCGGCCGTACCGGCCAGGTTCAGGGCCGAACCGGCTGTCATGTCCACTTCGGCGTTTCCGGCGCCGCCAACCCATTTGCCAAATAAAGCCCAGCAGCTTGCTGCCGTGCGGAATGTCTCGGAGGCAGTAAAAGCTTGGTCCGAGCACTCAATTTATTTGAGGGCTCGGTTTTACTGCCGAGGGCCAAGGGCGGCTTCGGCCGCTGGAGCCGAAGAACGCCCGGTTCCGGTAGGCAGTAAGCTGCTGGGCGCTCCACCTTATTCCTCCCTCACTCTTAGCTGGAATGCTTCAGAAACATGAGGCGACTCCACGATCTCACTGCCTTCGAGGTCGGCAATTGTTCTTGCCGTTTTCAGCAATCGATAATAACCGCGAGCGGAAAGAAGTGATTGGTTGAAAATATTTTTCAGCAAGTCGTTCGCCTTACTCGAGAGCTCGATTAACCGATCGCATTCTTTAGTCTCAAGTTCGGCGTTCACCAGTTTATCAACGCCGGCTTTTTTGAAGCGCTCTTTCTGGTTTTCCCGAGCTCGTAAAACCGCCTCCTTTAAGCGGCCACCATCTTCCTTTGGGCCCTGGAGACTTTCGAACTTGATTCGCGGCACATTGATTTGAATATCAATTCGATCAAGCAAGGGGCCGGAAATCTTTTTCTGATAACGAAAAACCTCGTAAGCGCTACAGCGGCACTCCTTTTCGTTATCGCCCCAAAAACCGCAGGGACAAGGATTCATGGCCGCGACCATAATAAAACGCGAAGGGAAAGTGAGATTGCTCTTGGCTCGAGAAACCATAATTTCACCCGATTCCAAGGGTTGACGTAAGGCCTCGAGCAAATCGCGGCGGAATTCCGGCAGTTCATCTAGAAAAAGTACCCCTCGGTGGGCTAAGCTAATTTCGCCGGGCTGGGGGTTGGGGCCGCCGCCGATAATCGAAACTGGCGAGGCGGTTTGGTGCGGTGTTCGGAAAGGCCGACGCTCGACATAGTTTCCTTTTAAAAGACCCCGGGCGCTCCAAACTTGGGAAACCTCAATGGCTTCGGCCAAAGTGAGGGGCGGGAGGAGTGAGACGAGCGCTCGAGCCAGCATTGTCTTGCCAGTGCCCGGCGGCCCGCTCATTAAGATATTGTGGCCGCCGGCAGCCGCAACCACTAGGGCGCGTTTGGCAAAATCCTGACCCCGAATTTCGCTGACATCGAGTTCATGATTCTCGACCGGCTTGAATTCAGTTCTGGGGTGGGGTTCGATAATGGCCAGTCGAGCCAAGTGGTTAACAAGTTCAGCGAGCGTTGCGATCGGCACAATATTGACCTCACCGATTAAACTTGCCTCTTTAGCATTTTCTACTGGTAGGAAAAGATATTGTTTCCCAGTCCTCCGGCTCAAAATAGCGGTGTTCAAGGCGCCGGGAACCGGTCTGACCGAGCCGTTTAAGGCTAGTTCGCCGATAAAAATCTTATCTTCCGCGTCAAATTCTCCGATCTGGTCGGTAGCCTGGAGATAACCAACGGCGATAGCCAGATCGTATTGAGAACCGGTCTTTTTCACATCAGCCGGCGCAAGATTTACGGTGATTTTCCGGTTTTCCTTAGTCGGCGGTTTAAAGCCGGTATTTTTTAGGGCCGAGCTGACCCTTTCTTTCGATTCCGAAAGGGCTTTGTCAGCCAGGCCGACGATATTAAAACTATGAAGGCCGACATTTAAGTCGACCTCGACCTCAATCAATCTGGCTTCAATCCCCTCGAGCTCGGCCGAGTAGACCCGAGCGAGCGATTTGGTCATTCTTTTAGTTTGCAATCGCGGCAGAGTTTTGACTCTGGCGCCACCTCGAGTAATTCTAGGGCTATTTCCTTGCCGCACTTTTCGCAGCGGCCATATTGACCCTGCTCCATTTTTCGGAGCGCTTTATTTATATCATCGAGACGGGGTTTCAGGGTTTCGCTGATAGCCTCATGAGTAACCCTCTCCTCGCTTTCGTCTGATTCTTCCTCACCAGCATCGTAAGTAGTATCTTCGCCAAAGTCCCGGCTCTCGCGGGAGCGAAGACTTTTTACTTCTTTTTCTAGGCGCGCCTTATCCCTTAAAAGCAGCTGTTTCAATTTTTCCTGATCTGCCGCCGAAATCATTGCTTAACGTTCCAATTATCCCACCCGGTTTAATTGAGTCAAGCAGCCGCTTATAATAAATGAGGTGATCCACAGCATCTCAGGAATCCTGAAAGAGCGAACCGGCCGGTTCATTATTATTGAAGCGAGCGGCTTCGAATTTAAGGTGGCGATTCCCCTGGTTGAAGCCGGCGGCTTGCCCCAAGCGGGTGAGATGGTTAAGGTTTTTACTTTTCTCCACCTGCGGGAGGGCGGGGCTGATCTTTACGGATTTTTAACCGAGGCCGAACTGCAGCTTTTCGAAGCCTTGATTTCGGTCTCGGGCGTGGGGCCAAAATCAGCCGTTGCTATTTTGGGCACGGCGCCGACAGAACAGCTCCTGGGGGCGATCGCTAAAGGCGAGGCTGGATTACTTGAACGTTCTTCGGGCATTGGCCGGAGGACAGCCGAACGTATTATTGTTGAGCTCAAAGATAAGGTTCGACCGACCGAAGGCGGAATGGTTGAAATGCTCGAAAAAGACATTGATATTCTGGAAGCTTTGGTTGGCCTTGGTTATTCGAAGCGGCAAGCCCAGACAGCCATTAAAGAGATTGACCCGGGACTCGATAAAATTCAGGATCGAATGCGGGACGCCCTGAAAAAAATAAAAAGATAATTTCGTGTCTTCCTGGAGTTTTTTTAATTCAATCCTCGAGGGTTTTAAGAAATTCCCCTTATTCCGATGGATGTATCGGCTACGCTTTGCGCCCTACGCCTATCATTTTACCCTTGGTCTAATCGCCGAAATTATTTATTTCTTTCCTTCGTGGCGAATAAAAGTGATCGGCGTTACCGGCACCAAGGGCAAAACTACCACCATCGAACTACTGGACGCCATTTTAGAACAAGCCGGCTATCGGACCGCTCTTCTTTCTTCGATCCGGGTTAAGCTTGCTCGCGACTCGAAAATTAATACTTTCGGCAACACTCAGCCAGGCCGATTTTTTATCCAATCATTTTTAAGAGAAGCGGTTAGAAAAAAATGCCGATATGCTGTCCTTGAAGTAACTTCCCAGGGGATTGTTCTTTTCCGCCACCGTTTTATCAAGTGGCGGCAGGCGGTTATTACCAACCTCTCTCCTGAACACATTGAGGCTCACGGCTCATTTGAGGCTTACCGGCGAGCCAAGTTTAGGTTTTTGAAATACGCGAGCCGCCGGGGTGCATCCATTTTTATTAATGGCGACGACGAACAATCGGAGTATTTCCGGAATGCCTTTAAAGAACGCCGGCCAATTATTTATTCCAAAACCGATTTACCGAATTTTTCAAACAAGGTTTTTAACTTACTGCCCGGCGAGTTTAATAAAGAGAATTTAGCCGCGGCCGCTTCAGTCGCCGGAACTCTAGGAATCGGCCAAGAGATTATTAAAGAGGCGATCGAGCACTTCCCCGGTGTGCCGGGGAGGATGGAATTCGTGCAGCGTGAACCCTTCGCGGTGGTAGTTGATTATGCTCACACCCCGGATTCACTCGAACTGGTTTATCAGACCCTTACCGAGAAAAACAGAAAAGGGGGCCTCATCTGCGTTTTGGGTTCAGCCGGCGGCGGTCGGGATAAATGGAAGCGGCCCAAGCTCGGCGAGATCGCCAGCCGCTACTGCAAAGAGATTATCTTGACTGACGAAGATCCTTTTGATGAAGATCCGGCCCAAATCATTGCCGAGATTAAGGCCGGGGTTACTGTTCCTGATGTTTCGGAAGTTCTTAATCGTAAACAAGCTATTTTTAAAGCCATCGGAATAGCAAAACCCGGAGACACGGTTATTATCACCGGTAAGGGGAGCGAGCCCTACCTCCGAGTGGCCGACGGTAAACAAATTCCCTGGTCAGACAAAACAATTGCCCTCGAAGCCCTTCGGTTATAATTACCTTAATGAAACTTACCTTTTGGGGCGGGGTGAAGATGGTGACGGGCTCGAGTTTTCTTCTCGAGAACGAGGCCGGCAAAAGGATTTTGATTGACTGCGGACTTCATCAAGGAGCGCGTTATTGCGAGCGGCATAATTTTGAACCGTTTCCGCTTGACCCAGCCTCGATCGAGGCGGTTTTTGTGACTCACGCTCACATTGATCACATCGGTCGCCTGCCCCAGCTTTATCGAGCCGGTTTTCGAGGGAAGATTTATTCAACGCCGCCGACCAAAGATTTTGCCGAAACCCTTTTAATTGATTCGGAGCACATCTTGGCTATTGAGGCTCGCGAACTCGGCCTGCCCCCGATTTATGAGTTGGCCGATATTAACGAAACCATGAAACTTTGGCAAAAAGTTTCTTATCACGAGAAAGTTGAGGCAGCCGGGTTTGAGGTCGAATTTTATAACGCCGGTCACATTTTAGGTTCAGCCTCGATTTTGGTTTCCGGAGACGGCAAGAAAATTGTTTTTTCCGGCGATTTAGGCCATCCGGTTACCCCTTTAATTAAAGGTAGAGAAGAGATTGGAACAGCGGATTATGCCTTGATTGATTCAACCTACGGCAGCCGAGTTCACGAGGGCCTAACTCAAAGAAAGGATTTGCTCGAAAATGTGATCGAAGAGACAGTGAAAGCCGGTGGGGTTTTAATGATCCCAGCTTTTGCCCTGGAGCGAACCCAGGAATTACTTTATGAGCTAAATGATCTAGTTGAAAATGGTCGGATTCCGCGGACGCCGGTTTTTATCGATAGCCCCCTGGCTATTAAATTAACCGCGGTTTATAAAAAATATTCCAAAGACCAGATCTATTTTGATGAAGCGGCGATTGAACTTTTGCGGGCCGGTGATGCGATTTTCGATTTTCCTGATCTCCATTTAACCCTAACTACTGAACAATCAAAACAAATTAATAGTATCGCCCCGCCGAAGATTATCATTGCCGGCGCCGGCATGTCTCAAGGCGGACGCATTCTTCATCACGAGCGGCGGTATTTGCCTGATCCCAAAAGCACCATTCTTTTTGTTAGTTTCCAGGCGGTTGGTTCTTTGGGCCGGCGGATTTTGGACGGGGCAAAATCAGGCAAAAACTTTAGCGTTAAAATTTTTGGTGAGGAGATAGCAGTCAAAGCCCGGGTTTTGGCTATCGGCGGCTATTCTTCTCATGCTGATCAGCCGGCCTTGCTCGACTGGTTAAGACCAATGAAGCTGGGGCTCAAAAAAGTTTTCCTCGTTCACGGCGAGGAAAAGGAAATGGGGCCGCTCGAAGACCGGATTCGAGACGAACTGGCAGTTCAGCCGGTTATTCCTAACTTGGGCGAGGAGGTGATATTATAAAGTTATGCCTCCGTCCCAACTGAAGTATAAAATCTGTGTTTCCGGCGCGGCTGAAACCGGTCATTGCGGTGAAGAAGCATATCGCGTAGCTGAAGAATTGGGGCGCGAGATTGTTCGGCATAACGGCATTTTGGTTGACGGGGCGACCACTGGCTTTCCTTATTGGGCGGCCAAAGGGGCCAAGGCCGAAGGCGGCACCGTGGTCGGCTTCTCGCCGGCCAAAGACGAAGTCGAGCATGTTAATTTTTACAAGCTGCCGACTGATTACCACGATCTCATCGTTTATACCGGGTTTGAGTATTCGGGCCGAAACCTGATCCTCACCAAGGCCGCCGATGCCGTAATCGTCGGCTGCGGCCGGATGGGTACCCTGAGCGAATTCACCATTGCCTTTGAAGATGCGAAGCCAATTGGTATCCTAGAAGGTGACTGGGAGACTGACGAGCTTTTGAAACTGATGATTGAGAAATCTCATCGGGCTGAAGAGCGGCGGGGGAAAATCGTTTATGCCACGAACCCCAAGGATCTGCTTGACGAACTTCTTATCGTCATCGATAAAGGTCGATCGGAATATCTTTAAATATGGAAGAAAAACCAATTGGCGAAGTCACTCACTACTATTCCCACCTGGAGGTGGCGATCGTCAAATTCAATCGAAAAGTAAAAGCGGGCGAGACGGTCCATTTCAAGGGGGCAACTACCGACTTTACCCAACCGATTGAATCAATGGAATTTGATCATAAATCAGTCACCGAAGCCGAATTGGGCAAAGAGATCGGGATCAAAGTGAGCGATAAAGTGAGAGAGGGTGACGAAGTTTACGCAGTGGTATAGGGAGATAATCCTGCCGACCGGACTTCTCGCCTCGATGATTATTGGGGCGGGGATGTTTGCCCTGCCTTATGTTTTTGAGAAGGCCGGTTTTTCACTTGGTCTTTTTTATCTGGCGGCCTTTGCCGCTGTTTTTGCCGCTATTCATTTGATGTATTTGCGGATCATTGATAGCACTGAAGGCAAACACCGTTTTGTGGGTTATGCCCGGATATATTTGGGAGACTTCGGTTTTTGGCTCGCGGTTTTAACCACGGCCATTGGCCTTATTCTCGTCTTAACCGCCTATCTGGTGCTGGGAGTTAGTTTTATGAAAATCGCCGCCCCCTTTCTCTCTAGCTCCGCCGCCCTGTATCTTTTTTGGTTCTCTGGAGTAGTAGCAGTGGTTTTCTCCTTGAAACGATTGGCCAACTTTGAGTTTTTGGTGGCCGTTGCCATGATCGCCATCATTTTTGTTCTTTTTGGTTTTAGTCTAAGGGCGCCATCATTGACCCTCTCCAGGTTTAACCCTCAAGCTTTTTTTCTGCCCTACGGCGTGATCCTTTTTTCTTTGGCCGGACGGGCGGCTATTTCTTCTTTGCGCGACTACTGGCAGGGGAGGAACTTGCCTGAGAAGGGATTGCGCCGGGCCGTGGTTTTGGGAACCGTGATCCCGGCCTTGGTCTATCTCCTTTTTGTGATTGCGGTCGTCGGGCTCTCGCCGGCTGGCATTACGCCGGATGCGATCGGTGGCCTTAATCTCATTCCTCCGGCCCTCCTTGTTTTAATCGGCATTCTCGGCGTCTTTAGTCTTTGGACTTCTTATTTCTTTCTAGGACTCGAAGTTAAAGACATTTTCATTTACGATCTCCGTTTACCCGGTTTTCTTTCATTTCTAGTCGCCAGCTTCATACCGCTTCTCTTATATTTCTTTGGCTTCAATAATTTTATCGGCTTGGTGGGATTTATCGGCGGGGTTTTTCTCGCCCTCGAGAGCATTATGGTGGTTTTGATGTATCTAAAACTCCGGCAGAAACCGGTTTTTCTATATCTTCCTCTGATTCTCGTTTTTGCTCTCGGCGCCCTTTATGAAATCTGGCGCTTCTTTTAAACTTGAACGGTAGTTGTGCCCGTAGCTCAGCGGATAGAGCGCTTCCCTCCGGAGGAAGAGGTCGCAGGTTCGATCCCTGTCGGGCACTCAAAATATCACTATATCGAGATCGTAACTCGATAATGCTCAGTAGCATGCTACTGAGCATAAATAACTTAACTAATAATTCTTTAAACCTATCGCCCGTTGCCGTACGGGACGTCTTCGGAGGCTTGCCAGCTCGGTCCCTGAGCTTGTCGAAGGGGGGCAAGCCGAGAAGCAGGGAAATTTGTCGCTGGAGCAAATTATTCCGGGTCCCGATAGGCAATGGGCGGTAGGCGCTCCCTTCCTCAACTTCAAATTTCACCCTTTCCGCGATAGGCTTAATTTAAATGGATCTTTTAACCGAACTGGCCTTAGCGATTGTCCTTGCGGTTATCTTTGGTTTTGCCGCTCATCTTTTAAGACAGCCGGTTATCATCGGTTTTCTTTTAGCCGGCATTGCCTTTGGTTATCTGGAGGGAACCTGGGTGCCGAATCTTTTCTCTTCGCCGATTGAGAGCCTGGCCTCGCTCGGAGTGATTTTCCTGCTTTTCCTCGTCGGGCTTGAGATGAACTTCCGCGAGTTTAAGCATTTGAGCTGGCCCGCCCTTTTGCTTGGCTTAGGTCAGATATTTTTAACTTTTGGTTTGGGCCTTGGTCTTTCGCTTGCCCTGGGATTCGCCTTTGCTACTTCGGTATATCTTGCCGGCGCCCTCACTTTCTCCTCAACCATTATCGTCGTTAAACTTCTTTCGGATAAAGGCGATCTTCAAAGTCTTTACGGCCGTTTGTCAGTGGCCCTGCTTTTAATTCAGGACTTTGCCGCCATCCTGGTTCTCTTGTTTTTGACGAACCCCGTCGGCAGCACCAACTTCCTCCTCGGTCTTTTTTATTCAGCCCTGAAGGGGGTTATCCTTTTTGCTCTAGCTTTTCTCGCCTCCCGGATTTTGCCGAAAGTTTTAGATCAAGTTGGTCGCTCTCAAGAGATGCTTTACCTTTTCAGCTTGGCCTGGCTTCTGGGAGTGGTCCTTCTCGCCGTTATGTTTAACGTGTCGCTTGAGGCCGCCGGGCTCTTGGCCGGATTGGCTTTGGCCAATTCCTCGGAGCACTTTCAAATTAGTGCTCGGCTCCGGCCCCTGCGCGACTTCTTTATCATCCTCTTCTTCGTCGCTTTGGGCGCCAGCTTGGTTCAGGCCCAGTTAATCTTACCGATTCTGCCGGCTCTGGTCTTTATCCTTTTCGTTCTTCTCGTAAAGCCTCTCGTCGTTCTTCTCCTTAACGGCCTTCTGGGCTACCGAGCGCGGACCTCATTCTTAACCGGCATCACCACGGCCCAGATTTCCGAGTTCAGTTTAATCATTGCTGTCTTGGGGTACCGTTTAGGCTATCTAGGTCCGACCGAGCTTTCGCTCGTAACTTTGGTTGGACTTGTCACTATTTTCTTCTCTTCCTATTTCATCACCCACGGTAGCAAGCTTTATGAATTTTTGAAGCCAGTAGTCAAACCGTTTGAATTTAGGGAGAAATTAATCGAAGAGCCGGTGGTTGAGTCTCGTCTCGAGAATCATACTGTCCTTGTTGGCATCCACCGAATGGGGCAGGGCATTGTTCGAGCCTTGAGCAATCTTGGCGTTGATTTTGTGGCTCTTGATTTCGACCCGGTGACTGTTAAGGCTCTCGTTAGGATGAAGATTCCGGTGGTTTATGGCGATATCACCGACGCTGATATTCAGGAACGGATCGGCTTAACTAAAGCGAGGGTGGTTATTTCAACCATTCCGGAGTTCGAGGACAATTTGACTATTTTAAAAGCGGTTAATGGAGGGAAGAGGAAGGCGAAGACTATCCTTACTGCCGAAGACGAGTGGCACGCCCGGGAGCTTTATAAAGAAGGGGCTGACTACGTTCTTTTGCCTCACTTTATCGGCGGCCAGGAGTTGGCCCAAATTATCAGTGCCGATCATAATTTTGAAAGTTTAAGCGGCTTGAAAGAACGAGACCTCAAACTGATTCGGGATTATAATTTAGTTAAATGACCTCGGCCGCGCTTTATTTGGTCAATCGGTTCAGTTATCGATTTCTGGCCTTCTTTCGCCATTGGTATCTTGGCAGTCTCACGGTAATGGCCGAATTTTGGAACCGTTTTTTAGGCCGACTCGACCGGACGTTTGCCATTAAAATCACCCTTCGTCATTTTTTTGAACCCCTTTACCAGGACCGGAGCTTCTTCGGTTATGTTTTGGGATTCTTTTTCCGGAGTGCCCGGATTTTTGTCGCCTCAATTATTTATCTTTTAATTATCGCTCTGGCCGTTCTCATTTATTTTTTCTGGGCGGGCCTCCCGGCTTATGCCATTTTTAAATTATTCCAGGGATTAATTTAGCGATGAACCCCGAAGCGCCAAACGAAATGAGATTTGACGAGCCGCTGCTCCGGATGAATTACGCCGGCCGGTTCTTAGTTCGAATCGCCTCGAACGCTTGGCTCGTGGTTCTTTTAGTGGCCACCCTAGTTCTCCTGATGAGCGATATCGAGTGGCTGTTCTGGCTCGGCGTTTTACTCCTTTTCTATCTTGTTGATCGTCTCTTTCACTCGGGCGAGGCAGACGGGTCATTCCTCGAAGCCGGATCAAAGAGCATTAATTTAAATTATTATCTTACGCCTCGAGCCCGGCGGACATTAATAGGTGTTTATGATCATACCCTGCTTATCGGCGGCAACTTTTTCATTAATCTCGCCCAAGCCCTCGTTGCCAGCCGCGAGGTCAAAGAAGTTCTACTGCGCCTAGAGGCGTCTTCAGCTGAACTCGAGGCTAAGCTCGATGATTACGGCAAGCGGCTTAAAAAATATAAAACCCCCTCCCAAGTTTTATTGTCCGAGATTGAAAAATTAGTGGTCACGGCCGCGAGTCAGAGAACCGGAAACCAGCGCTTTGTTGAACCGGTTGATCTTTTCGCCGCCCTGGCTGGAAGTGAAGATAGCGAGATCCTCTCGCTTTTCAACCTTTTTAATATCAAAGCCGGGGATCTTTTCCGGGCCGCTGTTTTTGTTCGACTCTATCGGCGGCGGCTGATCGAGCTCCCCCGAAAAGCTTTCCGGAAGCTCCTTTCTTCTTACCATCGGCCCCGTCATCGGATTATGAATCGGGCCTGGACAGCCGTGCCCACGCCTCTGCTTGACCAATTCTCCACTGACTTAACTGACCGGGCCCGGTCTTACGAAGTCGGGTTTCTCGTCGGTCACGATCAAGAACTTCAGCGCCTCGTTGATGTTCTTTCCCGACCCGATAACCCCAATGCCATTTTGATCGGCGAGCCTGGGTCGGGTAAAGAAACGATTGTCGAGCACTTGGCTTATTTAATTACCAAAGACCGGGTCCCTGCCCAACTTTTTGACAAGCGTCTCGTCGCTCTTCGCTTGGGCAGTCTTTTTGCCGGCGCTGACCAAGGCGAGCTTCAAGGACGAGTCAATAAAGTTTTTGAGGAGATAAAG
>DATDUH010000016.1:0-6921 GCA_036517755.1 Minisyncoccota bacterium | reverse complement strand
CTCGGCAAACCGACGCTCGACAAAGTGATTTTAAAGCTCGCCCGAAAAGTCGATGTTTATCTTAAGAAAATGCCTGTTAAACCTCGTAAACTAATCGTAGATGGCGGCATCACCAAAGCCGAGAAGCTTACTTCAATCCAGGCGGAGACTTCGCATCTCGCCGTTCAAAAACAAGCCATCTTTGACGGCACGGCTCTTGGCGCAGCCAAACTAGTTAAAGACCAGTGAGGCTCGCCTCCGCTGAAGGCTACAGCGAGGCAAGGCGGAAGTTTTCGAAAGTAACTTCCATAAACCAAGCATTGAATCCCCGACTGCTATCTGCTAAAATTATTATAATGCCCGATGAAGACTAGGGTTGTTGAATGGGTTTTGAGAATCGCCGTGGCTGGTGAATTTATTGGCCATGGCGTCTTTGCCCTAGGCCGTAAGCCGGCCTGGCTTGAATGGTTTCCCGTATTCGGTATTTCGAATCCCGAAACAGCCCGAACCCTGCTTTTTTTGATCGGCGTAGTTGATATTGCTCTTGCGATTCTGGTTCTCGTAAAACCAATTAGGCTCGCTCTCCTCTGGATGGCCTTCTGGGGTTTCTTTACCGCTTTAGTTCGGCCGATTGTCGGTGAACCAATCTGGGACTTTGTTGAGAGATGGGCCAACTGGGGCGCGCCCTTAGCCTTACTTTTTGTTCTCGGCTGGCCGAAAAATTTGAAAGAATGGCTCAAATAACTATAAAGGTCGGCCTCTTTGTCTAAGTTAATTTTATGAAACAAAAAACCTTTGCTTTAGTAGGCGGAATTATTTTCTTGGCTGTTTCCCTGCTTCACCTCTCGCGGATTATCTGGGGCTGGCCGGCAGTTTTTGGCGATTGGACAGCGCCGATGTGGATTAGTTGGTTCGGCTTTGCCGTCGCCGGCTATCTGGCCTACCAAGGGCTTCGCTTGAGCCGAAAATCATAGTATACTTGTAGTCAATGAAGGGGGTTATCCCAATTTTATTGATGGTGGCTTTCGCTGGAATGGCGGTTTTCAGTATTTTTTTGATGGTAGCAGACGCCATGGCCGGCCACGACGGATGTCTCGCCGAACTCGCTAATGGCGGCGCCTGCCCCAGTGGCAACCCTTTTTCTTACTTAGCTTTTCATTTTGATGCTTTTAAACTTTTCTCGACTGCGATCTTCACGAGCGGCCTCGTTATTCTCTTTATTGTTCTAGCCTTCAGCTTCGGCCTGCCTAAATTAACCGACCCGAAAACAAACGCCTCAATTTATTGGCGATATTCAAAAAATCTTAATTTTGCCGCTCCTCCATTTAAAAAACAACTTATTCGCTGGTTAGCGCTTCATAAAAACAGCCCCTCCTTTTAATCAGGCGCATATATAAATCTACCCAAAGGTCGAGGGAGATTTATGACTGCGCCTCTATTCCCCCTCTGGGGAATTTTTGCTACGTAAATAACAAAAATGAAACAAAAAACTTTAATTGGCATCGGGGTTGTGGTCTTAACCCTTGGCGGTCTTTACTGGCTCGCAAAGACCGGGAGTAACGAGGGCAACGAGGTAACTAGTGCCGGCCCTGTGACTCAAACGAGTCCACTTAAAGCATCGGAGTCGAGCTATAACTTCGGCACGATTTCAATGGCGGCCGGGAATGTCGCACACGAATTTAAGGTAGTAAACGAGAGCTCGACCCCGGTCACAATCAGAAAGGTCTACACTTCTTGTATGTGTACCACCGCCCATCTTATCCGAGGCGAAACAAAACGAGGACCATTTGGCATGCCGGGTCATGCGCCGGTTCCGGAAATCAATGAGGAGATCGCTCCCGGGGAAGAAATAGCCATCGAGGCAATGTTTGACCCCACAGCTCATGGACCAGCCGGTATCGGCCGCAATGATCGAGCCATTTACCTCGAAACCGATAATGGGGTGACTGAACTCCAATTCACTGTCTTTGTCCAGCCCTAAAAATGAAGTCCTCAAAAATTAAGATTGTCATCCTTCTTCTCGCGATCGCTTCCATCTTGGGGATTTTCCTTTTCTTCCGTTATGCGGGTGCGGGCACCGCTCTTCTCTGGCAACTGAGTAATGGCGGCCGATGGCTCCTACCGCTTGTCAGCGTTTCGGCCTTGATCGACAGCATTAATCCCTGCGCTTTTTCCATCCTCCTTCTGACAATCGCTTTTCTCTTCAGCATCGGAAACTTGAGGACTAAAATTCTCAAGGTCGGCGGACTCTACATCCTGGGAATCTTTCTCGTTTATATGGCAATTGGCCTCGGGATTTTGGGCACGCTCCACCTCTTCAACACTCCTCATTTTATGGCTAAAGTCGGTGCCTCCCTCTTAATCGCCTTTGGCGCGATTAATGTCATAAACGAACTCTTTCCTGCTTTTCCGATTAAGCTGCGGATCCCCCACAGCGCTCATCACCGAATGGCAGTACTGATGGAGAAGGGATCATCGCCCACGGCCTTTATCCTTGGCGGCCTCGTCGGGCTCTGCGAATTCCCCTGCACCGGCGGGCCATACTTGATGGTTTTGGGATTACTTCACGATAAGGCCACTTACCTTGTCGGCTTTGGCTATCTTCTCCTCTACAATCTGATCTTCATCACACCGCTCCTTGTTATTCTAATCCTCGCGAGCGACAAAAAACTCTTAGCCAAGGCTCAAAATTGGCAAAAGAAAGAGAGAAAGACGATGCGACTCGGCACCGGCATCGTGATGGTGCTCTTAGGAATCGCTATTTTCTTCCTCTAGTCAGAGTAAAATTAGTAAAATAGAAATATGCCAATCATTATTAGTGCCATTGCCGTCCTCATCACCACTGCCGTCTTTCGACTTGGAAACGAAATCCTTAAAATTAAAGTCTGCCCGATTTGCGCCGGCACGAGTCTCACCTGGATCGGACTTACGGCCGGGGTGCTCTTGGGAATTCTTGCGCCGACAAGTTACTTGTCGCCCATTATAATCATGATGGGTGGAACGGCAGTCGGCATTGCTTATCAGGCGGAGAAAAAATTCCCCTGGGCCGCCAGTCTCCTCAGTAAAAGCTTGATTATTGCCTCGGGCTTCATCTTGGTTTATTTCTTCATTAATAATCTTGGCTGGCCCAGCCTCATTGCTGAAACTTTTCTCCTTCTGGTTCTTGGTTACTTTTTATTTATTAAGGGTTCGGGTCAAACACAAACGGAACTCCCTGCCGGAGAAAAAGAAACTGCCCGAGCTAAAGTCGGGGAACTCGAAGAAAAAATGGAAGAATGTTGCTGAAATTAAAAATTATTTTGCCGATTGCAATCGGAGTGCTGGGACTGGTTCTTTTGGTCCTTTTTGCCGGAGCCTGGGGTAGTAAAAAGAACGCGGGAGAACTCGATGCTTTTGCCCAGTGTCTAACGGCGAAGGGAGCCGTAATGTATGGCGCCGAATGGTGCCCCCATTGTCAAAATGAGAAGGCCGTTTTCGGCGAATCGTTCAGGCTGGTAAAATATGTCGAATGCCCGGATAATCCCCAACTGTGTCTCGAGACCGGGATTCAAGGTTATCCTACCTGGACCTTCCCAGACGGCCGGAAACTGGTCGGTGAACAAGGGATTAATAAACTCGCCGAGGCGAGCGGCTGTAAAATAAAATAAGTCGAAAATTAATCTAATAAAGAAATGGAAGATAAAACTGAATTAGAAAAGAAAAATTATTTCTTGCCTTTTAGTATGATTTTTTCCGTCCTCATCCTCGGCGGGGCAATCATCTATGCCACAGTCTACGACGGCAAGCCCTCGACGAGACAGGCCGAGTCAGATCTAACTGAGCTCCAGGCCAAGGTTCTGCCAAGGGACGGTGTAACCCTGCCTGTTAGATGGGGTGATCTAGGAAAACAGATGGTTGAAACTGGAGTGATTGATAAAGACCGGTTCGAAGCGCTTTATGCCGGGAGAGGCGGATTGAATGAAGAAGAAAAACAGCTGCTTTACGGAGCGTCAAGCGGCAATCTCAAAATGACGCCTCAAAATGCGAATTATCTGCTTAATCTTTTTTGGGCTTTGGGCTTAGCTAATAAAAATCCGATCCTCGAACAAGGGCCAATGATGGATCCTAATTACGGCGGGGCTGAAGTTTTTGCCTCAACCGGCGGCTGGACTATAGCTCGAGGGAATGTGATGGATCATTACAGCCGCTACTCACTGATTAACTTGACCCCGGAACAAAAAGACTTGGTTTTAAGGGTCAGCCAAAACATTTATCGACCCTGCTGCGATAATCCGGTTTATTTCCCGGACTGTAATCACGGCATGGCCATGCTCGGGCTCTTGGAGCTTATGGCCTCCCAGGACGTAAGCGAAGCGGAAATGTATCGCGTCGCCCTCCAGGTTAATGCCTACTGGTTCCCAGACACCTATCTCACCATCGCCAAATACCTTGAAATAAAAGGGGTTGATTGGGAAGATGCCGATCCCAAAGGAATCCTGGGGGCCGAGTTCTCAAGCGCCTCGGGCTTCAGTAGGGTTTTAGCCGAAGTTGAACCGGCTCAGATTCAAGGAGGCGGAAGCTGCGGCGTTTAACCCCATGGATCGAAATCATCAAAAGGATTTCTATACTTGTCCGATGCATCCGGAGATAATTCTGGATAAACCGGGAATTTGTCCGGAGTGCGGGATGAACCTCATAAAAGTTAAGGGCAAGCCCGCCTCCGCTGAAGCTATGGCGGGTAAACATGCTGGGCATAGCACCGAAATGTTTCTTCGGAAATTCTGGGTGAGTCTAATACTCGCGATTCCGGTTGTCCTCTACTCTCGTATTTTCCAAACTACCTTTAACTGGCAGGCGCCGGCGTTTCCCGGATCAAATTATATTCCCCTACTACTCGGCTCAATCGTCTTTTTCTACGGCGGCTGGATTTTCTTAAGGAGCGCCTTCCGGGAAATTAAAGGACGGCAGCCGGGAATGATGACCTTAATCGCCGTCGCCATCTCGGCCGCTTATTTCTACAGCGTTTATGCCGCTTTTTTCGCGCCGGAGCATACCCTTTTCTGGGAATTAACCACCCTAATCACCATTATGCTTTTAGGCCACTGGCTTGAGATGCGAGCTGTGGCCAGCACCCAAGGTGCCCTGAAAGAACTCTCGAAACTTATACCAGATAGAGCCGAAGTGATCGATGGGACTACGACAAAAGAGATTCCGATTTCCGAGCTGAAAGAAGGCGACCTAGTTTTTGTTCGGCCAGGCGGCCGGATTCCGGCTGATGGCTTAGTGATTGAAGGAAAATCAGAAGCCAATGAATCGATGATGACCGGCGAATCCGCCCCAGTTCCGAAATATGAAGGTAGTGAAGTGATTGCCGGAACAACGAACGGCGATGGTTCGCTCAAAATAAGAGTGGCCAAAGTGGGTGAGCTCACTTTTTTAGCTGGAGTGATGCGCCTGGTCGAGGAAGCCCAGTCCTCGAAATCAAAACTCCAAATTCTTTCAGATAGAGCGGCTTTTTATTTGACCGTGATAGCTTTGGTTTCCGGCACTATCACTTTTATCACCTGGCTTTTGGTTGGTGCTTTTGATATCGCGGTTGAACGAATGGTGGCGGTTTTAGTAATCGCCTGCCCTCATGCCCTGGGATTGGCCGTCCCGCTGGTCGCTTCAATCTCAACCACGCTCGCGGCCAGGAACGGTTTTTTAGTGCGGCAACGGCTGGCCCTAGAGCTGGCGAGAAAGATTGACGTGGTCTTATTTGATAAAACCGGCACTTTGACCAAGGGCGAATACGGCGTGACTGATATCTGGCCGATTGAGGCAAAGGATAAAAATGAGGTTCTCCAATATGCTGCCTCGGTTGATGCTCACTCAGAACACTTTGTCTCCAAGGCAATCGTCAAAAAAGCCGAGGAAGAAAAAATTGAACTTCTAGAGATCGAGGATTTTATCCGACTTCCCGGCAAAGGCGTTAGGGGAAGAATTAAAGATAATGAAATATCAGTTGGCGGTCAGGCAATCAAAGATGAGCTTAACTTAAAATTACCTCCAGAGATTGAACGTGAAGTCGAAACTGAAAATAAAAAGGGCAAAACAATTATTTATGCGGCGAAGGGCGAAAAAGCGCTCGGCGCTTTAGCCTTAGCGGATCTGATTCGCGACGAATCCCGTGAGGCGGTAAGGCTATTGAAAGAAGCGGGAATAAAAGTGGCGATGGTTACCGGCGATTCAGAGAATGTCGCTCGTTGGGTAGCCGAAGATTTGGGAATTGACGAGTACTTTGCCAAAGTCCTACCCGAGGAGAAGTCAAAAAAAGTAAAATTGCTTCAAGAAAGGGGTTATAGGGTGGCTATGGTCGGCGATGGCATTAACGATGCGCCGGCCCTCACCCAAGCTGATCTTGGTATTGCGATCGGCGCCGGTACTAACGTCGCCATCGAGTCAGCCGGAATTATTTTAGTGAGAAACGATCCCCGAGATATCCCGAAAATTGTTAGACTTTCTCGCGAAACTTACCGCAAAATGATCCAAAACCTTTTTTGGGCAACGGGCTATAACGTGGTAGCCTTGCCGCTTGCGGCCGGCGTCTTGGCTACCAAGGGCATTATTCTCCAGCCGGCCCTCGCCGCTCTTTTTATGTCGCTTTCAACCGTGATTGTGGCGATTAATGCTATGCTTTTAAGAAGAAAAACTATTTAAGGAAATTTATCGAGCTCGTAACTCGATAAATTAAAAGAGGCTGACTTGGGGTTTTAATCCTTCTCGTTCGCCGTCGCCGAAGATACTAATCTTGCCGTACTCGCCGTCGTAACCGGGTTCTATCTTCACCCGTCCCTGCCTTAGGCGCCTGATGGCTTCGACTACAGTCTCGGTGGTAATTTGGACCAACTCGTTCTCGGGCGCGTCGATTAATGTTTGCAGCTCGCCGCCTCCGGCCGACACTAAATTCCAATACTCGGCCTC
>DATDUH010000015.1:0-6533 GCA_036517755.1 Minisyncoccota bacterium | reverse complement strand
TAACCGGTGAGGTTGTCGGCTGAACACCCCTTGCCTCGATAAAACCTGGAGGGCAGGCGAGCCTCGATTTCTTCGGGCGATAGACCAAGTTCGGTCAACTGCCCCCTAATTAACTTCAGGGTCGGTTCGTCCGGTTCATATGATTCAATGCAATCAAGATGAATTTTTCTCACCAATCTTTGGGACAAGACAGCGTTCAGAACAGCAGCCACTAAAAACGGCTGAATCTTCATATCAAAAAGTCGAGGCACGGCCGTCGGCGCATCATTGGTGTGCAAAGTGGATAAAACCAGATGGCCGGTCAAAGAGGCCTGAACAGCAATTTCGGCCGTCTCTGGGTCTCTGATCTCACCGACGAGAACGATATTGGGATCCTGACGGAGAATGGCCCGGAGGCCACTCGCAAAAGTAATACCCGCCGCCGGATTAACCTGGGTCTGATTAATATATTGAATATTGTATTCAATCGGATCCTCAATGGTGATAATGTTGACCTCGGCCCGATTGAGCACCCCTAGGACGGCATACAGGGTCGTGGTTTTGCCAGAACCGGTTGGGCCACAGACCAAAATCATCCCGTAAGTCTTTTTGATATTTTCCTCGAGCGATTTAATTGTGTCCTCGAGCATGCCAAGTTCAGCGAAGGATAGAGGTTTTGTGGCTGCGGTCAAAAGCCTCATCTCCACTTTTTCACCCGAGAAAGTCGGCATCACCGCCACCCTAATATCAACTACGTCGCCGGCGATCTGATAGCGAAAGCGGCCATCTTGAGGTTTATAGTGCTCATCAATTTTTAATCCGGCGAGAAGCTTGATCCTCGCTACAATAGCCGGGTGAATCTGTTTGGGAATTCTCAAAATCTCGTGGAGGATGCCATCAACCCGGTAGCGAATCAAAATAAAATCTTCAAAGATCTCGAGGTGGATGTCCGAAGCCCTTAAAGAGATGGCGTATGAGAGAACATTATCAACAATAGCCACGATCGGAACATCTTCCGCCGCTTCAGCATCAGTTTTCACCCTGCTTCTTGCCGAAGCATTAAGGTTGTCCTCAATAACTTTCTTAAAGTTCTCGGCCGTGAGCTGTCCGTAAAGAGAGAAGGCCTTATTCAAATCGTCCTCAGAAGCCAAATAGGGTTTGATTTTAGTTTTGAGATAATTTTCCAGGAATTGAACCAGGTTTAAATCGCTCGGATCTTCCATCGCGGTTGCGATAGCGCCATCAGATTCTCGACCGAAAAGAACCACTCTTTTCTGCCTGGCTAAGTCCTCGGGCAGGAGTTTAATAATTTCCGGATCGAGCTGTTTGTTGCCGAGAGACGCAGACGCTACTCCTAAAAACCGGGCTATAATCTCTGAGATATAGTATTGAGGGACCAGCCCCCGAGAAATAAGGACATCGGCGACAGCGCCACCAATGCGCCTCGCTTCTTTCAGGCTATCGTCAAAATCTTCGGTCGAGATAACTCGCTCTTTTAGTAAAAGCTCTTTTAATTTTTCTTCAGGAAGACGAAACATTAAACCGCTAAAAGACTCCACCAACCGGTTTGGAAAAGCCAGTATTCATTAATGAGTATAACAAAAAGGGCGACTATCCCCCACAAAGAGTAGAGAGATAAGCGCCTCCCCGAGGAGCGCAAGGAATAAATGAGATGGATTAGTAAGTAAACCGCGATAAGCACTACGAAATAAACAATCCAGCCAGGATGACCCACTAAAAAGACTGAAACCGCGGCAAGATAGGGTTCTTCGGCTTCGAAAAAGCGTTCGCCAAATCTTCTATTAATCTTTGGTAGTAAAAATAAGATAAAGAGGGCGACTGATAAAGAGATCGAGTAAGGAAGAAAGAAGCGGCTGACCGCGAAAAAAATGAAGTAATTGATCTCCTGATAGGGCGGGAGAAACAGCCTGGCCAGAGGCGAATCAGACCAGAGATCGTACTGAAGTAGGGAAAGAATAATTTGCCAAGAAAAGATAGCAATGAGGGAAAAGATAAAAATTTTCCGATGATGTCTCCTTAAAAAGGAACGCCCCAGTTTGAACTGGGACGCCCCGCTAATAAATCCCAAAACGACGAGAGAAAAATAGCTTGAAAAATCAAGCATTAAAGGTTGAGGCCGGGATCGTTGCCTATCTCGTAATAACAGGTTGCTTCGACATAGGTGGTGCAAGTGTTGTCGTCGCCGCCGTCATTTTCCATCTTGGTTCGGTGCTTAGTGCTTTCGAGCCTGGCATTAATCTCAAAGGTCTTGGCAGTGTTATCGCCGTCATAGGCGTAATTGTAGTTGGCGTTATTCGTCGGATCCCGCGGCAAAGTGGCGAGCGGCGAACCACCGGTGACGCTCGTAAAGTTAACGTCCACCCAGCCGCCGCCATCAACGGTGTAGTCTGTGCTAGCCGTACAAAGTGCGTCACCTAAACCACAGGCGGTACCGCTCGTCACATACTCGGTTGCACCTAGAGTGGGCGAAGCCACATCAGTTAGATAAAGAGTGATGGCTGACCGCAGAGTATCGAAATCGGCAATTCGCGCAGCATCTCTTGATTGAGCCAAAAGCTCGGCCGGGTTCAAGACGAAGATAACCGCGGCTGACAAAATGGCAATGATCCCGATAACGATCAGGAGCTCTACGAGAGTAAAGCCTTTTTTACTTCCTTCCATTAGCTGCTTTTTTCTGACGACCTTTCTGCAATTCGATCTCTTTTATTATACAACATTGGCCTTCTCTTTTCCTTCGAGAATTGACCTCACCTTTTCCATCAGGCCATCGAGCGAAGTCTTGGCCTTAATAAAGTATTCGATAGCGCCAAGCTCCTTGCCCCGGCTAATATCGCTTTCTTGGCCTAAGTTAGAAATGATAATAAAGGGGGTGTCTTTCAACATCGGGTCCTGACGGGCCTGGGCTAGAAGCTCAAAGCCGGTCTGCTTTCCAGGAAGAATGATGTCGAGCAAAACCAGGCTCGGCTGATGAGTCTTTAGGGCGCTTAAGCCCTCCTCGTAAGAGGCGGCGCCGACCACATTAACGCCTAGGTCTTTCAAGCGGTTAGTTAAAAGCTGAGACAAGAAAACTTCGTCTTCAATAACTAAAACCGTCTTCGGTTCTGCCATTAAAGTAATTATATCAGAATCCAATGAAGAAAACCTTTTAGTTGTCCCAAGCTTCATCCCGTTCGACGGGACGGGCCGAGACTTAAGAGTTTATCGGCCAACACTCTTCTGCTTTCAAAGTGAAGCAGAATCGAATCCTAAAAGTGTAATTGCTCCACGCACAGCTTCCGCTACGCGTGCCTTGTTACGACTTCGTCCATGTCACCGAGCTAAGGCTAGTCTCATAAAGATGAACCTTCACCTTTTCCCGGCTCCCTTGACGTGACGGGCGGTGAGTACAAGACTCGATAACGTATTCACCGCGGCGTGCTGATCCGCGATTACTAGCGATTCCGGCTTCATGGGGGCGAGTTGCAGCCCCCAATCCGAACTGGGGCTGGTTTTGGGGATTAGCTCCGCCTTGCGGCCTTGCAAACCCGCTATACCAGCCATTGTAGCATGAGTGTCGCCCAGGGCATCAAAGGGCCATGCTGATCTGACGTCATCCTCTCCTTCCTCCCCGCCCTTTTGGTTCGAAAAATATCTCCAGCCAAAAGGGCGGGGCAGTCTCCGGTGACACTTGTAACACCAGACAAGGGTTGCGCTCGTTACCCCACTTAAGGGAACAGCTCAAGCCACGAGCTGACGACGACCATGCAACACCTGCTCCGACCTCCTTGCGGATTTCTTTCCTTTCGGAAAAATAGAACGTCGGAGTATCAAGCCCTGGTAAGGTTCCTCGCTTGCTATCGAATTAAACCTCATGCTCCACCGCTTGTGCGAGTCCCCGTCTATTCCTTTGAGTTTCAGCCTTGCGGCCGTACTTCCCAGGCGGCCGGCTTAACGCGTTAGCTGCGCCACTCCGAGGGTCGATACTCGAAACGGCTAGCCGGCATCGTTTACGGCGTGGACTACAAGGGTATCTAATCCTTTTTGCTCCCCACGCTTTCGTGCCTCAGGGTCAGGAAGGCGCCAGTCCGCTGCCTTCGCCTTTGGTGTTCCGCACGATATCAACGGATATCACCCCTACACCGTGCGTTCCACGGACCTCTCGCCTCCTCTAGCCTGACCGTATCTCGAGCGGCCTCACCGTTGGGCGGTGAGATTTAACCCGAGACGCATCAAGCCCCCTACGCACCCTTTACGCCCAATAAATTCGGATAACGCTTGGGGTCTTCGTATTACCGCTGCTGCTGGCACGAAGTTAGCCACCCCTTATTCCCACGGTACTATCAACCGAGCACTCAACGTACGACAAGTATTCCTGCGTTGAGTGCTCGGCTTTATCCCGTGGAAAAGCAGTTTACAATCCGTAGACCTTCTTCCTGCACGCGGCGTCGCTCCATCAGGCTTTCGCCCATTGTGGAATATTCTCGACTGCGGCCTCCCGTAAGAGTAGGGCCCGTGTCTCAGTGCCCTCGCTGGGGATCAGGCTCTCACCCCCCCTACCGGTCGTTGCCTTGGTAGGCCATTACCCTACCAACAAGCTGATCGGACCTAGGCCCCTCCTCAAGCGAAAGAACTTCTATTACCTATATTCTTCTAGATTTTAAAGCAGGCGAACGAGACAAATTCGAGGCGCGACGACGAAGTCGTATTGATAAATACGTCGAGGAGGAGCAACGAAGAAGTTGGCCGTTCGCCTGCTTCCCTCTCGGGCAGACAAATTTTGGTCACCTTCATTGTTCTTCGTCACTTGTGTATCTATTGATACACTTCGCTCCTCGCGTCGCGAATCTGTCTCAAAATTCACTCTGTAAAATCAGAAGGAATATGGGAAATAGAAGTTCCCTCTTTGCCCTTGCGGGATTATTTGAAATTACCCCACCTTTCGGTGAGCTATGCCAAACTCGAGGGTAGGTACCAAGGCGTTACTAGCTCGTTCGCCACTGTCCGACTTCCTTTTCTGTATTGCTACAAATTAGGTAGCCGGACCGTTCGACTTGCATGCCTTATCCACGCCGCCAGCGTTCATCCTGGACCAGGATCAAATCCTCAAATAAAATGTCTTCTTTACAGAAAACTTAGACTTGGGACAACTAAAAAATTTCCTGATTCCGATATTAAATTATCGAAGTTCCTGCTCATTTCAGACCTTGGTTATGATATAAGCGAGGATGATGAGTGTCAACCCCCGCCAATAAGCAAAATCGGCCCTTTGACAGGACCGATTTTGCTTTTACTAGCTCCTAGTCCTAATTTACGGAGCAGGTGGCGGTGTTAGCGGAGCCTGCTGCATCGGCAGATTCCTCCGCCTCATGTAGACGAGATAACGGTAAGCCAGGAAGAACAGGGCCAAAAAGATCAAGAACCAGAAGATCGGGTTCGTGAAGAAGTCTCCCAGACTATCGAGGATCCGAGCCGTTAATCCTACTCCGGTTAGATCGCCTTCGGTGATCTCATCGATATCCTCAACAGTCACCACGTTTCTCACATTATCAGGGTTCACGTACGAGAGGCTGGCCGAAAGAATAATATCCTGACCAACCTCCGGGTCTTCAACCTGAATTGTGATCTCGAACTCATCTTCCTCCCTCGGACTAATGGTGCCGATGTCGAAGACCAGGGTGTCTCCCCTAATGTCATCCGACTCTGGATTAGAATCAACAAGGTCAATCCCATCTTCCGGCAGACGAACCTCAAGCGAAACATCGGTGAAGGTTCGGTCAGTCCTGTTCTCGTAAGAAACGGTGTAGACGATTTCGTGATCTTTATCGGCCAATCCGGTTTTGTCTGATTTAAGAGTGATAATGATTTCTGGCTCCTCTCTTTCTTCTTCTCCCCGGAAGACCGTCACAATTCGCTCAATGACCGTGGTCACTGGCGGGATAACAACTGGGGCCGTAGTTTGGAAGCTCAAGATCGAACCCCTATCATCTCCTTCGTCATTTTCGGCTGCCACTCGATAGAAATAAGTAGTGCTTGGCGAGAGACCGGTCAGGACGAAGGAAACACTCACATCTCGATCGCCCGAGCCAATTGACTGATCGCCGGTTTTTCGGCTAAGCGAACGGGTAGTGCCCCACTCAAACCAGGTATCAGTCTGATCATTGTTCGGATTTACCTCACCCCTCAAAGCGGCCGAGGTACTCGTAATGCCAGTGGCTGAAAGAGTGGTGGCGTCCGGCGGACCAACCTCTTCTTCTTCTACCCCATCTTCATCAGTGGTGAAGCTCCTAATACTGCCGAGGTCATCGCCAAGGTCGTTTTCGGCAACAGCGCGGAAGAAATAGGTTTCATCTGCGCGAAGGTCATCAAGACAGAAAGAGAAACTGCGGACGCTGGTACCGCTGCCGACCGATTGATCATCGGTTTCCTCATCAAGATCAAAACTCGAGGTGCCCCATTCAAACCAGGCATCGGTGGAGTCGCCGTTAGGATCAACTTCGCCGCGAAGACAGGCATCATTGGTATTGATGCCAGTAGCCGAAAGGGTGGTCACCTCA
>DATDUH010000014.1:0-11744 GCA_036517755.1 Minisyncoccota bacterium | reverse complement strand
CTCCGGCCGTCACTAAATTCCAATACTCGGCCTCAACTGCTTTAGTCTGGCGCCCCTTTACGCCTTGAGCCTCGGCGATAACCTTATCTAGCTCGATCAGACTGATAAATGGCAAAGCGCCTTCTGGCCGAGAATCAGGATCACGATCTGCCAATTCGTATACCCTGTTTAGAACTCCGATGGTGAGCTCGCGACCGCAACTCGGGCAAATCCCCTTATGCTCAGCTGTAATACTCGGCTCTAAACTTACCTTGCAATTGCGATGCCCGTCGTAATGATATTTACCCTCGTCCGGGAAAAATTCAACCGTACCGGCGAGTTTAAGGGGTAAATCTTTATGCTCCCCGGCGGCTACAGCGCGTGGACTGCCGTAACGGATAGCGGCCATAATAGCATCGTAAGAAATTCCATTTCCTTCAAAAATATCTGCCTCGCGTCCAAGATTAGGAAGCGAATGGGCGTCTGAATGTGATACTAGAGCCACGGAATCAAGTTTAGACAATCGCCAATTCATTGGCGGATCAGACGACAATCCTGTTTCAATCGCAAAAATATTTTTCGATAAAGTATCGAAGCATTCCTCGATCGAGCTATAGCCTGACTTGGAGCCGAAAATAGCAAACCAGGGCGTCCAAGCGTGAGCCGGGATAAGCACGCCGCGTTCATCAACCTCGAGCAAAAGTTTTAACAAATCCTGCGAAGTTACTCCCAGAATGGGCCGACCGTCAGAAGCGATATTGCAACCACGATTCACGAGTCCTGCATTAAATTTAGCCACTGCCTCGAGTGAGGGTAAAAATAGCAAGTGGTGCACCCGGCGCACCGCCTCTTTGTGCTTATAAATACAGGCGACTTCAGTGCCGAGAATAAAACGAACTGGTATCTCCTCAATCGGCCGGAACCGGGAATCGGTACGACGACACGAGGCTTTTAGGCGATAAAGCCCGGGTTCAGCTGGCTCGAGCTTATTTTTTAATTCATCAAACCAACGGGGGTGGGTAAAATCGCCGGTCGCTACTAACCCCACTCCTTTAATCCGGCTCCAGAGATCGATATTCTCGGGCACGAGTTTGGGCGAACAGGCCCGAGCAAACTTTGAGTGCAGATGAAGATCAGCGAATAATCGCATAAACGAAGTATACCATCAATATGTTATAATTATTTTATGGACACGAGAATTAGAAATTACTTGGGCATTGCCCTTATCGCGGGGATTGTTGTTTTAGGTTACGCGGCAATTGTTTTTGCCGGAGCCTACGGTAGGGCGGTCGAGCCATATAACATACCCAGTTTTTCGGTGACGGCCGAAGGAGAGGTGACGGCCAAACCCGATGTGGCTAAGTTCGATTTCAGCATGATTACTGAAGGCGGTAAAAATATTGGCGCCCTTCAGGAAGAGAACAGCAAAAAAGCTAACGAGGCGATTGCTTTTCTTAAAGAAAGCGGGGTTCTGGAAAAAGACATTAAAACCACTGGTTATAATATCGAACCACGGTACCAATATTACGGCTGCACTGACGGCGCCTGCCCGCCGGCTGATATTGTAGGCTATACCATCCGCCAAACAGTTGAAGTAAAAGTGAGAGATTTCAGTAAAACGAGCAGTGTCTTGAGCGGTGTCGTCCAAAAGGGCGCGAACTCTGTTTCCCAACTTTCTTTTGAAGTTGATGATCCGACCGAACTCCAAAATCAAGCTCGAGCCGAAGCCATTGCCAAGGCCCAAGCCAAAGCCAAGTCAATCGCCGAAGCCGGCGGCTTCAAGTTGGGGAGACTGCTTATTATCGAAGAGTATTCGACTGAACCGCCGATTATTTACGGCAAGGGCGGCTATGGGCTCGACGGAGTTGGCGGCGGCGAAGAATTAATTACGCCACCGACGATTGAACCGGGCAGTGAAGAAATTAAAGTAACGGTTAGCCTTCGCTACGAAATCAAATAGGAATTATAAGCAACGGCTGTAACCGCAGCTGGGACAGCTCATACAGCCTTCAGCCAAGATTAAACTAGCGCCGCAATCCGGACAACCAGGCATTAGGCCGTAATCAGCGATATCCTTTGGCAGGGGCAGTTTTTGGCTAATGGTTTCGCCGCTCATCACCGGGATCTCTTCTTTAATGCCGCCCGCCTCTTTGGCCGAGAGGTGTTCTTCCATTATCCGGGCAATGGCATCAGGCAGGGAAAGAATAGTCCCCTTCTCCGTCATCACTGGCATTGGTCCTCGGATTCCTTTTAATTGTTCGATTACTACTTCGACTTTGATGCCGGAACGGAGGGCCAAAGAAATCATCCGACAAATGGCTTCAGACTGCTCCTGGAAAAAACCGCCGCTTTTGCCAATCGTGGCAAAAATCTCAAAAAGTTTTCCGTTTTCATCTTCATTAACAGTAATATAAAGATTGCCGTAACCAGTCTTTATTTTATAAGTGCGGCCGATGAGCGTTTCGGGTCTGGTCCTGGGTATCAAGCCATTACCTTCTAACGCTTCCCCCTCAATCGCTTTCACCTTAACTTGCCTAGTTGGATCTTCGGTCATCGCCACCATCTTCTCGCCCTTACCCAGACTGATCGCTTCGATCAGCCGACTCCCCTCGCGATAAACCGTGGCGCTTTTACAACCAAGCTGCCAGGCGAGAATATAACTTTTCTTAATTTCCTCACGAGTAGCTTGATTGGGAAAATTAATGGTTTTCGAAATCGAATTATCAACGTGGGCTTGAAAAGCGGCCTGCATCCGGATATGATCGTCGCCTGACATATCCATGGAAACCACAAAAGTATCGCGCAGGTCTTGAGGCAAATAAGTTAAAAGTTGGATGGTCCCGGTCTTCAAAACTTCTTCTTTGATTTCGTTCATTTCCTTCTCGTTAAAACCGCGCCGCTTGAGTTCAGCCTCAAAGTGTTGATTCAGATAAGCATACCGGTCGCTGTCCTTATCTTGCTTGACATAGGCTAAAGCAAAGTTGGGTTCCATGCCCGAGGAAGCATCAAACATCATTGAGATGGTGCCAGTCGGAGCCACGGTGGTTAAAGCGGCGTTTCTCATTCTCACTTTCTCTTTAGCATAAATACTTGATTTGTAGTGCGGGAAAACGCCTTTTTCTTTAGCCAGCTCTCGCGACATTTCATGGGCCGCTTCCTGAATCACGCTCATCACTTTCTCGGCAAGCTCGACGCCCTCCGGGGAGTTGTATCTGACCCCTAATTGATATAAAAGATCGGCAAAGCCCATAACTCCGAGGCCAATCCGGCGGTTTTTCTTAGCCAGTTCAGTCACCTGAGGTACTGGAAAATCAAAGCGATCAATGACGTTGTCCATCAAGCGGATGGCGGTTTTCGTCACCTCACTGAGCCGAGCGTAGTCAACCTTTCCTTTACGGGTAAGGGCAGCCAGATTAATCGAGCCGAGATTGCAGTTGTCGTAAGGATGGAGAAATTGCTCGCCGCAGGGATTAGAGCTTTCGATTGGGCCGAAATCCGGCAAAGGATTAGTTTTATTAACCGTATCAATAAAAACAATGCCTGGTTCGCCGTTAAGCCAAGCGTAATTAACAATCTCATCGAATAATTCTCGAACTGTAATATCAACCTCTTCGCTGCCGTAAACAACGCCGTTAGGATGAGTGAGAACGCGGCGCGGTTTTACTTTGGTCAATCCTCCAGGGAGAGCGGGCCATTCCTCTTTCCAGCTGCAATACCACTCGTCGTCCGGACTTTCGACAAGCTTTTTCATAAACTCATCGGTGACTTTAACCGAGATGTTAAAGTTTCTGATTTTGCCCTCCACCTCTTTGGCGCGAATGAGTTCGAGAATATCAGGATGATCAACACTCATCATCGCCATATTAGCGCCGTGTCTTCCCTGTTGCTTGATAATGCCAAAGGCCTCATTGTAAATTTTCAGAAATGCCACTGGACCCGAAGAAGTGCCTCGGGAAGTAATAGTTTTGGTCATCGCTGGCCGCATCCGATCTAGGGCAAAACCTAAACCAGCGCCAGCCTGTTGAAGTAGGGCGGCGTCTTTTAAAGTTTGGAAAATGCTCTCGAGTGAGTCATCAATCGGCAAAACAATACAGTTAGCCACAAGCATCGTGCCCGCCCCAGCATTCGTCATTGTTCGACCCGCCGGCGTATACTCTTTGCGAGCCATAATTTCAAAGAAGTCTTCTTCGATTTGCTTAATAAGCTTCGGGTCTTTACCGTAATCTTTTTCAACTGCGGCCAAGTACTTTGCCACTCGTAGAAACATATCAGCCGGCGATTCCTGATTGCCCTTATCGTCAACGAGGAGATACCTCTTTTTCAAAATTCGGAGAGCATTCTCCGAAAAAGTTCGATTGATTTCTTCTTTTCTCTGCTTGGTGATCATAAAATTAGATGCAATAACCTCTAATCAATCTCGAATTCCCTCTCGAATAATCTCGAACCTCGAATTGGAGAAGATTCGAGAGGGCACTCTAACGCACAGGCATTATAACACGCCCAAAGGAAGTCAAATCTTGTGGATAAAAGACCCCAAAGCAGCAACCTTTGTCAAAAAGTGAAAGGGCTTCACCAATCCCCCTACCGGAACCGGGCGTTCTTCGGCTCCAGCGGCCGAAGCCGCCCCTGGCTCTCGCTCCGATGACTCTCGCTTTACTCGAGACCAAGCTCATCAGAGCTCCGAGACATTCCGCACGGCGGACTGGCGAAGCTAAACCAAGGCGAGTGGAAATAAGCCCGGCAACTTGCTAGCTGTACGGGACGTCCTCGCAGGCTTGCCAGCTTGGTGTCCGACAGAAGTCGGACTGGCAAGCCGAGAGGCAGGAAAATTTGCCGCTGGAGCAAATTATTCCGAGTCCCGATAGGCAGTAAGTTGGCGGGCGGTACCCCTATCGCCTCCGCTTTTTTCTTAAGAAAGTGGGGGTGTCCCAAGCGTCTTCCGGGGGACTAACCTCTTTTTCTTCTTGTATCTTTGAACCGGTTTTGACGTTGCCGATCGCTAGTCGCGGTTCGACCTCCTCTAAATCTCCTGCAATAAGCGGCGTTGGTTCGGTCCGCTCAATAAATAATGAAGGCAAGGAATCTCGCTTAAGAGCCATGCCATTAAATCCGGTGGCAATCAAAATTACTTTCACCTGGCCGGGTTTAAGCTTTCGATCATTATAGGCACCGAAAATTATTTTCGCTCCCGGATCAACGTTTTCGGTAATGGTTCGGGCGGCTTCGTTGACTTCGGTCATCTTCAAATCCCGACCACCGGCAATGCCGAAAAGAACACTCTTAGCTCCTTCAATTGAAATATCTAAAAGCGGGGAATTGATGGCCTGGGTTACGGCCTTGACTGCCCGATCGTTGCCCGAGGAAATCCCGACGCCCACCACCGCCATGCCGGCCTCGCGCATGATGGCTTCAACGTCAGCAAAATCAACATTAATTAATCCGGCGGCGGCAATAATTTCGGCCACCCCCCGAACCGAGCTCTTCAAAATTTCATCAATCTTTTCAAAGGCTTTCAAAACCGGGGTGTCCTGGTCGATGATGCTGAAAATACGATCGTTCGGAATCACCAAGAAAGTATCGACTCGATCTTTCATTTTTAAAACTCCTTCTTCGGCAATTCTCGCCCTGACGCTGCCTTCAAAAGCAAAGGGCTTAGTGACGACAGCCACTGTTAGAGCATCCGCTTCTTTAGCGACATCGGCAATAACGGGCAGAGCGCCGGTGCCGGTGCCGCCGCCAAAACCAGCCGTCAGAAAAATCATGTCCGCCCCCTGCAAGGCCTCAAGAATTTCGGAACGATTCTCTTCGGCCGCCTGTTGGCCGACCTCGGGGTTCATCCCGGCTCCCAAACCCTTAGTCAGGGCTCGGCCGATATGGAGTTTTCGGTGAGCGTCACAAGCTTCAAGGTCCTGAACATCAGTATTAACAGCGATAAATTCCACTCCCCGCTGGTTAAAATCCTTTCTCATCCGGGTAATGACATTACCCCCTCCGCCGCCAATGCCGACCACCTTGATTCGAACGAAGCTCTTCGTCCGGCCCCGAGGCGAAAGCGAATCCCTCTCTTCAAGTTTTCGTGTTTTTCGACGGCGGACTCGCCGACTAGATCGGCGGCTCGCCCCTTGTCTCTTTTGATTCTTTTTAGGAGTTTTCCTTTTAGGCACGGCTAAGGAATAAGATTCTTAAAGAAATTGAGAAGTGGGTTTCGACTAAGAGCCTCGCGTCTGGGATGCGATTCGGCGCTCGAGAGCACTAACCCTAAAACTAAAGCATACTCCGGAGACTCGAGCAAACCGAAGGCAGTCGGCGAATCGGCCTCGAAATCGCTCGCCCGAGGCAAGCCGATCTGGGTCGAGAGCTTAAGCTCTTGCTTAACCAGCTCAACGATGCCCGGGAGCTTGACGCCGCCGCCGGTTACCACTGCTCCGCCGGGTAATTTCTCCCGGCCGATGGTTCTTAGCTCATCGCTGATAAGTTCGCAGATTTCGCCCAAACGGCTCTCAATTACTTCCGAGATATATCTCCGTGAAGGCTCTCCCTTGCTCTGTTCATCAAATTTTTTCAGTTCTATCTTCTCTTTATTAGAAACTTCGCGGGCCATGGCATAGCCATAAGAAAGTTTTATTTTTTCGGCTACTTCAACCGGCACTTTAAGGGCGTAGGCTAAATCATTCGTAATATGGCCCGCCCCGACCGGCAGGACTTTCGTATGTAAAAGCTTGTCTTCCTCGTAAACAGCCAAGCCCGTCGTGCCGTAGCCGATATCGATTAAAACCACGCCTAATTCTTTTTGGTTTTTAGTGAGCACGGCCATAGCCGAAGCCAGGGGACCAAAAATTAAACCGCTAACACTGCCGCCCCCGAGCTCGACACACTTGGTTAAATTTTTAACCGCTGGCTGAAAGGCATCAATGATTAAACTGACGAGTTCCAGTCGCGCCCCGGTCATGCCCAGGGGGTCCTGAATGTCCCCGACCCCATCAACAATAAATTCCTGTTTGACGGTATGGAGAATCATCCGATTAGAGGGCAGATTAAGGGCCTCGGATGATTGCACCACCCGCTCAATATCGTCTTTAAAAATCTCGGCATTGGCCCGGGAAACGGCCGTAATTCCCCTTGAGCTTTGGACCTTGACATCAGGCCCTCCGGCTCGAAGATAAATGTTCTTAAGGGCCGATTTATCAATCTGTTTGACCTCTTGAAGCAGAGAACGCAGGGCTGTAGCCGCCGCCTCCATATCAACCACCACGCCCCGTCTCAACCCATGAGAGGGTTTGCTAAAACTCGCCCGGATGATCATTCGACCGCTCGTGCCGGGCAGAGCCACTATTGCTTTCACGCTTTCCGAACCGATATCAAGACCTAGGACCGCTGCTTGAGCCATTCAATAAAGTTTAATTCCAGTTTCTCCATCCCCATTCTAGCATTTTTAAGATCGTGATTAAAACCTAATAAATGGAGGAGACCGTGGGTTAAAAGCGCCTCAAATTTCTCTTTTCTTTCTCTCGCGACCGGGGGGCAAAGATAAATCTCTCCTAATCTTTTAGTTAAAGAAGGAGCCTGGGGGAATTCCCGGGGCAGGGTAAAAGAAAGAATATTGGTCGGCTCGTTTTTACCCAGGAAACGGTGATTAATCTCCCGCATCATCCGGCGACTAACCAGATAAACCTCGAACTCGACCCGGTCTAGCCCAAGAAATTGAACGAGGGTCGAAATTGTCTTTTTAAAATCTTTTTCTAAGTTTTTGAATCTCTTATCAAGAGCGATAACCGAAATCGAGCTCTTCATCCCTGGCTTAATTTCTCTTTAACCAAGTCGCTGACTGTCTTCGAATCGGCCCGACCGGCTACTTCTTTCATCACTTCTTTCATTACTTCGCCAAGGGGTTTAGGCCCGGCGGCGAGCGCCTTATCAATAACCGATTCTATTTCAGCGGCGGTTAATCCTTCTGGAAGATAAGACTTAATGATCTCAAGTTCGCGCGTTTCTTTTTCTTCTAGGTCTTTCCGACCGGCTCCGGCATAAATTTCAATAGCCTCTCTTCTTTTCTTAGCCTCTTTATTTAAAACCGAAACAACTTCTTCGTCGGTTAAGTTCCCCTCACCGCTCTTAGTTCTTTTTTCAATTTCGGCATTGTGAATACTCGAGAGAAGAAAACGAATCGCCTCCAATTTGAATGAATCGCCGCCTTTTAGGGCCTGAATTGAGTCGGCCCGAAGCTCCTCGATAATGGCCATTAGAACTTGCCGAGCTTCCTCGCCCGCTCGATCTCGACGCTCCGCCTTCGTCGGTGGAGGGCTGAACGGCGCCGGCGATTGCGGTTAACCGCCCGCTTCTTAAAGCGCCGTCTTTTAGCCTCGACTAAAACCCCGCTTTGCTGAACCTTTTTGGTAAAACGGTAAACTAAAGAACTCGTCGATTCTCCTTCCTTCCTCTTAATTGAAATGGCAGACATAGATTAAACTTTATTCGCTTCTAGAATCTTTTTTCTTATCTCTTTAAGGCTTTCCTTTGGCGGATTATGAACTATAGAGTGGATACTACCGCCATTGTCGGCATGCCACCTGGGCACCACATGAATATGAAGATGTTCAATTCCTCCCCGGGAAGCCGGCCCCTGATTAATGCCGATGGTAAATCCCTCGGGTGAAAGAGCGTTCTCGAGCATACCAGTTATATATCTTACCGTCAAAAAAATAGGGCCGAGATTATTCTCGGAAAGGGTGGCAATTGAGTCCGCGTGTTCCTTGGGGATGACGATGGTGTGTCCAGGAGCGAGCGGATTCACATCGAGGAGTGACAACGTTTCGTTACTCTCGTAGATGACCTCGGCCGATATTTTCTTATTGACGATGTTACAAAATAGACAATCCATTAATGCAGTCTTTTTTTCACTTCCTCGACTACCTTCTTCAGGGGCACTGATTCCTGAACTCCGGTTATCATATCCCTGATGATAATGCTCTCCTCATAAACCTCCCGCTGACCAAGAATCAGGGCCAGGGGTGAGTGAATCTTATTGGCCAATTCCAGCTGATCCGAAAGAGAATTTTTTCCCAAGGCGCTCACCACGCCAATATTGCCCCGACGGAATTCTTCAATTAAAGAGAGACTTCTTCTTTTAGCTAAATCGCCGATGTGAACCAGGAAAATTTTAGTCCTCGGTTTAGGCAGCTTTATCGCATCGGACCGCTCCATTAAGAGCTCCACCAGTCGCTCGACGCCGCCGGCCACTCCCACGCCCGGCGTCGGCCGACCGCCGAGAATTTCAGCCAGATAATCATAGCGGCCGCCAGAAGCCAGGGCTAGGCCGACGCTCGCGGTCGGAGGTGCCGAAGGTAGTCCATCTTTTTCCTCGCTGGCAAAAATCTCAAAAACAGTCCGGCTATAATAATCTAATCCCCTGACGAGGAGCGGGTTCAGGGTGTAGGGCAGGTCGATCTCTTCCAGCGACTCAAACACCTGTTTCAGATGACTACGGCAAGGGCTACAAAGGCTGTCGAGGATGCTGGGGACGCCCGCTTTAATCGGTTGGCAAACCTCTTTTTTGCAGTCTAAAAGACGCAACGGATTCAGCTTCAGCCGTCTCAAACAATCGCGGCAAACCGGTTGACCCCGGTAATAGTCAACGAGTTTTTTGCGATAGCCAGGACGGCAAATCCGACAGCCGATGCTCGAAATCTGAATAATCAGAGGCTTAATCTTTAAATTCTCGATCAGGCGGAAAGAGGCGACGATAACCTGGGCGTCATAGATCGGATCGCTATCACCGCCGATGATTTCAAAGCCAAACTGATTAAACTGGCGGTAGCGACCGGCTTGAGGTCTTTCGTAGCGAAAGGCCGGACCAAAATAATAAAGCCGCTGGGGTTGAGGCAGGCGGTGGAGTCCGTTTTGAAGATAGCTCCGGACAACCGGCGCCGTCATTTCCGGCCGGAGAACCAACTTATCACCGCCTTTGGTTTTCAAAAAATACATTTCCTTCTCGACAATGTCCGTTGTCTCCCCCACTCCCTTTTCAAAAAGTTCTACTTTTTCGGCGATGGGCGTCTCAATCCGGGAAAAATTATAGAAGTCGGCGATCTCTCGGGTGGCTTCAATCACCTTATCCCAAAAAGGCATATCTTTAGGGAGCACGTCGTGCATCCCTTTCGGCGGCGCAAGTGATTCAATTCTATCTATCCTTTTTTCCGGAGCTGCAATCTTTTTTTTAAGCATTGACTTTATTTAGGGATTTAGGATGGCGAAAGTGGTCGGCGGCCAGAATCTCAACCGTACAATACCGATAATCAAATCTTCATCGAGCGGCCCCCAGCTCCTGGAATCAAAACTTTGAGCTCGATTATCTCCCATTACAAAATGTTCGCCCTCGGCCAATTTAAAAATATATTCTCCTTTTAGATTTTGCCCATCGGACAAGTAGCCTTCCTTAATCGGCTCGCCGTCAATTGTCACCTGACCATCCTGGATAATCACCGTCTCGCCCGGTAGCCCCACCACCCGTTTGATGTAAAACTCGTTCTCGTTCGCCGGATTTCTAAAAACGATTACCTCTCCTCTTTCCGGTTCGCGGAAACGATAAGTCACCTCGTCTACCAAAAGATAGTCACCGCTTTCGAAGTTGGGTTCCATACTCGCCCCCTGGACCAAGAAGGGTTGAGCGATAAAGCTATAGACGAAGTAAATGGAGACCAGTACTATAACCAAAGTCTCAAGAATCTCAAGAATTGAAGCGAAAAGTTGTCTCATCGGTGTGTATCTCGAGGCATTCTAATACAATTAAAAGGAGGTGGCAAATTCATGGTTCTAACCGAAAAAAGAGAGATAAAACTAATAATCGGGCTCGGCAATCCCGATCCCGAGTACCACGAGACTTATCACAATACAGGCCATCTTTTTATCGACTATTTGAAAAGCCGGGGGTATCCCGCTAGGCCGAACTTTGAACTTTTGAAAACCGATGTTTATATGAATCAATCGGGTAGATATATAAAAGAAGCGCTTAAAAAATACAAATTGCAACCAGAAGAAATCCTCATTGTCCATGACGATGCCGACATCCCCTTGGGAATGTTTAGGCTTTCGTTTGGCCGCGGTTCAGCCGGTCACCAGGGGGTAGAGAGTATCATTAATGCCCTCGGTACCAAAAACTTCTGGCGTCTTCGTCTAGGCATCAGGAAGAAAAGAGGCAAAGCCGGAGAGTTTATCTTAAAGCCAATCGGCCGTAAAGATTATTCCCTGCTTAAAGAAGCTTTCATGGCGGCGGAGAAGGTAATTTTTAGTATCTAAACTTAGAACTCTAAGTTATTGACCTTAAAGCCAAGGTTAAAAAAGATCTGTCCTTCGTTGGTTTTAGAGATGCTTGATAATGGGAGGTTCACTTCGCTAAATTGAGGCAAAGCGGCAATGCGATTTTTGAAGTCGACCGCTGCGTTCTCGCTTGAGGCGACGCCATTAATCGAGGCGGGGCGTTCCGAATAAAAACTAAACCGGGTCAGGGTAATTTCGGGCCCAGCTAAATCGCTCACTTTTTGAACGAGCGGATAAAAATTACGGGCGCCTGATTTAATCTCGCCGACAAGGGTCACTAGGCGATTAAACTCCTCGACTTTTTGTTTAAGCTCGGCGAGTTCGGCCGTCTCGGGCTCGCCCAGCCTAATACTTTCCTCAAGCGAGAACGCAGCGGTCGACTTCAAAAATCGCATTGCCGCTTTGCCTCAATTTAGCGAAGTGAACCTCCCATTATCAAGCATCTCTAAAAC
>DATDUH010000013.1:0-4470 GCA_036517755.1 Minisyncoccota bacterium | reverse complement strand
AAAAAGCCATCACTAATTATGAGGAAGATGTTAATCGTTTAAGGAATCGGCTCGAGGGGCTGGAAGAAACCTCAGCCAATCCCAACGTTGACGAGCTAATGGATCAACTAGCCGAGAGGGTGGTTAGACATCAAGAACTTTTTGATTCGTTGATGGCAGAACACGGGGAGCTCCAGGACATACTGGGAGAAACCCAAAATAATCTAGATGAGATAGCCAGCTCGGCGGTTGAAAAGATCGATACCCCCGAGAAGTTTAAGGAAAGAATTTTAGAGAAGATTGAAGGGGAGGTGGATACTCCGGAAGAGGTAATGTGGTTTGGTCTCTTAATTAGGGTGGCCGACGGGGTTAAGTCTGAAGAGGCCAAAGAGAAGCTGGCTGAAGCCAGAGACGAGTTGATGGAGCGATTTGGCGACTTCGGGAACGAGGAGGAAGAGGGATTCGTCGAAGGTGAAGGAGCCTGTATCGAGCTTTACGCGCCGGTTTGCGGCGTTGATGACAAAACCTATTCTAATAGTTGTTTCGCCGGAGCGGCTGGTGTTCAAATCGCCTCCGAAGGAGGGTGCCAAACCGAAGAATGAAATTATCCAATTTTTTAGAACCTAGAATCGTTTACGCCCACTGCGATATTCCCTGCGGCATTTACGATCCGACGCCAGCCAAAATTGCGGCTAAAACCGTAGAGCGGATGGTGATGCAGATTAAGGAATTGAAAAGCGGAGTAGACGAAACCGCTTATCTGAACGACGTCAGTCGTCGAGTTCAGGTTAAAGAAGAACACTCTAAAATCTGCAAGCAGGAGCTTAGTATCCTTTGGGCCGACTTCTTTAAGCCCGAGCATTTGGAGAAGTATCCTAATCTCCACGATCTTTTTTGGAAAGCAGCCAAACTTTGCTCAAAAAACAAACAAAGCGTTGACGATGGGGCCGCTAAAGAATTAGTGGCGGCTGTTGATGAGATCGCCAAGATTTTTTACGAAGCTAAAGGCGATCCGGTTCGCTATAACGCCTACAAAGAAGTTACCGACAAACTTTTTTAGTGAGATTTATTGTTTCGGGCAATAGTATGGAGCCGACTTATAAGTCCGGCGATCGGCTTTTTGTCTCCCGCCTGATTTATTTTTTTAGGGAACCCAGGATTAAAGAGATAGTCGTTTTAGGCGACCCCAGAACCGGCCGTCTTATCCTGAAAAGAATCGAAGGCGCCAGTGGGGATGACTATTTTGTGAGCGGCGATAACCTTGAGGCGAGCACTGATAGCCGCACTTTCGGCCCCGTTACTAAAAAAGATATTCTCGGTAAAGTTATCCTCCGCTACCGGCGTGGTAGAATTAAATAAAGGGTCGTTAAGTTTAAATAATCAATGACGAAAAAGATTCTCATTCCCGGCTTAGCTGTTTTTCTTTCCCTTAACGTGGTAACGGCCGCGGTTAATTACGAGGAGCTGGGCGATCAGTGGATGGATGTAATGATGGGCGAGCGGCACGAAGAGGCTGAAAGCCTAATAGAACAGCAGATGGGCGAAGATTTTCTGCGTCAGATGCACGAGAATATGGGTAAAATGGTCGCCTCAAATCAAAGTGGGTATTCGATGATGAACATGATGGGTGGCAATTGGAGTTATGGCTCCAACCAAATAATGGGAGGCGGTTGGGGTTCAGTCTTTGGAATTTTTTTCTTCGTTTTCTGGATTGGCCTCCTCGCCCTTATTATCTTAGGCGTAGTCAGACTCTGGCAGTTGATTACCAGGGATAAGAATAAAAAGAAATAAACCATGGCTCTTAATAAAGTCGAGGCGAAGTGGCTCTTTGTGAGCCGGCTTACGATCGGCTGGCTGATGTTTTATGCCGGCGTTACGAAAATCATTGATCCTAGCTGGACGGCTGAAGGCTACGGTAAGGGCGCGAAAACTTTTAGTGCTCTTTTTAGTTGGCTGGTTTCACCGTCGAATATCGGCTGGATTAATTTTGTGAACGAGTGGGGGCTGACTCTTTTGGGGGTGTCACTGATTCTGGGAATTGGGGTGCGGTTAAGCTCAATCCTTGGGGCGATTCTGATGCTTTTCTATTATTTCCCGGTTTTGGAATTTCCCTATGTCGAACACGGCTTTCTGGTTGACGAGCATATTATTTATGCCTCGATTCTGGCATTTTTTGCCGTCGTGAAAGCCGGCCGTTATTACGGCCTAGATAACTGGTGCGCGAATCTGCCGATTTGTAAGCGATATCCCCGTCTCCACAAAATTTGGGGCTAGCCGAGCCGGTCGTTCTGGATAAAGAGCTTTAATCCCTTGAGCCAAATTTTTAAGGCTTTCGTATTCGGCATAATTGAAAATAAATAATTTAACTCTACGAGGCCTTTCAGAATCCAGCCGAAAAAGCCGGCAATCACCAAAGGCCCGATTTTAGAAACAGCATATTTGCCGCCAACCGGAATAATATAAGGATATTTCCTCGGCCCGTATTTTAAATTAGGTTTTTCTCCCCTTGTTTCCCTGACAATATTTTTAACCGCAATCGTTCCTTGGCTAATGGCCGCTCGAGCCACCATCGGCGCCGGTTTGCCGTCTCGATCGTAAACGCAGACGATATCTCCGATGCCGTAGATTCTGTCGCCCAGAAGCATGCTGTCTAAAGCTTCGACTCGGCCCTGCTTATCCTTTTTAAGCGGCAATTTATCAACAATGGCGTTCGCCTTGACTCCTCCGGTCCAAATTAAGACGTCATAGGTAAGAGCCCGGCCGCTTTCGAGAAAAATCTTTCCGGTCTCCGCTTTTATTATTCTTTCCCCGCCAAGGATGTTGGCTCCTAATTTTTTAAGTCGTCGGCTGACCCGCTTAATCACTTTGGACTCGAAGCCGTTAAGCACAGTCGGAGCGGCATCGATTAAAGTAACATTAGTGCCGCAGTGATAACCCTCTTTCTGAAGTTGGCTGATCCATTCCTGAATCTCGCCGGCGAGCTCGACTCCGGTTGAGCCGGCTCCGCCGATCACGATGTCTATCGTGTCATCATTTTCGGCTGCCTCAATTTTTCCCCAGATAGCGTCTCTCACTTTTAAGGCATCCATAAAATCTTTAAGCTCCAAGGCATGTTCTTTCAACCCCGGGATGTTAAAAAAATTGGTTTCGGCACCCAAGGCCAAAATCAGATATTCATAGTCAATTGTTTCGTGATTTACTAATTCAATTTTTTTGTTAGCCACATCAATATTGCCCACTTCGCTCTGGATAAATTCAATTGAAGAACCCAAAAGCACTCCTTCCACCGGGTAGGTGGTGACTGATTTCAAATCAAGATAATTGGCAATAGCCTTGGAAGTGGTGCTGATCTCATATAAAAGCGGGGTGTAAGTGTGGTATCGATTTTTATCAATAATGGTGATTTGATAACCTCTTCGGTGGAGTTCCCGGCTCCTCTTGCCCAAAAGAAGCGCGGCCCGCAAGCCGCCGAATCCTGCTCCCAGAACAACAATCCGCTTCATTTGTTTCAATTATACTCTTTGGCTTTGTGTTGATATAATTTAGGGGAAATGGAGCTTTGGTTTGAGATTTTTATCGCCGCGATTTTGGTTGGAGTTTTAGTCCTTCTTTTAAGGCGGGGGAAGGGGAGCGGTCGAGATTCGATTGTTTTACTTCAAAATCAGATGAATGAAATCACCCGGACTTTGGATTTGAAGCTCGGCGAGTCAACCAAAGTGCTTCAGCAGCAGTTTGGCGAAAGCGCGAAAATTATTAAAGAAATCACCCAAGAGTTAACCAAAGTCGGCGAAGGCCAAAAGCAAGTGGTGGATATCGCCAAGCAACTTGAGAATCTTCAGGATATTTTAAAAAACCCAAAACAGCGCGGGGTTCTCGGCGAGTATTATTTGGAAACCGTTTTGAAAAATGTCCTGCCACCAGGCTCATTTGAAATGCAGTATCACTTGGGCATTGATGAGAATTCCGGTAAAGAATTGATTCCAGATGCGGTTATCTTTGTCAAAGACAAGATTATCCCGATTGATTCGAAATTCAGTCTCGAAAACTACACCCGGATTTTAGAGACTCGAGACGAGGCCGAACGCCGCCGGCTTGAATCTCTTTTTCATGACGACCTCAAGGCTAGGATTGACGAGACCGCCAAATACATCCAGCCGGCCATGGGCACGATGGAGTTTGCTTTTATGTTTATTCCGTCAGAAGCGGTTTATTACGACCTTTTAATCAATAAGGTTGGGGCGATTAAATTAGCCACCCGGGACTTGATTCAGTACGCGGCTGGCGAGAAAAAGGTAATGATTGTCTCACCCACCACCTTCTTAGCCTATCTCCAAACCGTGCTCCAGGGCTTGCGGGCTCTTCAGATCGAAGAATCAGCCAAAGAAATCCGTAAGCGGGTCGGCGAATTGGGTCGTCACCTCGGCAGTTACGAAACTTATATGAAGAAACTGGGCAGTCACCTAACTACGAGCGTTAATAGCTACAACTCGG
>DATDUH010000012.1:0-26939 GCA_036517755.1 Minisyncoccota bacterium | reverse complement strand
GTCGCTGAACCGTCTTCTAGCCGCAACGGCTCAATCCATTCCTGGGCAATCGCCCGTCCCCGCTCATAGCAGGCGCGGATGTATCTGCCCTTGCCGAACTGGCTGCTCTTTCGCCGAATGACAGAACAGCTGGCTCGACGCGACTCTGGACCGTACTTCTTGCCGAACTTGAAGATGACATCCTCGGGAATCTCTTCCCAAGGAACCTCATCACGGTGATACATCTTGGGCACCAAGACCGACTCACCCTGCCACGTGCTCGCAAACCGGGCTAGATACATCTTGTCATCCAGCTCGTGCTTGGGTATCGACCAAGGAATGCCCCAAAACCATGGATCAGGATTCAGCTCCCCTTCCTTGATCGCCGCCTTACATCCGAGCAGAGCGAGTTCCTGACAGGCAAGTTCGAACTCCGCCCGATGCCCGTCGCCGTAGTCGATGAACTCTCCGGGCATATCTGCATCTGGAGGGATCTCCACTTTAACACCTGCTGCTCTTACGAGATTAAGGGCAACGCCCCAACCATCCTGGGTCTCGACGTTGACCTCCAGAATCAGAAGTTTATCCCTTCGTAAGAATGCATCGAGGCGGAAGCAGAGTCCCCGCGAGGCGTAACCGTGGAAGGCCAGAAATTCTTCCAAGAACGCCCCTGTCTCATCCTGGACTTCATCCTCTAACACCAGACCCCAAGAAGTAGTCTTATGGGCTATCTCGTACCCCTTAAAGGGGTCTCGGTAAACCGACCGGGGTAGGACCGATTCATCCAGCGAGAAACGCTCGACACGCATCACTACCATTCCTCCTCTCACGATGGTAAAGGACGGTGGAATTTTCTCCCTGGCGACCCCCAAAAAGAAAACCCCCTTCTCTTTCGAGAAGGGGGTTTTCTGGTATCTAAATTAATAGCTTAATTAGGCACACCAAAACACTCCTTTCCCGAAAAAGGAAGGAATGTTGTGGTGATGAATATTTAGCAAAATCAGCATTATAAAAACTTTATAGTCCTAAAATTCCTTCGTGTCAAGAGCAGCCCTAAGGCCGCCAGGAGCTCCCCCGGGGTGCTTTGACGCGTCAAAGCATGCTATGCTATAGCATAGCATGCTCAGTAGCACGCTGCTGAGCATACCCCAGGTTCAAATCTAGGGCAGAATGTTCTGGAGGTACCGTCTTGCAATCTCTACGAGTTGATGCTCGTGGCCGGCAAATCCGTGGTTCGCTCCCTGGATAATTTCAACGGAAGTATTTTTGTTAATAATATTAGCGATCTCATTCCTCCAATTATCTATGGTGCCATTTATATTCTGTATGCCAATATCTTGATCCCCATAAATAATTATCATTGGGACAGATACTCTGCTAACCAGCGGCTCATCTTCTCTTGGGCTGTAAATATCAACCGAGGTGTTTCTTTTAGATATCGTTGGGTAGGTCTGGGCAGAAATAGGGGTCTGATCTAGCCAGCAGGCGCTACCCACGAGTTCTTGGGGTTTATTTTCAGATAATAGCTTTTCGGCTCTAGAAAGATATTCCTCGTGACGAGGATCTATCTCTGCCCAAGCGCACATATCTGTGGGGGCAAGCAGTAAGGCGCCCAATATGTCTTTTTGCTCTGTCCTCAATAAATAATTAACAACCTTGCTGCCGCCGAGGGAATGCCCCTGCAATACGAATTTTGACTTCCCCTTAGCTTTTACAAAATTTATCGCTCCCTGGATATCGTGAATGCTTTCCTCGAACAACTCGAAACAGCTGCCACCTAATTTTTCGCCCTCGCCCCACTCGTCAACTCGATTTCCTTTGCGAAATGAACTAATAATGCCTCTGCCTCGATTATCAAAGGCGAAGAAAGATATCCCGCTCTCCAGATATAAATTTCTAAGGTTATCTAAGAAATAATTTTCATATCCGTTCCCGGACATCCCGTGAACATAAATCACCGCCGTATCGCCAGGAGCTTCTGTAAACCAGCCCTGTAACCCCACGCCATCTGTTGCTTTGAAGCGAACAAAATCAATCGTCATAGTTAAATTCTATAAAGAATAATAGGCCCGGTTTTCGACGCGGAGATCAATATAGCGAATTCTTGGCCAGTCAGCTGAATTTTTAAGCGACTCAATCGGACTTTTGCCAAAACCAGGGTCAAGCATCAGGTTAAAGTAAATCTCCGGGCCAGAATCAACCAAAACCGTTACTTCTTTGTATTTTAAATCATCAAGCCGTACTTCAGTGATCGGTAAGTTAAGTCCGGCGAGCAAATCAAAAGTTAAATCAAGATTTTTAAAAAGTGATTCAGCTAAAACCGGGTCGCCGACTTCAAGCTCCCGGTCAGAATAATCCCGAACCACTTTGACGAGCGTCAAAGAACCAACGGGATAAGGCGAGTGAGCAAAAATAAGACCGTTCTCATCAGCCCAGAAACACTCGCTTTTTTGTTCCAGGCACCAGATAATGATTTTTTCTCTTTCTTTGAGTTCAACCGTTATCTTCCGCCTGAAAAAATCTTTTTTAACCTCCAGTCTAACCACTTGAGGTAGTTCATTCAGCGCGGGCGGCCGCCAAAAAAGAATGTTTTGGCTGGAAGTATTTTTAAAACTTTCTTCAGGAGTCAATATTGCGCCCTTAACTTCAACTGCCTGAATCCGAAAAACCGGCGAAAACCAAATAAGATAGACCGCTCCTCCGAGAAAAAGAAGGACCGCGAAAAAGAGGGCGAGAAATTTAGGCCGCCGAAGGCTTAATTTCAGCTTTGCCCACATAAGGTCGTAAAACTTCGGGGATCGTCACGCCTCCGTCTTTGGTCTGATAATTCTCAAGAATAGCGATAATCGCCCGGGAAGTGGCGATGGCCGTGCCATTTAAGGTATAGGCAAACTCGAGTGTCCCGTCTTTTCTTTTTAATCTAATATTCAGGTTTCTCGCCTGATAATCAGTGGTGTTTGAGGTTGAAGTGACCTCGCCCCAATCATTGCGGCTAGGCAACCAGGCTTCGAGATCAAACTTTCTGGCTGCCTGAGCGCCCAAATCGCCAGCGCACATCTCAACTACGCGATAAGGAATGCCTAACCCCCGCCACATTTCTTCTTCATGTTTTAAAAGCTCCTCATGCATTTTCGCCGAATCTTCGGGCTTCACGTAAGTGAACATTTCCACTTTGGTAAACTGGTGAACCCGATAAAGTCCTTTCGAATATTTTCCATAACCCCCGGCTTCCTGGCGGAAACAATGGGAATAACCAGCATAACGTTTAGGCAAATCTGATTCGTTAATGACTTCATCTGAATGAATACCGGCTAAAGTAACTTCAGCGGTCGCGATTAACCCCAAGTCAGAGTCCTTAATTTCATAAGTTTGGGCTTCTGGCCCTTGAGGCAAGTACCCCGTGCCTAAGTAAAACTTCTCCCGAGCTAAATCTGGCGTCAGCCACAAATCAAACCCCCGCTTGCTCAAGAAATCTAGGGCATAATGAACAAGGGCCAATTCGAGTAAGACGCCGTCGTTTTTTAAGTAATAGAAGCCGCTACCAGTCACTTTTGAACCAGTTTCAAAATCAATGATATCAAGGGCTTGACCGAGCGCTAGATGATCTTTAGGTTCGAAGGGAAATTTCGGTTGCTCTCCCACTTCGCGGACAACAACGTTTGCTGATTCATCTTTGCCTTGAGGCACCTCGGGTAAGGGAAGATTTGGAATTTGATCAAGCACTTCCCCTCGCCCAGCTTCCGCTTCCCGCAGGACGGCCTCGAGCGCCTGGATTTGCTCTTTAATTTCTTTGGCTTCGCTAATTTCTCTTTTCTCGCTTAATTGCTTTTGCTTAGATCTTAGGTCGTCGAGATTTTTAACGAATCCCCGCCACTTTTCATCAAGGGCTAAGAATTTATCAATCAGGCCTGGATCAGCGTTCTTTTTACTAATCCCCTCTTTAACTCTATCCGGTTCTTGGCGGATAACTTCGACGTCAATCATTTTATGGTGAGTCTACCGAACCATTTTTTGGCCTAAGGGTGGGAAAAATGATCGACTCTTTAATCGAGGGCCGGCCGGAAACAATGGCCACGAGGCGATCAATCCCTACGCCGAGCCCGGCCGATGGCGGCATGCCGTATTCCAAAGCTTCTAAAAATTCCTCATCCATTCGACCGGCTTCTTCACCGCGGCGATATCTTCGCTCCTGGTCTTCCATTCGTTCCCGTTGATCAAGCGGATCATTAAGTTCTGAAAAACCGTTAGCAATTTCCATCCCCTCAATAATAAACTGAAAGCGCTCCGTGAGTCGCGGTTCATCATCTTTTGATTTGGCCAGGGGCGAGATCGATTTCGGGTAATCGTAGATAATTACCGGTTTAATTAGTTTCGACCTCACCTCCCTTTTAAAAAGTTCGTCGAGTTTAACCCCTTCAAGATTGAGAAAATCGACTTTCTTTTTAGCGTATTTAGCCAATGCTTCTTTATAGGTCATCCTTTGCCATTTAACTTTAAGAAATGGCTGAAGCAGATGCTCGGTAAACTTAATCATCCACTCGCCGTCACAGTAGGCGGCGTAAAGCTCGAGCATGGTAAATTCAGGATTATGCTCCCGATCAATGCCTTCGTTGCGAAAAACGCGACCGATCTCAAAAATCTTATTAAAACCGGCAACGAGCAGCCGCTTTAAATAGAGTTCCGGCGCAATTCGAAGATAAAAATCAACATCAAGGGCATTATGGTGGGTTTGGAACGGTCGGGCCATAGCACCGCCGGGAATGGGTTGAAGCATCGGCGTTTCGACCTCCATAAAGCCTTCAGCCCAAAGAAACTCCCTCATCTCCCTAATCAACTCGGAACGTTTTTCAATCGTTCCTTTAACTTCGGGATTAAAAATAATATCGAGGTATCTTTTGCGGAATCTTTCTTCGGTATCTTTTAAGCCGAACCAACGGTTGGGTAGAGGCCTTAGGGTTTTGGTTAAGAGTTTTAATCCCCTGACTTCAACACTTTTCTCGCCCCGTTTGGTCTTAAAAAGTCGGCCTCGGACTTCGATAAAATCGCCAACATCGATCCGTTCCCGCCAAGAATCAAACTCTCGAAAATTGGCTTTACTGATAACCGCCTGAAGCGAAGCTGAACCATCATCCAGATCCAAAAAAATAATTCCACCCTGATCGCGACGGGCTCTAATCCGACCGACTAAATAGAGGAGTTTGGCGGCTCGCTCGAGCGAGCCCCAGTTATCTAGAGCTTCTTTAAGAGAAAAATTCCTTTTAGTCCGAGCAGGGTAAGGATTAACGCCGAGGGTTCTTAGCTCTTTTAATTTTTTACCTCTCTCTCGCGTTAGATCCTCGAGCATCCTTAACTCAATTTAGCAATTTTATATTCGGCTTTGCCGCCGGGCGTTTCAACTATTACTGTATCGCCTACTTTCTTATCAATCAACTCCTTGCCCAGAGGCGACTCATTGGAAATAAAACCCCCTTCGGGTTTAGCTTCATTCGTACCGACAATAACGAAACGCAGGGATTTACCGTTGCGCAGAACTTCGACGGTCGAACCAATGGTTACTTTATCAGAGGCTTTTTTGCTCTCAATAATTTTGACGTTTTTGACGATCTCTTCTAGGTCGGCAATCCGTCTTTCAAGCCGAGACTGTTCTTCTTTAGTCTCAAGATATTCAGAGTTTTCAGAAAGGTCGCCCAACTCCTTAACTCGCCGCAGCTTATCGGCGATCTCCAAACGCTTGGTTTTTTTAAGGAGATCTAACTCCTGCTTTAACTCCTCAAACCTTTTGGGGGTCAAAAAATAGTTCATTTGAAATGGGGCTATTCTAACACAAATCCCGCTAACTGGGAATTAAGGGGGACTGCTAACGCTTAAGACCGTAGTTGTCGCGCCAAAGCCACCAGCGAATTTTAACCGTTTCGAAGAGGGTGCTGAAATAGCCCCCGAGCCCCACTTTAGAGTGGGGATCATTCACCCAAGTGACGGGGATTTCTTTAATTCTAAAACCAAGCCTCTTAGCTAAAGCTAAAAGCTCAATATCAAAGCCCCAACCATTGATTCGCTGGAGGGGGAAAATTTTCGCGACCGCAGCCTCGCTAAAAACCTTAAAACCGCATTGGGTGTCCCAAAAACCGGGCAAAACCACGATTTGAATGAAAAGATTGCCCATCTTACCCATAACTCTTTTCACTATTCCTTGGGGCGGTGATAACTTTGCCCCTCTAATCGCCCGGGAGCCGATCACCACATCATACCCCTGGTCAAGATAAACTTTCATTTTCTCGAACTGATCAATGGAAGTAGAGTTATCGGCGTCAGTGAAAAGACGATACTCACCCTGCACCTCAAGCATGGCCGCCTTCACTGCCCCCCCCTTACCGACAGCCTCTACCTTAAGAAGTTTCAGGTTAGGAATTAACTCGGCGAAACGCTCGACAATCTCCGGCGTAGCATCAGTCGAGGCATTATCCGCCACAATAATCTCATAAGAAAAATCGGCCCGGGAGAGATGCCGATCAATATCAATTAAAGTGAGGGGAAGCCGCTGGGCTTCATCCCGGGCCGGAATAATAACCGATAGATAGGGACGGCTCATACTTTCTTTTCCCTTTTATGGTAAAGCAATTTAAGAAGGAGGGCCACGGTTAACCCGCCAAGCATGTCGAAGAACAGGTCGCCTAAAGTATCAGCCACACCGAGCTGAATCGGCCGAGCCGTCCTCGCGCCATATAAAAATTCGCCGAACTCCCAGAGAACGCCGCCCAAGGTGGTCCACCCGAGAACAAGAATTAATAAGACAATAAAAGGCAGTTCATTAATTTTTAGGAGTCGAGGGAACCGATAGAAGAACCAGTAAAAGGGGAGGGCGAGTAGGGCCCCACCCCAAAAGTGAAGCGGAATATCAATCCAGGGGAACACCCGATAAAGATTGTTAAAGGAGGCGAAAGAGTGCACCAGGGCCAAAAAGGTGCCGGTTGGGATAGCTACCTTAACAATGGTTTCTCCTTTTTGTTTTATCTCTTCCGCCATTTTGGTGTCGAAGCGATTCTCGCTTCTCCCTAAAACCCAGCGGTTTTAGTATTTCCGCCACGGGAAAACTCCCGTTTTCCCGACCCCCTTCCCACCGCAATGGCAAAAAACTACCGTTTTCGCCATTGCGGTGCGCGTCTGGCCTTCTTCAGGCCGTATTTTTTTCTTTCAACCATCCGGGGATCTCGAGTCAGATAACCAAAAGCTCGCAGTTCCTTTTTTAACTCGGGCCTGAATTTAACCAAAGCCCGGGCGAGCCCCAAGGTAATGGCTTCGGCTTGGGCCGTTAGTCCACCACCCGAAACTTTGGCTGTAATGGCCGGTTTCTCTTCGCTAATTAACTTCAAGGGGGCTACCGCCGATCGTTCCAGACGTTTCAAAGGAAAATACTGGTGAAGGGGTTTTTCGTTAACAACAAGCTCTACTTTAGAACCCCCTCTTTGAGGGCCTTTGGGATAAAAACGAACCCGGGCCCGGGCTGTTTTCCGGCGTCCCAAACCTTCAAAATATTTTTCTTCGTTTTTTGTCTTCTCAATCATTTCTCTATTTTTAACATCTTTAACCGCTCTTTCTGTAATCTGTTTTTAGGCAGCATATGAGAAACGGCGTTTCTTAAAACCCATTCCGGTCTTTTTGAAAAAATGTCTTTATATTTAATCTTCTTAAGGTGCCCTGGCCGGCCGCTATGCCGGTAATAAACCTTCTCTTCCATTTTACGGCCGGTTAATTTGATCGAGGCCACATTTTTAACTACCACTCGGGTATCGCCTCGAAGCCGAGGATTATATTTCGGATCATCCTTACCCTGAAGCAAAGAAGCAATCTGGCTCGCTAGTCTCCCTAAAGTTTGATTTTGGGCATCAATAGTGTGTTGGGACATGCTAGATAAATTCAATTATTGCTTGGGGGGCATTGTCTCGCTGTCTCCTCAAGGCGGTTTTTTTGATTCTCACATACCCTCCTCGCCTCGTTTTATATCGAGGGGCGATCTCATGATAAAGCCGATAGGCTGAAACTTTAGGTAATCGCCGCTCAAGTAATCGGAGGGCAGCTAAATCATTTTTTTTAGCTACGGTTACTAATTTTTCTACCTTAGCCTTAATTTCCTTGGCTCGGGCTTCGGTAGTGGTAATCCTGTCGGACATAATCAAGTTATGGATTAAGCCCGTGGTAAAGCTGCGGCGCTGGCCCTTTTTGCGACCGAATTTTCTGCCCTGCTTCCCGTGCCTCATCTTACTCTTTCGGCTCCTTCGGTTCCTTTTGAGCTTTCAAGGCCGGTTTTTTAGCCCCCTCTTCCTCGCCGAGCACCTCAATCTCCGAGGCATGTTTAAAGTGATCAACAAGAACATTGGCCGCTTTATGAAGGGCACTTGACGGCGAAACGGTGCCGTCAGTTTCAATCTCCAATTTTATCCGATTATAGTCAGTTCTCTCGCCAACCCGCATGTTTAGAACCCGAAAGTTTACTTTGCGCACTGGCGAAAAGACAGCATCCAGGGCAATGGTGCCAATCGGCAATCTCCCCACTCGCTGTTCTTCAACCGGTTCGTAACCAAGTCCCTTTTCAACCGTAAGTTCCATATCCAGCTCGGCACTAGATGAAGTTAGGGTAGCAATATGGATTTCGGGATTTTGGATCTTAACAAAGGCGTTTTCTTTAATGTCGCCGGCTTTCACTTCCTTTTCCCCTTTTATTTTCAAAATTAAAGTTTGAGGTTCGTCGGCGTAAAACCGGAATCGCACCCCGCGGAGATTAAGACCGAGTTCAACCACATCCTCCATGACACCGGGCAGGGTTGTGAATTGATGGCCGGCGCCCTTCACTCGAAAACGGGTAATGGCCGCTCCAGGCAAAGAGGAAAGAAGCACTCGCCGGAAGGCGTTGCCCAACGTTATCCCGTAACCGCGATAAAGCCCCTCGATATCAAAAACGCCGACTGTTTTTGTTTCCGAGACCTTGGTGATTTTAACCGTATCGCTAAGATGAGCTAGTTCCATATTAAATCTTTAAATATTTTACCTTGAGTAGTAATCGACCACTGAATTAATATCGAAGGGAAAGACGGTTTCGAGCGGAAGAGATTCAACTTTTCCATCTAAATTTTCCTTATTAAGACTAAGCCAGGCCGGCACTTCGTAATTTTTTAGCTCCTCTTTAAGATTACTGAACCAGACTATCGTTTTAGAGGTCGGCTTGATGGTAATCGAATCGCTGGCCCTTACCCTATAAGAAGGGGTGTTCATCTTTTTTCCGTTAACTAAAAAGTGACCATGGGAGACAAGCTGACGAGCCACCGAACGACTGGGGGCGAGCCCCAATCGCATCACCACATTATCAAGTCTTGTTTCCAGGCTTCTCGTAATAGCTAGAACCGTTGACTCGGGTTTTTTGGCTGCTTCTTCGAAAAGATGAGCTAGTTGCTTGTTGGTTAAGCCGTAGGAAGCCTGGATTTTCTGTTTCTCTTTCAATTGAGCGCCATAATCACTGGTTCTTCGCCGATAGCTTTTACCGTGCTGACCGGGCCGATGCGGTTTGCGAATCAAGGCGCACTTAGGAGAATTACAGCGCTCACCTCTGATCGAAAGCTTCGTGCCCAAACTCCTTTCTCTTTTTTCTAAAACCCTCGGCATAACTCTTTAAACTCTTCTTGGCTTCTTCGGTTTCGGCCCGTTGTGAGGAATAGGGGTCACGTCTTTAATCGAGGTGATATTAAAACCGTAGTTGGCGAGCGACCGGATAGCCGAGTCCCGGCCCGGACCAACGCCGGAAACATAAACGTCAATTGTTTGGGGGCCGCTTTTAGCAATCTTTTCGGTAATCGCCGCCACTACCTTAGAGGCGGCAAAGGGAGTCGCTTTCTTGGGACCGGCAAAACCAAGGACGCCAGCGGTGGCCCAAGCCATCACATCGCCTTTGTCATCGGTGACCGTAATTACGGTGTTGTTGTACGAGGAATTAATATAAACGCGGCCGGTTTCAGCGGTTCTTGAAGTTTTCTTCTTGGGAGCTTGACTCGCGGTTACTGTCTTAGAACCCGTTTTCGGCGCCTCCGACGCTCCCCCCGCTCCTTTTTCAACTACCTTTTTCTTACCCATCTTAAGTCTTAGTTAACTTTCTCTTGCCGCTGCCGGCCGTTAGCCTCACATTTCCTCTCAAGGTCCGGGAATTGGTCTTGGTTCGCTGGCCGCGAGCGGGCAGACGTTTGACGTGCCGACTGCCCCGGTAAGATTTAATATCCTTGAGGCGCTTAATATTCTGACGAATCTGCTGTTTCAATTCCCCCTCCACTTTATAATTTTTTTCAATCACCTCCTTCAATTTGGCGATTTCATCCGGCGTTAAGTCCTTCGCCCTTTTGGAATCAGAGACTTTAGTTAAAACTAAAATCTCCTCGGCGGCCGTTCGACCGATGCCATAAATCGAGGTTAGGGCAATACCCACCTTTTTATTATCCGGAATATTGATACCAACTAAACGCATGATATTTCTTATCCTTGTCTTTGTTTATGTTTCGGATTCCTCTTACAAATAACATAAAGACGGCCCTCGCGGCGCACCATCTGACAATCTTTGCAGATTTTCTTAACCGAAGCTCTTACTTTCATTTAGGAATTTACCTTAAAACCGCCAGACAATTCTTCCTCGTTCAGCTCTGGCGTCCGGTAACTCAATTTTTACCCGATCACCTAAGAGGACTCTAATCCGGCGTAACCGCATCTTGCCAGAGACATAAGCGATAATTTCCCGCCCTTCATCTAGTTTTACCTTAAAACTAAATCCTGGCAGAGCCTCAACAATCAGTCCCTCAACTGTCATCTGTCATCTAGGGCCGTTGGATATTATCATAGCCATCACTCGACGTCAATAATAATTCTTTGCGGATTTTGGGGGACACGTCGCGTCCAAAAAGGCCAGAGACGAACCTCGCCTGACTCGACCCCTGGCACCGAGAAAATCAAAGCCCTCAAATCAGTTTCATTTTTCCCTTGGGCCTCGGCCTTTAAGGCTTCGGCATCAAAGGGCCTTGTCCAGACTGAATCAATGCTAACGGCCGCCGTCAAAATATCGTTTTCGAAATCAACCCGAGGGTTACTATATTCAATCTTATAATCCTTGGCTCTCACTTCGAACCCCTCTTCGCTAGCCAGTTTCCTCGAGACGACATCCAGTATTTCCCCTTCCCTAAAACCCATCACTCGCCCCTCGCCATAAACAGTAACCGAGAAGTTGCCCGAACTATCAACTGTCTCGTCCACTTCGTCGTCCGTAACCTCAAACTGGTAGGCACCCTCGAGAATTTTGATTTCCGGAGGAAGATTAACTAACGCCTGACTCCGAGTCGCCTCTCCGAGGACTCGAGCAGCGTCTTCTTTAGCCAGACGAATATCTTCTTCGGTCGGTGATTTCATTTCGCCCACTGCTCCGCCAGCGATTGCCCCCTTGGTTTCGGCGTAGAAGCCGTCGTACTTGGGAGAACCCTGAAAGCCGGGGATTCGAAAAGTAGTGGCCGCAGTCAAGTTCGAATCTGGGCCGGCTTTATCGGCCGTTACCGAAACCTCGATTCCGACTGGCGTAATCGTCCCGCCAACCACCTTCGCCCCGGGTACAGTCACCTCATTATCCAGCCGATAAATGCGGCCGTCAGGAGTAACCAATCTCGTTGTTGCCACAAGTTTCTGCGGCTCCGAACTGTAAGCGTTATAAATTGTGACCCGGCCCCTGGCCTTCCGCTCGACATAACCGCTGCCGTGCGCCGGATAACTTTTGGTCAAATTCTTTTTCTCAACGAATTTCACTCCTCTTAAATTAATCTGGCTCGATGAAAAGCTGGATTCCTTAATCCCAACCCCAACATTCAGGGTGCCGACGAAATCCCAATTCAACTTTTCGAAAGTTAATTTGATATTGGCCCGGGACAAAGTGGTGGTGGCAAAGGTCAGGCCGCCGGCAAGAAGGGCCGTAATCACCGCTGCTCGTAAAAACCGCTTGAAATTCGCCGGCCTCCGCTCTTCGAGAATAGCTGGGACCTCTGCCTCAGACAGAGGTACTTCGAATTCCCCCTCTTCCCCCCCGGCCTTCGCCTCTTCGACCTCCCCTCCGGCTTCTCGTGGTTTGGCCGCCCGAGGAACTGAAATTACGGCCACGATATCTGAAACCGTCATTTTCTTTCTGCCCAAAAAGGGGTTCATCGCGATAAGACCGGCCGTCATGGCGAGTTCCAGGACGTCATCGTCAACCGATTCAACGGAAACTGATTTTCCAGCCGCATCGGCTTCTCGTTTTAAAAGAAGGAAGTTATTGCGGGAGCTCGAGAACTCGGCCGACCGGGGAATATAGAGAACTATCTCTTTCGAGGCCGATTTAATAACCTTACTGATGACTGAAGCGGCTCGATCCGACCTATTAACGTAAAGTTTGTGATTCACCGGGCGGTAGAAATTATTCGGTTGGCATCAACCATTTGATTCTTCTCTTGGCTAGTTGGTTAAGCTCGCGATAGATTTCGTTGGCCTCTTCTCTTAAAAATTGATTGAGGTCAATCTCGGGCGGTTCGATTAATTTGATCGTCTTAGTATCGAAGGCAAATTTTTTCCGATAGACACTCGAAGGGAGGGGGAAAAAACTCTGAAGATAAATGGGGGGTAATTTATTTTCGTGAAGGCCGAAAAAGTTTCTGATGCCCATCACCAAACCGTTAATTAAGGTGCCGAAGGAAGGATAAAAAATCTGATCCAATTTATTAGTGAATCGGGCTCCAATTTCTCCTTTAGCATAACGCTCATAAATACGTCGGGCTATATCTTCGGGGACTTCGAGCTCCTCGGTAACGGCCTGCGTTAAATTAAGAAGACCCCAATCGAATTCGCTCAAATAGGCGATTTTTTCCGGAGTGACGCCATAGATAGTGGTTTGCCGATCGACGAGCTCAACGTAAATGGCCCGGTCCAGTTTTTCCTTTTTGCTAAGAAGATAGGCTCTAAGGCTGCCTCCCTCAAAAATAGATGCCCCTTCCTTGAATTTCTCGCGTCTGACCATGGTGAGAGCGACGAGCATCTCAAGCTCTTTGCCTAGAAAACCGTGGGGATTAATTACCTCCTCGCCGTCAATTTTCACCCCCATTATCCGGGCGTCGGTTAAAAGTAAGTCGACCTCGTCTACATCCAGCCTTTCGGCCGCCTCTTTGCGGCAACGATCAAAAAGCTTCCAGATCGCCTGAGAAATATAATTTTCAAGGTCAACCGCCCCCATCGGCTCCTTGGGATTGTCCCGCGGAATAACGATGGCCGAAAAAATAGTCACTGCCGATTTGGCGTCTAAATCAAGGATTTCGGGTTCGGAAACAGTCTTTTTATTGAAAGCTTTAAGGTTAATTAAGGCGGCCACAATTAGATTTTACCACAACTCGGCCCGCAGACGTCTGGCGCCGCCCGAAACAGCCTCTTCTTTTTTAATTCGGAACCTACCAATTTCACCGGTTCTTGCCACATGGGGTCCGCCGCAAATCTCCTTCGAGAATGCTTCTTCGAGAGACGGGCCGACGTAATAAACCTTAACTCGAACCGGATAATGGGCTCCCTCCACATATAGGGCGCCGGTTGTCTTTGCCTCCTCGAGAGGCAGGGTGATAGATTGAACCGATAAGTCTTTTTTAATAATTCCATTCACTAAATCCTCGATCTCTTTTATTTCTTCCGGTCGTAACTTTCGGGGAAAGCTGAAGTCAAACCGGGTTCGCTCGGCCGTAATGTCTGATCCCATCTGCCGGACCCCCTCGCCCAAGATTTGCCGGAGGGCGGCCTGAAGTAAATGGGTGGCGGTATGGAATCTCGTCACCTTTTTAAGTTCCGTTTCATCAACGGCCTTCATCTCGCCGGTATCAAGTAAAAGGCCGTGGCCGCCGAATTTCTTTTCTTTACCGACCCGAGAGGCTCGCTGATGTTCTTCAAAGGCTTTGTCAAAATCTTCTATGCGTAAATTTCGGGTGGCGGTTTCCGGGGCAAGCTCGCGAATAACTTCGTAGGGCAAACCAAAACTCTCATAGAGCCGGAAGGCGCCCGATCCATTAATTGTCTCGTAGCGGCCGAGCTCTTTCACGCCTCTCGCAATAGCGTTTTTAAATTTTGTTTTTTCCTCGTCGATCACTGATTCGATCCTCTCCTCATCCTTAAGCTCGGGATAAAATTCGGCAAATTTCTTTTTCACGGTCGGTACGGCGGCCGCAAAAAGATCAGGATGAATATCATACTTTATTTCGTAAGCCATGAGGCGTCGAATAAGCCGGCGTAGGATATAACCCGCTTCTTTATTAGAAGGAGGGATGCCATCAGCGACCAAAAAAATAATAGCCCGCAAATGATCGGCAAAGATTCTCGAGGTTCTTTCATCAAGCTGGGGAGCCGATTCTCTTATTTTCTCCAAAAGCGGTAGAAAAAGATCAGTGTGATAAGGATCTTTTTCTTGATTTAAAACCATCATCAGGCGCTCAAAACCCATGCCAGTATCAACGCCGGGTGTTTTAAGCGGCGTGAGACTTCCGTCGGGATGCGAGTAGTACTCGTTAAAAACCAGATTCCAGATTTCGATCCCCTGAACGTAAATTTCGGTGGTTGGTCCGCAAGGCCCCTCTTTGCCGGTTGGCCCCCAAAAATTATCTTCCCGATTCATCTGTCTGACGTCGCGAATTCCCAAAGCTCGCCAGATCTTCTCTGATTCGCTATCGGCCGGCACCCCCTGCCCCGAGCCTGTCGAAGGGTCTCCCCCAAAAACGCTGACATAATCAACTTTAAGCCCTAGAACTTTCGCCATAAATTCATAAGCCCACTCAATCGCTTCTTTTTTAAAGTATCCACCTTGCTCGGGCGAGCCAAAAGAAAAATTCCCCAGCATTTCGAAAAAGGTATGATGGGTTTCGTCTCCCACTTCTTCAATGTCAGAAGTGCGGAAAGATTTTTGGATTGAGACGGCGTTAGGAGAGTTAAGCGGCCGACCCAAGGTCAGGTGAATGGCTTTATAAGGATCGGCGGCGCCAGTGTAATAAGGCTTAAACTGCTGCATCCCGGCGGTGGTTAAAAGAATCGAGGGATCATCCGAAAGTAAAGGAGATGAGGGTACAACAACGTGACCTCTATCTTTGAAAAAATCTAAAAATTTCTTTCTAACTTCTTCGGAAGTCATTAGTAATCACCTAGCTTCGCTACTTTCTCGTGCATTCTGATTTTTTCCAAAGCCTTAGCTTCGATCTGACGAATCCGCTCTCGAGTCACGTTGAAAACTCGTCCCACCTCCTCGAGGGTGTGAGTCACTCCGTCTTCAAGACCGAATCTCATCTCGAGAATCTTCCTCTCCCTTTCAGTTAGGTCGCCGATGATTTCCCTAATCTGATCGCGGAGCAATTCCTGGGAAGTTTGCTGGATCGGCGTCAGACTTTTTTCGTCTTTAATAAATTCGGCTAAGGTTGAGCGATCTTCATCCTCCCCAATCGGCGCCTCTAGGGAAACCACCTCTTGAGAAATTTTTTGAACATGTCTTACCTTATCAATCGCCAAATTCATTTCCTCGGCAATTTCTTCGATCAATGGTTCTCGTCCCAGCTCTTGGGCCAACTTCCTTTTAGCCTGGGTGAATTTCGAAATAGTCTCGACCATATGAACCGGGATTCTGATGGTCCGGGACTGATCCGCCAGGGCTCTCGTGATGGCCTGCCTGATCCACCAAGTGGCGTAGGTTGAAAATTTAAAGCCTCGTTCCGGGTCGAATTTCTCAACTGCCCTGAAAAGACCGATGTTCCCCTCTTGAATCAAATCGGAAATGCTTAAAGGTCCGCGATGAACGTAACGCTTGGCAATTGAAACCACGAGCCTAAGATTGGCCTTAATTAATCTCTGCCTTGCCTGTTCATCCTCTTTGGCAATTCGGCGGGCCAGATATTTTTCCTCATCCGAGGTTAAAAGAGCGGTTTTACCGATTTCCTTCAAATACATCTGGACATTGTCTGGTAATTCTCCCCGGATGTCGGTAGCGGCCTCGAGCTCTTTGCGGCCAATCTCCTCGCCAGGCAGACGGAGGAGCGACTCGACCTCGATCACTTTAATCCCCGCTTTTTCTAGGGTTTCATAAATTTTCTCAAGATAGGCGGTATCTCGCTCTACCCGCGGAAAGTAATCAAGAATTTCAAGGTCAGTCACAAATCCCTTGCTCTCGCCGCGCTTAATTAAGCCTTGGAGCTGACTCTCTTTTATTTTCTCGCCTCGAGTAAGGGGTTTGGGAGCCGCCCCTTTAACTGACTTCCGAACCGTTTTCTTCCGGCTGGCGGCGTCCTTTCTCCTTACTTTTTTAATGGTTTTTTTGACTCGAGTAATTTTTTTTCTACTCTTTTTTGGCAGTAATTTCCTTGGCATTTTTCAAATTTTGAATCTTTTTGAAGAGTTCGTCAAATTCCCGAAGCCGCCCGGCCAATTCGGCCTCATCCCCTTTTTCCTCGGCCAAAAGCACCTCTTCTCTTTTTACTAGAGTTAACCGCTTCAAATACTCAAGTTCTAATTCTCTTAAAAGATATTCCACCTCTTTTTCCAACAAATTATCCTCGACCATCTCCAAGCTGGAACGGAGACTAATAAGATCAACTAAATCTTTAAGTTCAGGTGATAGCCGAGTAGCAGGCCGAGGAGCAACAATGACTTCGTAAGCCCCTTGATAAAGAGAAGGCATAAAAGCAAGGTGAGATGAAATTAATTTGTTTAATTCTTTTTTAAGCGTAAGAAGACTTAAAATTCTTTCAGCCACCAGCTCCTGCCTTTCCCGAGGGATTCGGGCGATTTCGTTTTCAATTGATTGAATTGGAGGTAATTCTCGGGAGGCCCAACCGCTTAACTTCTCCATCTCTTCGGCCAATTCTTTCTCCGATACCCGCAAGCGATGAGCTAATTCCCTTAACCAGTAATTTCGTTCGACCGGACTCCAAAGATTCTTTATTTTCGAAAGCAGAAGACGAAGAGCTTCTCGTTTTTTATCGAAGGCACTCAAATTATTTTCAGTTAAGTAACGCCGGAAGTAATACTCGAGAGCCGGACTAGCTCTACCTACAGCCTCTTTAATAAAACCCGGTTTTTTGAAACTGGCCTCGGCTGGATCAGAAAATTCATCAAGAGGCAAAACTGAAACCAAAAAGTCATTAGCCCCGGCCAGATCAATACTCCGTTCAGCCGCCATCTGACCGGCTTCATCCTGGTCAAAAGCAAGCACCAATTTATTGGTTAACCTCTTTAGGGTTTTCAAATGATCGAAAGTAAGAGCGGTGCCTGAAGTAGCCACAATGTTTTTCACCCCATCTTGCCAGGTCAGAAGAAAATCCATTTGTCCCTCAACTAAAAGAGCCGAGTCTTGCTCCCTAATAAAAGACTTGCTCGCTCGAAATCCATAAAGCAGTCGGGATTTCGAGAAAATGGGCGTTTCCGGACTGTTTAAGTATTTGGCGCCTTCGCCCTGATCAAGCTCCGGCAAAAGCCGGCCGGAGAAACCGACGATTTTCCCAAAATGATTCTCGAGCGGAAAAATGATCCGACCCCGAAAGCGATCCCGGTACTGACCGCCTTCGGTCTTGATCGCCAATCCCGCTCGAACAACCTCCTCAATTCTAAAACCACTGTTAATTAAGTGGAGCGATAAGGCATCGCTCTCTGATGGAGCAAAACCAATGCCAAACTCTTCAACCGTTTCTTTATTTAAACCGCGTTCCTTTAAATATTCCTCGGCTCTTTTGGAATTCGCCAAACTATCTTTAAAAAACTCGGCCGCTTTAGCTTGGATACTATAAAGAACGCCGAACTCCCGTTCCAGGGCTGGACTCAAACGTCGTAATTCGATGCCGGCTTTTTCCGCGAGAACCCTTAAGGCCTCATGAAACTCAAGATTTTCCTGACGCATCAGGAATTTAAAAACATCACCTCCTTCCCCGCAACCAAAGCAATGCCAAATTTGGCGTTCGGGCGAAACAATAAATGACGGCGTTTTTTCCTGATGAAAAGGACAAAGAGCCTTAAAATTCCGGCCCGCCGGCCTCAAGTCAAGATAGCCTTTCAGGAATTCGACTAGATCGAGTTTATCTTTAATTTCTTCAACTGGACTCGGCATAAGCTTTCTCAATTACTCTTTCCAAAAGCTCGGTTAAAGTTAAGCCATGGGCCTTAGCGGCTTGGACGAGAGGCCCATGATCGGCAAAACTCGGGACGGTATTGACTTCAAGCACATAAGGCTCGCCGCCTTCAGTCTCAATAAAATTAACTTCAAGCAGACCCGAGGTATCCATAATCTTGTGGATGGCCAAGGCTATCCCTTGAATCAAATCCCCCTCTTCTTCCGAAAGTCGAGCCGGAGCGATTAGTCGAGCGGCGCCGGGTTGCCTTTTCGAATAATGATCGTAGAATCCTCGCACTCCGGAAACAACTTCAACGAGGGGCAAGGGAATAATTTCTTCGTCCCCTTCATCGAAAAGCAGACAAACAATCTCCCGTCCTGAAACATATTCTTCAACCAACGCTTGGCGGCTTAGATTCAAGGCTTTCTCGATGGCCGGGAAAAGTTCCTCTTCCCGCCTCACCAAACTGACACCTAAAGAAGAACCTCGATTAACCGGTTTGACTATTGCCGGCAGATCAAAATCAAGCTCGATTTCATTAGTCGGCCACTGCTCAATCAAAGTAGACCTCGGCACTTGAATTCCGCTCGCCCGAAGCAGTTTGGCGGTTAAATCTTTATTTAAAGCGAGAGCGCTCGACAAAACGCCGCTTCCGACATAAGGAAGATTGAGTTCCCTTAAAAATTGCTGGAGGGTGCCGTCTTCGCCGTATTCGCCCTTCAGAGTGTTAAAAACGAGATCAACCTGATCTTTTAGCTCTTCCGGCTCGACTGACCAGCGGCCAGAACGGCTCACTAAAACCGGCAAAATCTCGTACTTGTCCTTAGCTAGGGCCTGACGAACCGCCTCGCCGCTTAAAAGCGAGACATCGTGTTCAATTGAAGGACCGCCGAAAAACACGGCCACGCGGAGTTTCCTCGCCACACCGAAATGATAGCAGAGGGCTTTACCCTACTCAACAACGATCGTGCCTGTGTGCGAAGCGTTTAAGTGATTGTGGTATTTCCAGGTGCCGACCCGATTAAAAGTGAAGGAATAAGTGCTTCCGAGAGAAATAGCGGCCTTGGCGTCAAACTCCGGGTAAAGCTCGTGGGTCGGGTGAACCGCCGAAGCTGGCCAGAAAGCGCTCGAACTTCCATTCTTGAATACTACTGTATCGCCGGCCTTGATTGTTAAAGTCGAAGGCGAAAAACCGCTATCAGTATAAGTAACTACGTTTTCCTCAACCTGATTTCCCCCGCCGCTTGTATCGCCGCTAGGCGCACCTGTATCGCCGCTAGGCGCACCGGTTCCGGTTTCCCCCTGGACTCCCGGCTGCTCTTCGCCGCTACCAGGCGTTGGTGCCTCGGTTTGACTGCCCGGCTTTTTAAAAGCCCACCAAGCACCAACAAGCAAAAGAACAATAACGACCGCCAAAGCGATTGAAGTATTTTTCTTCATTGGAAATATTATACAATATCGAGCTTCTTAATCACCTTGACACACTAATATCTTTATGCCATAAATAGTGGGTTCTTAGTACCTTGAAATTTTGGCTACTTGTTTATGTTGAGGGCGGCGTTCTGCTGCTGATGACTCGGCATCAGGGCGTCGTCCTCAACTACGGTTGAGCTATCCGAGTAGGGTGCTCGGATTCGCGTGCGGCAGAAACGGAGGTGTGCGATGTCGAAAGACGTCGTGAGCTTCCACCAGGGGCATGAATTCCTGCTCAAGCTGGAGCAAGCCGGTTTGACGCCGACCCTTGCCCAGAGACTGATCACCTGGCCAGCCAACGCACTGGCTCGAGCCTGGGTCAAATCGCTCCTCGACCAAATGGTCGACTGGCTCTGCGACGCCTGTGAGGGTCGAGGTGTGGTGCCTGCCCCGCCAAATCTCACGAACGTGGCGTGGGTTCGCTGCAGAGCCCCCAACTGCCCCGGACCCCCTGCAAACTGGATCGGTGGCTACAAACCGCTACGGAGATCGAAGGACGGGACCATCGTTCCCGAAGGCGTGCACCCCGCAAACCTGCCACTTGCCTCTGTGGTGGAGGAGGTGGCGACCGAACTGCGCATGATCGGCAACAAGCTGAGCGTCACGCTGTCTACAAGGGAACGCCTGCACTCCCTGGCCACACGACTGAATGTTACGGCAGCCACGGCGATGTTGCGTAAGCCCGAGGAGCCGCCTGCGCAAGAAGGAACGGGGGCTCCACCGTGCTACGCCTGCGGAGGGAAGATGCAGCCCGCCGGCAGCGTCTACGTCTGTACCTCGTGCGGAAACACCGTCGGCGGCTGACAAGAAAGGAGAACGCGATGATTGTGCACCTGCTGTTCCGCCCAACCCGCACCCGCGAGTACACCCACACCATCCTCGACCTGGTGAACGACATGTTCGTGCCGTGCACCAGCCTCGCGGCCGTCTGCCTCACCGCAGAGGCAGCTGTCAAGGAAGGCAGCAGGCTCGTGGCCGAACTGCGAGACGAGAAGAAACACCCGACGCTACTCGACCACCACCAGTTGGAGTGGGAGTTCCGGGTGTGGGAAAAGAACGTGATCAAGCTCTGGCAGGACGCCGTCCACAACTTCCAGCTTAACCTGGAAGGAGTGGAGGTAGATGAGGGTCAGGAACCTCCGACCACTGTCTGGGTCGTCCTCCAGAAGGAAAAGTACCGAGCGTGGGGCGGGGAGTACTACGAGACCTACCGGCCCTACCGGGTCTTCACCGATAAACGGGAGGCACGACGGGCTCAGCACGATGCGCTGGTGCGCCTGCTCATACAGCTCGAGAAGAACCCGCCGACGATCGCGCCGTACGTCACCGACTACGTCGTGGTCGAGATGCCACTGCTCGGCATACCGGCCGCATTCACGGCAAGCAAGTAGCCCACCTGTCATCGCCTTCGGCAAAGACCGATGGCGGGCAGGCTCGCAACACAAGGCACCGGAGAGGTACTATCCTCCCTGGTGCCTTTTCGTTTTTGGCTAATCGTTTTTGAATACTCCAACCTTAAAATCATATCTCTAATTCGCGCGAATTAGAGATATGATTAAGCTGCCCTAGTTTTAAAACTAGGGTTGGGTATTCCTAACTAGAGCTGGCCGCGAAAAATAACGCTCCCCAGAAAGCGCCTAAAATGGCCAAAATAATAGCCAGGACTCCCAATAATCGTAACGGCTTGCCCTCTTGGAGAACTAAAAAGACTCCCGATAAAATGAGGGGCAGCAAAAAGACTCTCGTTTCCTTGAATTCCCCAGCATTGTTATAAGGAGAACTAATGAAAACGAGGTTCAAGGCGATGGCCACAAGAATTAGGACGCTCCCTAGCGCCTTCGGCCATCCCCGCTTCCTCAAAAAATAGCCGCCCCAAAAATAAACAACAAAAATTTCTGGGAGGCCGACTGCCACCGTCTCGCTAAATTTGAAATACTTCAGGATGGAAATTAAAAGGACGAAGGAAATAAAAGTCGCTAAAACAAAAAATACCGGCAAGCCAATCTTTTTCACTAATTCCTTGCCGGATAACCTAGACATACGACGGAACTTTATTTAATTTCGAAACTGCGGGCGCTTACGTAAAACTGATCCTTATACTCTGGCCACTTTTCCTTAGTGGTATTGAAGGACATCACATAATATTTATCGCCCGCCAGATAGACAGCCAGTAAAATCGTGTAATCGACTCCCTGCTGATTTAGCTCCAGGGCCGCCAGTTTTGACGGCAGTCCGTTGATCGTTTCATCCTTAACATCAAAAGCTTTGGTCGAGGGAATCATGGCGACAAGCTGATTGATGTTCATCTCGTATATCTCCTCGAGGGTCTGACTATTAGTATCGGAAAAGGAAACAGCGCTGTAGCTTTTGAAATTAAGTTTAGCGGCTGGGCTTCCGTCCGGATGTTCTTCGCTGTAATTATGAAAAGACACCAAGGTGCCGGGGACATGACCCACTGTCCAACCGGGTATCTGCTCAACCGTAAAATCATCGCCTATGTATTTATTCCCCTGCGTTTCAGATCCTTCGGGAGCTCCGCCAAAAGGCGCATTCTCGTCACTTTGTTTTGAAAAATAATAAACGCCGAACCCAAGGGCGACGACGACCGAAACGACCACTGCCGAAATTATTAGAGTTTTTTTCACAAAGCGGCCCGAACCTCTTATCAGCCTTTAGTTTTATTATACCAGATTAGACGAACTCGCGGCGGCACATCTACTTAAAGGGGTTCGGTATGATCAGGCGCCCCGCGCGCGCATCGCCTAACCCCAGCCACAGAGCCTCTCCATCCCAGCCGCCAGGAAACACCACGTCGTCAAGCTCGGGAGAGAGTTTCGCAGGGCCCGGAGGAAAATTCTTGCGTGCTGCTATTATACGAATCGGAGAAACAGCGAATGTGGTGGGGTCGAATGTAAGCGCCATGGCATAGTAATGCTCTCGTAACTCCCCTTCTTCGGTGGTGTCGGTAAAGGCAATGTGCCCTATGACCCCAATGCGGCCATCCTCCAAAAGATGAGGATCATTTACGCCTCCCCATTCTGCCTCAAGAAATAAGTTCTCAATAATGCGAGCCTTGATGATATTGCGAGGGGTAAGCCCAGAAAGGTTGGGTATTTTGAAAAAACCGATCTTTCCTCGGCCTCCCTCGGGTATGGCGGGGGCTTGCGGCCTGGTGAATGCCCCGATTTCACCGCCGACAAGCTCAATCAAATGGATGTCCTTCATAAGATCGGGTCCTTGGGTAAACCGCCGCAGAGATTGAAGAGTTGTCCCGCGATAAAATACCGTCCGGTAGCCGAGCCCGCCGGAGTAAAGCGCATCAGGATGGGGAAAAGTTTCTACGCCGCCGAAAACGAGTTCATTCCCTACTTTTGTGATAAATGGATCCTCGAGCCGAAACGCGGGTGCCTCGTGCGCGGCTATCCATGTTCCGTTTTTTTCTTCAAAGAACTGCACCTCGGAGTCGCCTTCGGCGCGCCGCGATTCCACTCGTCCTGCGATATACGAGCGGCCATTGACCGCAAAAGGCGCGGTGATGTTATAGACGTCCTTGCCGCCGACGCCTTCGAATTTAAGGAACTCTCCTTTTGGAAGATGCTCCCGCGCTTCGAATTCCAAAATAAGCTCCCGAGCGGCTCGGGGCCGCGAAGAACTGGTCTTCGCTCGACGCTCAGGATGCTGATACATAATGATCCCTAGAGGCGTGTGTCTGAAAAAAGCGGAAGGGATGGGATTCCTCCCTCTTTGTCTCCGCCTCGCGGAGCCACAAAGAGCAGTCCGCCTCTGGCGGAGAACCTGCGGCCACGGCTTTCTCCCTCCTAAAGCGGTGGGGGCGAGATTCGAACTCGCGACGCCCTTTCAGGCGTAGTTGCTTTCCAAGCAACCGCACTAGACCACTATGCGACCCCACCGCTTTAGGAGGGATTGCGACTTATGACTAAAATCTACCAAATTTTAGATAAGTCGGGAACAGGCCGTGCACCTTAACCCTAAATCGCCAAATCGCGAAGGATTTTAATGCGTTCTCCAATCGGCGGGTGAGTCATGAGCAACCTCTGCCACCAGGGAGTTTTTCGTTTGTCTTTAAATGGATCGGCGAGCCACAAATGGGCCGTGGTCGCGGTCGCGGTCCGCATTGGCGTTGGGTCGGCTGAGATTTTCTCAAGAGCCGAGGCTAAACCTTCGGGATAGCGGGTCAACATCGCTCCCGAGACATCAGCCAGGAACTCCCTTCTTCGAGAAATGGCGAGTTGAATCAGGGTCGCCGCAATGGGCGCGAGAATTGAAAGAATAAAACCGCTTAAAAATAGAATGGCGCCGGCATTGCCCCGATCGTTCCGACTCCCGGCGCCGCCCCAGAAAACTGAACGGATAAAAATGTCAGCCAGAATCGAAATAAAACCGACCAAGACCACAACCACGGTGCCGACAAGCATATCCCGATTACCGATATGACTCATCTCGTGAGCTAAAACCCCTTCAAGCTCGGTTCGGTCGAGTTTCAGAAGCAATCCTTCGGTGACGGCGACCGTAGCATGTTCCGGATCCCGACCAGTGGCAAAAGCATTGGGCGCCCGGTCGGGCACGAGATAAATTTTCGGCATTGGCAGGCCGGCGGTAATCGTCAAATTCTCCAACACCCGATAAAGCTCGGGCGCGGTTTCTATTGTGACAGGCTTGGCCCTAGACAGCGAAATCACGATTTTGTCCGAATACCAGTAGCTCAAGAAGCTCATTAAGGTGCTAAAGATAACGGCAAACCAAAGGATGGCCGGACTGCCGTAGGCCTGGGAGAAAATCCAGCCCAAGCCAATCACAATAATCAAAAAGACACTGAAAAGAATCCAAGTCTTCCGGATGTTTTTAGATTTCCGAGTATACAATGACGCCATCTCTAATAAATCTCGAGTGGCCCGAGATTAAAACTTAACTGCAATTGGCTTCTCTTCGGATTCAGGGATGTCAAAAAATGGTTCTTCTTTAAACTTAAAGAGGTTGGCGATTAAATTACTGGGGAAGGTATCGATCTTGGTGTTAAGGTCCATGACGGTCGTGTTATAAAAACGGCGAGCGGCCTGAATCTTATTTTCGGTATCAGCCAACTCTCGCTGAAGATCGAGGAAGTTGGCGTTGGCTTTCAGGTCAGGATAATTTTCCGCCACAGCAAAAAGGGTCTTCAGGGTGCTTGAAAGCATATTCTCTTTCTCGGCCCGTTCGAGCGGATCGCCTGAAGCGCCGGCAACAGCCGCCCGGGCTTTAGTGACATCTTCAAGCACAGTTTTCTCGTGCGCCATATACCCCTTCACGCTTTCAACTAAGTTAGGGATTAAATCAAAGCGCCGCTTCAGTTGAACTTCAATATCCGACAAGGCCTCCCGGGCTCGATAACGAAACCTGATTAAGCGGTTATAACCGAAAATGAACCAAAGAATTAAGAGGGCGAGAACCGCCCAAACAATGTACCAGATATTCATCGCTTCTATTCTAGTATTCTTCCGGCATTCCGGCCATACCACCCCGGCCGCCTTTCTTTTCCGGTAGCTCGGTCATGGCCGCGCCAATCACCAAGTAATTACTGGCCACCGAAACGGCATTCACAAAAGCGGTTTTAACCACTTTCAGGGGGTCGATGATGCCTGCCTCTTTCAGGTCAGCGATCTCGTTAGTGCTCGCGTTAAAACCCAGCCATTTGTTCCCTGACTGCTCCTGATTCTTTTTCAGTTCTCGAGTTACCTTCTCGGCTGATTCACCGCTGTTCATCACAATCGCTTTAAGCGGCGCTTCCCGAGCCGTATCGAGAATCACGGCGACTTCATTCGCCAGCGGTGAACCCTCTCCTTTTTTAGCTGGGACAGCGTTGAAAAGAGCAATCCCGCCGCCGGGTACAATCCCCTCTTCCATAGCGGCTTTGGTGGCATGAACCGCGTCTTCCACTCGGCTTTTCAGTTCTTTCTGGGCTGATTCGGTAGCTGCTCCTACTTTAATGACGGCCACCCCGCCAGCTAACTTACCGAGTCTTTCTTCTAATTTTTCTTTATCAAATTCAGAATCAGTTTTTTCAAGCTGGGCTTTAATCTGGGCCACTCTTTTTTGAATTTCTTCTTTACTGCCTTTGCCGTCAACAATCGTGGTTTTGTCCCGATCAGCCACTACCCGGCCCGCTTGGCCCAGGGCATTAATGTCAACGCTCTCAAGCTTTCGGCCTAATTCTTCAGAAACAAAATCAGCGCCCGTCACAATGGCAATATCCTGGAGCATCTCCTTCCTGCGATCGCCAAAACCCGGCGCCTTGACCGGCAAAGCATTAAAGACGCCGCGGAGTTTGTTGACGATTAAGGTAGCAAGCGCCTCGCCTTCGACGTCTTCGGCGATAATTACCAATTCTTTTTTGCCAGCCTGCATCATCTTTTCAAGCAAAGGCAATAAATCAGCAATGGCTGAAACCTTTTGATCAGTAACTAAGATGTAGGGATTTTCTAAAACCGCTTCCATCCGTTCCTGATCCGTAATCATATAGGGAGAGATAAAACCGCGATCAAACTGCATTCCCTCGACTATTTCATAAGAACTACCGATGGTGTTCGAATCATCAACCGTGACCACGCCGTCTTTGCCGACCCTGCTCATTACCTCGGCGATTAGCTTACCGATTTCTTCATCTTTGGCTGAAAGCGAAGCGACTTCTTCGATTTTTTTATTGTCATCAATAACCTCTTTTTGGGCTTCAAGAGCTTTAACGATTTCATCGCTTGATTTTCGGAGTTCTTCGGCAAGGAGAATGACATTAAAGCCTTTTTCTTTAATCAGTTTTTCGCCTTCATCAATCATGGCGTGAGCCAGAACCACCGAGGTAGTAGTGCCGTCTCCCACGGCGTCATTGGTCTTGTCGGCCGCTTGCTTTAAAAGTTCAGCCCCAAGCGCCTCAAATCTCTCTTCAAGTTCAATCTCTTTAGCCACCGTCACTCCGTCAAAACTCACCTGAGGCGCACCATAGGATTTTTCAATCACCACTGCCCGGCCACGCGGCCCCAAAGTCATCCGAACCGCTTCAGCCAGCTTATCAATCCCGCTTTTAAGGGACGACCTCGCTTCGTTATTAAACTTAATCTGCTTAGGCATTACTCGATGATGGCGAGGATGTCATCCTCGTCCCCGACTAGATACTTTTTATTATCAATTTCAATCTCATCCGGGCCGTATTTTTTGAAAAGCACCACATCGCCCGCCTTAACCGTCATCACTATTCGCTCCCCTTTTTCGTTATATTTGCCCGGACCAACCGCCACCACTCGACCCTTAATCGGCCGTTCTTTCTCAGCGGTTTCAGGA
>DATDUH010000011.1:0-5714 GCA_036517755.1 Minisyncoccota bacterium | reverse complement strand
TCAGTTTCTTAAGGAGCGGCCACTCGAGGAGACGAAACCGATCCTTCAGGGTCTAGCCGAGGCCCTGATCGACTGGCAGAAGATGTAGGGGGGTGAAGCGATGAAGGTGTCGAAGGTTAAGATTACATCGACCAGGGCGAGCGAAGGTTCTCCTGTGACCATTCACCACGTGGAGGTCCGGGGTCCGCTGGGGAGCTGGACCGGAACCACGACGAGCGGGGCGTATCTCCACGGTTTTCTCGAGGGCGTTAAGGCGCTCTCGGCAGCCAGTGGCGTGGAGACGGAAGTCCAGCGGGCTGGAGTCGCCCGGCGCAAGAAAGCGCTCCGGATACAGGGTCTCTCGACCCCGGCGGTCACAAGGCGCGAGGAGATGCCCGGACCCGGCGGCCGTGTCCCTTTCCCTCCCGACATGCTCGATAGGGAGTAGCTTCGCTTTCCTCTTGGAGGCGGAGCTACTCCAAGAGGATTAAGGAGCAGGATTATTTTCAATAATAATTGGTGTTTGTTGCCAGTCGCGGCCCACAAGATAGCCGATACCAAAACTTAAGAGACTTATTAAAAATACGAGAAGTGCTATTTGAATATAGGACTCCTGGGCTAAAGCTTGAAGCCTCTTATAGAACTCTTTAATTCTTGACATCGTTTTTATTCTAATAGATACTAACTCAGATAAATATGGCGAAGACTAAAGCAGGTGGGACAACTAAATTAGGCAGAGACTCCGCCTCGAAACGTTTAGGGGTTAAGCGCTATGACGGTCAAGCGGTCAGGGCGGGCGAGATTTTAATTCGTCAGCGAGGCACTAAGTTTCTGGCTGGCCGGAATGTCGGTCGAGGAGCTGACGATACGCTCTACGCTCGAATCACGGGCCTGGTTAAATTTACGACCAGACGGAAGACTCGTTTTGACGGCAAAGTCCGTAAAGCTAAAGCGATTGAGGTTCAACCAAAATCGTAATTTCGGTTTTAATCCCCTGCCCTAAATCGATTTCTATCTGGTGTTCACCGAGCTCTCTCAAGTGAACCGTTCCAATTTTAAAAGGAGCGTCTTTTAGTTCGGGGTATTCTCCGATTAGTTTTTCCTTTATTTCCGAATCGGTGACTGAGCTAAAAACTTCTCCCCGCTCTCCCGTTCTCACTTTAAAGATAATTGGCCCAGATTGTTTCACTTGCTCGAGCTTAGTTTTGAGCTTCTCAAGTTCCTTGGCCAAGATAGCTTGTTTAGTTTCCAGTTTTCCAACGTTCTCTGACGTGGCGGGCTCAACTATTTTTTGAGGGATAAGAAAATTCCGAGCGTAGCCATCGGCTACATTTTTGACCTCGTACTTCCGGCCTAAATTTTTTATGTCTTGAAGCAGGACAACCTTCATTTTATCTCTTGTTTAACGAGTTCGATCGCTCGCTCGAGTTGAGGATCCCGACCAGATTGAGTGTCTTCTCCGGTTAGCGGGATTGGATAATCCGGCTCTAGTCCATTGCCTTCGATAAGGGTGCCGTCGGCGAGTAACCAGTTAGCAATAGTGACTTTTAAAGTCGAGCCGTCGCTTAGCTCTTCTAATTCTTGAACTGTTCCCTTGCCAAAACTTTTCTCGCCCACGAGTTCCGTGTCTCGATTAATCCTAAGGGAGCCGGCTAGAATCTCCGAGGCTGAAGCCGAACCCTCATTGACGAGAACCACTACCGGGAAATTAGCTAGGGCCTCATTGCCCCGGGCTCGGAAAACTTTTTCTTCGCCCGAGCTAAATCTTTCAATTACTACCACGTCACCCCGATCCAGGAACCAGCCGGCCAGGTTAACCGATACATCAAGATAACCGCCGGGATTATTCCTTAAATCAAGCACCATCCCCTTACCTCTCGCCTGCAGACCCTGGAGTACCGCTTGATAGAAGGCCTGGGGGGCATTGGCGGTGAAACTATAAAGTTTGAGATAGATAATATTACCCTCTTTCATTTCCCATTCTACCGTCGGAATCTGGATATTTTCTCTGACAATACTGATTTCGTTTGGTTCGTTCCATTCCTCCCGTCCGATGGTAAGGGTAACAGTTGTTCCCAGCTCTCCTCTGATTAGCTTCACCGCCTCATCAACGGTTAATTCTTCGGTCGGTCGCCCGTCTATCTCAAGAATCTGATCACCGGACTTAAGGCCGGCTCTTTCGGCGGGCGTATTTTTAAGAGGCGCGACGACGATCAACTGGCCATCCCTGACATCGATTTCAGCGCCGATGCCGCCAAAACTGCCCTGGATGTCTTCGCTGAATTTTTCTGAATCTTCGGGACTAAGGAAAACCGTATTTGGATCATCAAGGGCTTCGGTTAAGCCTCTAATCGCACCGTAAATCAGTTTTTGGTCATCGAGTTCGCCGCCGCGGATATAGGCTTTTTTAATCGTGTCCCAGGCTTCCCAAAAAATACCGAAATCAGCACCAATTCCTTCTGGAGTTTCGGCCCCAGTGAGACCCTCGATAGTAATATTTCTCGTCTCATCAAGCCCCGTTTGGTAGCCAAGGTAATAGCCGCCAGTCGAGGCGCCGGCTACCGCTAGAAAAACAAGGACGGCTAAGATTATCTTTTTGTTCAATTTAAACTTCACTTCAGTGAGGCTTAGTTCTGGTATAATACCAAATAATTGATGGAAGAAGAATATCTAGAGGAGATAAGGAGGAGGGGTAAAAAGTCTAAGGTTTACGAGGAACATCAACTAGTCGGATTGCTTCTGGCTGAAATTTTGGAAGATGAAGAACATAAATCTCTTTATATGAAGCTCGCCAAAGTTCATGAGCCAGACTTCTTATTTAAGCTGGCTAAGTCGGTGGCTGAAAGAAAAAGGGTTAAGAAAAAAGGTGCCTATTTTATGAGGATTTTCACCCAGATGTCCCGGAAAAAATGATGGAGATTTTAACTATCGAGGACAAGGAGCAGAAGAAATTTTTGGGGAAAAAAGTTCCGGAGCTCGATTTTAAGAAATTCACAAAAAGAGAAGTGGCTGACCTGATCCGCGAAATGCGGCGGATAATGGATGCGGCCGACGGTACCGGACTCGCCGTCAACCAGGTCGGACTCGATTTTAAAATGTTTGTGGCGAAGGCAGATAATAAATTTTACGCCATTTTTAATCCAGAGATTGTGAATATTTCAAAAACTAAAGTCTTCGGCCTTGAGGGTTGTCTCTCCGTACCCGAAGTCTATGTTGAGGTGCCCCGGGCCGAGGAGGTGGTGCTCAAGGGTTTTGACCGGAACGGTAAGAGGGTGAAGATTAAGGCCCGGGGGTTGTTAGCCAGGATTTTCCAGCACGAAGTAGACCACCTAAATGGCAAACTTATCAGCGACCATGTTAAGAAATAATTATGTTTTTTTCGGCACGCCGAGCTTTGCCGCTATTATTCTTGAAAAATTAATTGGGAATGACTGGGTGCCCAAAGCCTTGGTTTGTAATCCGGATCGGCCAGTTGGCCGACGCCAGATTATCACTCCTCCGCCGGCTAAAACGTTAGCGCTTAAGCATGGCGTTCCGGTATTTCAGCCGGCGAACAAAGAGGCGCTCGTCGGTGTCAGCGATGAGCTTTTCACGGAGGCTGATTTTGGTGTTTTGGCTGCCTATGGGCAGATTGTGCCCGCTGAAGTGATAAAAAAAGCTCGACTTGGTATTATCGGCGTTCATCCGTCGCTTTTACCGAAATTTAGAGGCTCCACCCCGATTCAATCAGCTATTTTGGAAGGTGTTTCGGAAACCGGTGTCAGTTTATTTTTAATGGATGAGAAAGTAGATCACGGCCCAATTTTGGCTCAACGAAAACTCCTTTTGGATAATCTCTTCTCTAATTCGCGCGAATTAGAGAAGAGATTGGCGGAGCTGGGGGCCGAACTTTTAGTAGAAACTTTGCCGAAGTTTGTTAAAGGCGAGATTACTCCCCTGCCCCAAGATGAAGCGGAGGCTAGTTATACTAAAAAATTTACAATCGAGGATGCTTATATTTCTCCTGAAGAGCTCAAGGCGGCGACAAGCGGCGAGAATAAAGAAAAAGTTTTTGAGATCGAAAGGAAAATTAGAGCTTTTAATCCTGAACCAGGCGTCTGGACCCTTCGACAGGCTCAGGGCAGGCCAAAGCGGATAAAACTTCTCGAAGCTCTAATTAAAGAAAATAAACTCGTTCTGAAAACGATTCAGCCAGAGGGTAAAAAGCCAGTTAATTTAGTTACCGAGTAACCCCGATGGTCTCGGTTAATTCAGCGCTGGGAGCTGATACTGTAATCCGGCTAGTAGTCGCGTCTCTCTGGATCTCGTAGCCAGTAGCGGCCGCGGTGCCGCCCGATGGATCAAGTACCATTACCGAAACGTAAGTCGGTACAATACAGGGCTCGATATTGTAGTTACCGACGCCGCTGCCAAGCTCGGTGGCGGTTGTTGGGACATCGCCGGCGGCACAAGTGAAAGTGCCATCGTTGTCAGCCATGTTCTGGCCAACCGCATTCAGGATGGTGTTCACATTACTCCATCTTTGGGTGTTTCTTGATTGGGCAAATTGCCGGCCCGGGTTAATGGCGATAATAACAACAGCGGCCAAGATGGCGATAATGCCGATAACGACTAGAATTTCGATTAAAGTAAAACCCGTTGGATCTATCTCTCTGATTCGTTTCCTCATTTCTCTTAAAGAAAGACAATCGACCTTTTTCTTAATTATAACAGAATTAACTTGTTAAAAACTCGCTGTTTCTTCCCAAGAGTTAATATCTAGGTTTTGGCTCCGAGCCGCCACCTTGATGCGGCTCGTGGCGCCGCCGGCATTGGCTTCGGTTTTGATGATTTTGTCACTGCCTTGGGTCTCGAGAGGAAGAATTTGGCATTGTTCTTCGCCGATTACTAGCGGTTCGTTCCCCAGATAGTTCGGATTTTCAGCTAATTTAAGTAGAGCCACTTCAGCGCAGGCCTCAGCCAGGGCTAGACTTCTCTCTTTGTGGGTGGCATCAAGGATGTCGGAACGGTTCAAGATCGCCGCGCCGCTCATCGCAAAAACAATAATCATAATTAAGACCGAAGTAATAATGGCTGAAGTAAGGGCGATGTAGCCAGGCGAACTCCTCATCTCCTTAAATAGATTGTTGTTTCGTAAGCCTGATTATCAACAAAAAGATTAATCTTGATCCCCTCGGGCTTATCACCTACGGAGGCCAAATGCTCAAAAATTATATTTTGAATAGCAACGTTCTCATTATTTAAAATAACCGGGTCCTCGTCGTCTCGCTTAATCGTTAAATTACCTGAATCGAGGTTAAAAACAATCGGATTATCAGAAAAATTTTCCTTATCAACCGAAAGAGTCGTCCCGGTATCCCCTGTTTCGGGTGAATTAATGTCATAGGCACCGGCCAGGGCCCAGACAATTTTACGGAAAATAAAATTAACTTCTTCCTCGGCTACAATCCTAGTGTTTAGGGTGGCACTACCTTGGATCATTTGATAAACCGAAATCAAAACACCGCTGATAATAAAGGCGACGAGGATCGCGTAGATAAGGGTCTCGATGAGGGTGAAGCCTTTTTTCTGTTTCATGGGCCAGGACCAATAATTTTTAAGGCGTCGTTACTTCGAACCGACATGAAAACTTTGTTCTCGGCAAAATCAATGCCAGTGGCAACTTGGGAAAAATTCAGAAAGCCGTATTGGACCGGATTATCAAAGTCGTCGATATTAACAATAAAGAATTCCTG
>DATDUH010000010.1:0-33701 GCA_036517755.1 Minisyncoccota bacterium | reverse complement strand
GCTTCTCAAAAATTAGGTTATAGGTTTCAGCTGATAGGTTATAGAGGCTGGCTTTAACGAGCGGCTGGCGGTAGCGAACCCGAGCTAAGACATTCCAACATTCTTGAGAATGTTGGAATGTCTTATTAATGAAATTGGCATCAGAGAGGACGACTTCTTTGCGGTAAAGGATGGGATTGTCTTCTCGAACCAGGATGACGGTGTTTCCCCCAACATCTTTTTCAGCTACGTAGTGAGGTTCGTTTAAGGCGACCCCCAAGCCATGACGCTGACCAATAGTGTAAAAATGAGCACCTGCGTGAGCGCCGACTACCTTCCCTTCGCTATCGAGAACATTCCCCTCTTTTTGCGGTAAATATTCGCTTAAAAATTCTTCAAGCGTTACCTTGCCGACAAAACAAATCCCTTGAGAATCTTTTTTCTCCGCTGTTGGCAAGCCGGCATCTCTCGCGATTTGCCGCACCTCACTCTTTAGATAATCGCCGATAGGAAAAAGACAATGTTTTAATTGCTCCTGGCTTAAAGTCCACAGAAAATAAGATTGATCTTTACTCTTATCCTTGGCCTCGAATAAAGTAAACTCCGAAGAAAGCGCGGTTCCGTCAGAAGTATGCTGGGAGCCGAGCCGAACGTAGTGTCCGGTTGCCACATAATCCGCTCCCATCTCCAAGGCCTTCTCCAAAAACAAGCCGAACTTGATTTCCTTATTACACATCACATCCGGATTAGGAGTTAGACCCTGACGGTAACCCTCGATCATATAATCAACCACTTTGGCTTTATATTCTTTTTCTAAATCCAAGACATAAAACGGGATGCCGAGATGACTAGCCACACGCCTTGCATCCTTGGCCTCTCTCACATCACAACCATCTCGATTCCAGCAGCGTAAATGAACCCCGGTCACATCATAACCTTGATTTTTCAACAATAGGGCGGAAACGGATGAATCCACGCCGCCGGACATTCCGACAAAAACCCTTCGACTTTGCTCAGGGTGAACTTTCCTAGACTCTTTCGGCATATTCTCCGGTTTGGGTGTTGACTCTGATAATATCGCCCTCATTCACGAAAAGAGGGACATTAATTTTGGCTCCACCCTCAATCGTGGCGAGCTTAGTGCCGCCGGCCGCTGTGCCTCCCTTAATGCTCGGCGGTGCCTCAATCACTCGATAATCGGCCTTGATCGGCAGTTCAATACTAAAAATTTCCCCTTCCTTGTTAAATTTAAAAGCGATCACCGTCATTTTCGGCCTTAATAAAATTCTTGACGCGCCCAGATCGCTCTCTCTAAGTCTGAAACGATTAGCCGGCTTTCCCTTCTCAAAAAACCAGTACTCGTCCTTTTTCTCGTAGGCGAACTCGGCCTCAATTCTTTCAAATTCCGCTTCTTCGAATTTGTCTCCGGGTTTGAAGTTCCGATTAACTACCCGGCTAGTTTTAAGCTGCCTAAGTTTTGTCTGAACGACTGCCCCACCCCTTCCTAAATGAAGATGGCTTACCTCGAGGACGGCGTGGGGTCCTTCGGGCAAGATAATAATTTTTCCTTTTTTGAGGTCATTGATTGAAAGGCTCATTTTGTCCTAGCGCTCTTCTTAATTTTTCCCGATCAATTTCTTTTTTCTTTTTCTCTGGTCGAGGAGGCGGTGTTTTTAATATATCAAGCTCCCGTTCGCCTCGCCGTTCCACTTTCTCTTTCATCAACTCCGTCTCGCCTAACCACTCGCCGTGGATCTTTTTCTCTACTGTTTCTCTCGAGGCAGCATAAAGCCGACGGCTGTTTTCAATAATAACATCAACGAAAGATTCTTTGGGTAACGGTGTGGGCGGCAGGGTTTCGGCCGAGAAAGGTCTTGAGGCAATCCCATCAATCATCATCCGAACATAAATATTGTACTTGGCTAAATTAACCAGGTCGTTCTCCTCAAAATAGGGGATGAATTCTCTCTCCAGAAATTCAGCGTCCTCGGGCCCCACCCGAAAAACAACCATCGTGCCAACATTGCCGAAAATAGCATCTTTAACGGCAGTGTAGGTTCGGCCCATTTCGCCGGTCAGCTGGCCAATGTATTGGTGAGCCAAGACCAAGTTCAGACGATATTTTCTCGCCTCAGAAAGAATATTGGCGAAAGATTCGGTTGAGAAGTGCTGGAATTCGTCAAGGTAAAGGAAAAAATCGCGCCGCTTCTCCTCCGGAATATCAACTCGCCGCATGGCCGCGAGTTGTAATCGCGTCACAAGCAAAGCTCCCAAAAGCGATGAGTTCTCTTCGCCAATTCTCCCTCGGGCCAGATTAGCAATCAGGATTTTCCCATCATCCATCACTTGACGAAGATTAATCGAAGAGTGGGTCTGGCCAATAATATTTCTAATCAATGGGTTCGAGACAAACTGACCCACTTTATTCAAAATAGCGGCCACGGCCTCAACTTCAAATCTTTCCGAATATCGGGAGAACTCATTCAGCCAGAAGCTTTTAATCACCGGATCGGTCAAATTAGCCACTAGTTTGTCCCGGTATTTTTTATCCGAAAGAATCCGGACAATGCCAAGCAGGGTCGCATCTGGGTATTCGAGCAGGGTCAGTAAGGCGTTGCTCAAAATATATTCCATCCTGGCGGACCAAACGTCTGGCCAGATTTTTTTGAAGACACCGAGCACGCCCGAAGCCACGAGATGTCGCTGAGTTTCCGCCACCCGCTCAAGCGGATTAAAACCAACCGGAAAATCAGTGTCATTGGGGTCGAAATAGATGACATCGGCCGCTCTTTCTTCCGGCACGAGCCGCAACACTTTTTCAGCAAATTCACCGTGAGGATCGAGCAATCCCACACCGCGACCGGCCATGATGTCGTTTACAATCATATTTTCCATCATCGTCGTCTTGCCCACGCCGGTCTTCCCGACAATATAAATATGCCGGCGCCGATCATCGGTTTTGATGCCGAACTTCACATTCCGATTACGGAAGTTAGTCTGTCCCAGAACAGTTGTATCGCTGCCTATTAACATCTACACCCCATTCTACTCCTCTATGACCGGAAGGTTAATCGGCGCCTCACCCTTTCTCGCCTCAAGCGCTCTTACTCTCGCCGGCGTCACGGCAGTGGTCGGCAAGTGGTAAACCGTGGCCAGTTCTTCAACACTCAAAACCGCGGTTTTTAGCTGCAAACCGAATCGAATCGGCACTGGTTGGGGCATATCTCGATGAAGATAATGCCAATAGAGGAACCTTTTTCTTTTCTCCAGCCTTTCTTTACGGAAAATTATCCCCACCAACGTGGCCGCGGTCATTGTTTTAAAATTGGGCTTTAAAGCATTCAGATTATGAGTGCTAAACTGCCGAATAGCGCCAAAGGCCGCTGAAACATTATCGCTCGTAAAAGCATCCCGGTTGTCAATATAGATAACTCTCAAGATGGCTTCGAAGCCAAGCTTAGATAATTTATTTTCAACCGCCTTCAGGGCATCCTGCTGGCCAGGGGTAAACCGAGGTGCCTCAGTTTTTTCTTCTTTAGAAGCACCCCATTCCGGCACCTTAACCGGCGCCGCTATAAAATTCTTCAGAAATTCGCTGATTGAGCCAACTCGATTTTTCTTTTCTTCTTTTTTTCGACCAGATAATTTATCGACTTCTTCTTTCCCTTTTTTAACCCAATCGTCGCCGGCTGGTCTGGCTAAAAGTTGGAGGAGAAGCATCTCATCTGCTTTTAGGTTTGCGACCGACTCAACAATTGCCGCAATCGGATCGATCATCTCCTCTTCCAGATTAGCCTCGAAGGATGGATAAGTCTTGATAGGGTAGGCATCCTCTTTGGCTAAGACAAAATCAGTGCCGAAGATATCGTATTTCTCGTTTGGTAAAATCTGAGGAAGTTTATTCACATAATCAGGGACTACTTCAATCTCGGCCTCCGGATACTGGGAAAAGAATGCCGTTTCAAAGAGCTTCCGATAGCTGGCTGGAAGACGAACATAAAAATGAACGCCCGAGGCTTCACCCACGATTTCAAACGACATCCAGTCCTCGACCTTGCCTTTAAAATAACGATCTTTTCGCTTAATGCCGCCGCTGTGAGTGCCGTAGATGGAGGCAAAAACATACTCCATCGCCTTGGCTGATTTTAAGTTCTCTCGCGGAACTTTAATCTCTAAGAGAATCCACTCGATCCGCGAAATGTATTCCCGGGTAATATCAACGAGCCACCACTCGCGAAAAATCGCGGCCGCGGCCACTGGTAAAATAAACCACCAAAGCGACGCGACAGATCCGAAGGCTGAATCAAGAAGTTCCTCAATCATTGATGGCGTAAGTGCCCCGACCTACCAAAACAAACCGCGGATCACGAATTAACTCATTGTGAACCGTCGCCGGAGCCCTTTTCCGCTCATCTAAACTATTAACTAAACGAGCAATTTCGGTAAAGTGAAGCGGGTTCGAAGATTTCTCGAGCACGAGGTAGGCCTTATCGCGCACTGTTTTCGGCGCCACGTGGACCCAGTGATCAGCCCCCAAATCGCCGTAGGGGCCGGTGGCAAATCTTTTCGAAAGAGTCAAATAGTTTACGATCAAGGGTTCGGGTAATTTAAATTTAGGAACGACAATTGCAAGATATCGATTAAAATCGTGTTTATCCAGGTTCAAAAGATGGCGAACCAGTTCTTCGGCTCTCTCCAAAACTTTTGGTTCGGTGTACCAAACAAGATGCCAGTCTTCGTTCGGTCGATTAATTAGGGGCTCTTCCAAAACTTTAGCCAGAAAATGAAGTTGGTTGTAAAGCAAATCTTCGCCGCGTTTATCGTCGAGAATAATGGAAAAGTCACGAGCCAAAAAATCACTTCGCCGGAGTCCCCCGACATCGGCAAGATACTGCTCCACCAGTTTAAGAAATTTGGCGGCTTCCTCGTGAGCCTTAATTTTAGCCCTAATCGAATCAAGAAAAGCGGCTTCAATCTGTCTGACCCGCTCTCTCGTCAAACCATATTCATCCCCCAGCTTAGCCAGAGTCTTTGTCTCCGGTGCCTCGAGCCCGTAACGATGGCTCACAATCCGCCTGGTTCTTTTATCGGCCTGATCTAACGCCTCATTAATTAAGGCATCGAGATCAAAACCCTCTTTTGTGCTTAGCATTGTTTCATTATAGTGCCTGAAACCTTCCTTAGTCGGTTAATAACCCAATATTACAATAAAACGGCCGATTTGAAAAGGGGGGGGGTAAACCCTAGGGCGATCGGTGTCACCCGGGCTAGCCCTAACGCCGGTGGCCTATTTTCTCAGCCACCAAGAGTAAGGGGCTCGCGAAAAAAATCGAAGAATAGGTGCCATTTATAACGCCCACGAGAATGGCAAGGGTAAAGAGCCGGATGCTCGACGGCCCCATAAAATAGAGGGCAACGAGGACTAAAACCAGGGTCAAGGAGGTATTAATTGAACGGTGAATCGTGGCGAGAATACTTTTGTCCACAATCTCCGAGAGCTTCAGTTTGTCTCTATAGATAAGCAGGTTCTCCCGGACTCGGTCGAAAACAACAATGGTGTCGTGAACCGAAAATCCCATCACCACGAGCAGGGCAACCACGAAATTGGTGTCAATGGTGATACCCCAAAGATAACCTAGAAAGGCAAAAAGTCCGGCTGGGATAACCACGTCATGAATCAGAGTTATAAGGGTAATCAATCCGTACTTCCAGGAACTGATTGGCCGCGAAACTTTGCGAAAAGCAAAGGTCAGATAGATCGAAATGGCGACCATCACAAGACCGATGGCCCAAAAGGCTTTTTGTCTCAATTCTGCCGAAATTGAAGGACTAATAGTTAAGAAGTCCAAGTCTTGAACTTCGTTGCCGAAACGCTCTTGAAGCGACCCCAGGTAAGTTTGGCGATCAGCTTCGGATATTTCTCGAAAGGACATGGAGTAAATTTGATTCGCTGAATCATAAGCCACATTGACTTCGCCGAGGTTAAGCTCGGTAACGAAAAATTCTTTAACTTGTTCCGGGTTTGTATTCGGAATTCCGAGCTGCCAAAGCGAGCCGCTCTTAAAGTCGATCCCCAATTCAAACCCGAAAACCAAAACGCTTACGGCGCCAGCTAAAATCATCGCCAGAGAGAAGTAAAGAAAGAAAGTTTTATATTTTAGTATTCGTTCCATTTTAGGTTCGGACTTCTCCGGTTTCAAGAAAAACTCTTAACATTGTTCGGGTCACAAAGATAGCCGAAAACATACTTAGAAGGACACCGAGTCCCAGGGTCAAGGCAAACCCCCTAACAAAGCTGGTGGTGAAATAATAAAGGATGATGGAGGTAATAATGGTGGTCGTATTCGAATCCCTGATCGAGGGCCAGGCTCGCCGGAAACCCTCTTCAATCGCCTCCTTCCGAGCCAATCCTCTCTTTTTTTCTTCTTTAGTCCGCTCAAAAATCAAGATATTGGCATCAACGGCCATCCCGATCGAAAGGATAAAACCGGCGATTCCAGCTAAAGTCATCGTGAAATTGGGAATCACTTTAAAAAGGGCCAGGGCCAAGACTGCGTAAATTGAAAGGGCCAGCACGGCAAAAACACCGAAAAGTCGGTAATAAAGAACCATAAAAAGCATGACTACGGCTGTGCCGATGAGTCCCGCAACTATGATGTCCCTTAGGGCGTTTTCGGCAGCCGAGGGGCTTACTGTCCTTTGGTTAATAAGTTTAATCGGAGCGGCCAAGGCTCCGGCGTTAAATCGTTCAACCAACTGCCGGGCTTCATCAGCAGTAAAACCAGCCCCGCCGCCGCTGATTTGAGCCCGACCGCCCGAGATTTTCTCCTGAACAATCGGCGCGTCCTTCAATTCGTTATCAAGAAAAATGGCAAGCGGCATACCCACATTCCGAGCCGTCAATTCTTCAAAGATTTTCGCTCCTTCCTCATTGAATTCAAGGGCCACCACTGGTTTATTCAGCTGGTCGAAGGAGAGACTCGCCGAATTAATATAACGGCCAGTCAGTTGAGTCGGGATATAGGCAATCTGGTCATCAACCTGAACCACTTCTCGAAAATCTAAGACCGGTGTTTCGCCAATCAACCGCACCGCCTCCTTTAAATCCTTAACTCCGGCTAAATCTACGAGTAATTCGTAATTATCCCCTTTTTGGGCAACCGTTACTTTCGGTTCGGTAACGCCAAAAATATTAACTCGTTTTTCAACCACTTCTTTCAAACCAGCAACAGTCTCATCATGGCGGTCTGTCGGAATGTCAGCTAAATCAACCTGATAGACGAGGCTCGTCCCACCAACGAGATCAAGTCCCAAGCGCCACGGCAGATATTTACTTCCTAAATATCGCGGATAAACAAAAAATCCCGCCAGCACCGAAAGCAGAAGAACCATGACGAGAATAACCAAACTAGCCTTACGGGATTTCATAAAATTATGATCAGACCTTATTATATTTGGAGAGTTCAAGTTTGAAAAGTGAATCTAAATGGGGTAAATTAATGTACCGGTAGTCCCAAGGGCCGCCCGTAGCTCAGCTGGTAGAGCAGCTGCCTTTTAAGCAGATGGTCGCAGGTTCGAATCCTGCCGGGCGGACAAAAACCGAGATCCTAATCCCCTAATCCCCTAATTCCCTTCTTAAATCCTCAAGTAATTTTTTAGCTTTGGCGCTTAAGTGTTTTGGGGTTTTGGCTTGAAGTTTAATTACCAAATCGCCGTCTTTCGTCATCCCCTGGCCCCGAACCCTAATTTCCTCGTTCAAATCAGAACCAGGCGGCACCGCCACTTCGATCTCCTTTCCCTCAAGATTTTTAATTTTGAGCTTCTTGCCCAAAAGCAAATCAACCAAACTCACCATAATCGGGCGGTGATAAAGATCATTACCCCGTCGTTCGAAAATCGGATGGGGTTTTACTTTAACCCTGACGTAAAGATCGCCGGTACCAGCTTGGCGCTCGCCAGCCTCTCCCATTCCTTTGACCCTAATTATCTGGCCCCCAGCCACGCCGGCTCTCACTTCTACTTTTATCTTTTTCTTACCTTTAACCCGGCCCTCGCCCCGGCAATCGGCACACGCTTCGTTCGGGATCTGGCCTAAACCGCGACAGAATTTACAAGTTACCACTTGAGCGAAACTGCCGAAGAAAGTGTTTTTGGCTTCTTTAATCTCGCCCCGGCCATCACAGTAATCGCATTTTTTAAGCCCGGCCTCGGCTTTATACCCCAAGCCGGCGCATTTGACACACTCAACTTGGCTTCGAAACTCAACCTCAGCCACTTTTCCGACTTTTACCTCCTCCAGGGTCAACTCAAGCCCCAGTTCTAAATCCGAACCCCGCCGATAAGTGCGACGCTTTTTACCTAAGCCTAGGCCCTCAAAAAAGGCACCAAAAACTTCTTCAAAATCAGCGAAATCGCTAATATCACCGAAGTCAACATTCCAACTCCAAGGACCACCAGCCCCCCCAGCACCGGCAAACCCCGGGCCAAAAACCTGGCCAAACTGGTCATACTGACGCCGCTTCTCTTCATCCGAAAGCACCTGATAAGCCTCGTTAATCTCTTTAAATTTCTCGCCATCGCCGCCGCCCTTATCCGGGTGGTGTTCGTGAGCCAAGCGGCGATAAGCCTTTTTAATTTCCTCTCTAGAGGCGTTCCGCGAAACACCCAAAATTTCGTAATAATCTCTCATCGCGGGAGTTATTATAAATTAGCTACTTAATGGCGACAACCTCGCGGCTACCCGGCTCCAACTGAATCACGATGAAGTTGGAAACAAAGAGCAACTCGTAAATGATAAAAGCGAGTAGGGCCAGGGGTAAGTAGATAATGAATTCCAGGCTTTTAATTGAAAGCCAGATAATGCCGACAAAGGCTAGGCCCAGATAAAGCCGGGCTTCGGGGGTTAGGCCTTTGAGCTTGAAGGAAATCACGTTATACATATTTCCGCTGACTGTTCCTTCGGGATCAAGTTCAGCTCCGAGATATTCCTCGAATTGTTTTTCGCTCTCGGCCGCTGCTTGATTGATAAGCTGGGTCCGGGTTTTCGGGGACAACTTAGCAAAATCCGACTGGCCGGCGGCCTCTGATTCAGCCATGCTTTTGAAAAAATCACCGGTTTTCATCTCGGGCGTAAAACTAGGCACGTAACGCCTGAGCACGGGCGTCATTGCCACCTCAACGAATCGATCAACGCTTTGTCTTTTAACCGCGAATCCATTATTCAAAACCAAAAGCAGGCTAAAAAATATGACGAGGGCAGTGATAGCTGAACCCAAAATAATCCGGCTCGCCTTAAAAAAGTGGATCTTAATCATATTTTTCATCTCCCGCTTACCCCGATAAGCAGCCAAAGCCAAAAAGACCGCCAGCGCCAGGAGAGCCCCGACAAAAAACCAGGAAAAGGCGAGGAAGAAAAATAAACTAAGGCCCAAGATATTGGCAAAAATCGCCCCAGGCAAGTAGCGCCGCTCGTCTAAAAGTATGACCTCAATAATAAAAAGGGATAGAAAAACAACCGTTAGAAAAACGCCGATTGAAACCCGGTCAATACTAAAAAAATAACTCGCGACCAGGGCGACGGCCGTCACTAAGCCGATCAGCGAATAAACTTTAACGGTAGTTAACGAGCTGGGTTTGCTAACTGCCTTGGGTAGTTCCACCTTCAGGAGTGGAAGACTCATCGTCTTCCTTGTTCTCTTTGTACAATGATTCGCCGATTTTTTGAAGTGCAGAAGAAAGGTTGGCTACGGCCGAATCTATTTCGGCTTTATTATTGCCGGGGATCGCTTTCTTCAACTCCTCGGTTTTCTTCGTCACCTCCTCTTTAAGCTCGGCTTTAATCTTCTCCCCGTTTTCTCTAAGAGTTTTTTCAGCTGTATAAAGAAGTGCCTCGGCCTGATTTCTGACTTCAGCCAATTCCCTTTTCTTTCTGTCCTCGCCAGCATGAATTTCAGCCTCGGTCTTCAATCGTCCCACCTCCTCTTTACTTAAGGCAGTTGAGGCTTCAACCCTCACCTCTTGGCTTTTACCAGTCGCTTTATCAGCCGCTTTAACGTTTAGAATGCCGTTCGCATCAATATCAAAAGTGACCTCGACCTGAGGCATACCTCGAGCAGCCGGCGGGATACCATCTAAATGAAACTTGGCCAGGGTTTTATTATCAACCGCCATTCCCCTTTCCCCTTGAAGCACGTGAATCTCGACCGAAGTTTGGTTATCAGCGGCGGTTGAAAAAATCTGGGTTTTGGCAGTGGGGATAGTGGTATTTTTATCAACTAATCGGGTGAAGATCCCGCCCAAAGTTTCAAGTCCTAAGGAGAGCGGCGTCACATCAAGTAAGAGCACGTCTTTAATATCGCCTTGGAAAATGCCGGCCTGGACCGCGGCGCCGATGGCTACCACTTCATCAGGATTAATTGAGAGATGAGGTTCCTTGCTAAAAAGATTCTTAACCGCTTCCCGCATGGCTGGCATTCGGGTCTGACCGCCAACAAGAATTAGTTCATCAATATCTTCAAGTTTCAATCCTGCTCCTTTGGGCGGCGCGGCTGTTACCGTTTCTTCCACTAGCTTGATCGAGCGGTCAATATACTCCCTGACTAATTCCTCAAGTTTGGCCCGAGTTAGTTTCATTAAGAAATGTTTGGGCCCAGAAGCATCTGAACTGATGTAGGGCAGATTAATCTCGGTTTCGAGCGAAGTTGAAAGCTCGTGTTTAGCTCTCTCAACCGCTTCTTTTAATCGCTGAAGGGCCAATGGATCTTTACTAATATCAATCCCCTCCTGTTTTTTATATTCAGCTACTAGTTCGTCAATAATTTTTTTATCAAAGTCATCACCGCCGAGATGGGTATCACCGCCGGTGGCTTTAACCTCAACCACATTGTCACCCACCTCGAGCACTGAAATATCAAAAGTGCCGCCGCCAAAATCATAAACCACGATTTGCTCGTTTTTCTGTTTATCAAGACCGTAGGCCAAAGCGGCCGCGGTCGGCTCATTAATAATCCGACGCACGCGGAATCCGGCAATTTCGCCCGCGTTTTTAGTGGCCTGCCTTTGGGAGTCGTCAAAATAAGCCGGCACCGTAATCACCGCCTCCTCAATTGGTTCCCCTAGCTTGGCTTCGGCGTCAGCTTTTAATTTGGCAAGAATCATGGCCGAGATCTCTTCGGGTTTGTACCAACGATCTGACATTTTAATTTCCACCCCCCCATCAGCCGCCTCTCTCAACTCAAACGGAAGCCAGCTTTTATCGCGCTCGACTGCTGGATCAGAAAACCGCCGACCGATCAAGCGCTTAACTGAAAAAATCGTGTTTGCCGGGTTCGTAATAGACTGCCTTTTAGCTAAAAGGCCAACCAGTCTTTCGCCGGAACGGGAAATAGCTGTAACCGAAGGCGTGGTTCGATTGCCCTCGGCATTCTCTAGAATCCGCGGCTCACCGCCCTCGACCACGGCTATGGCCGAGTTCGTGGTGCCTAAATCAATTCCTAGTATCTTGGGCATAGTATTTTGTATTTAGTATTTCGAATTATGTATTACGCATACGCCATACATAATACACGATACAAAATTCACTTGTAGACCTTTACTCTGGCCGGTCTCAAGACCTTGTCATAAAAGAGATAGCCGGCCTCCAGCTCCTCCGCGATAGTATTTGTTTCTCCTCCCTCTACCATCGTCACCGCCTCATGTAGGGCCGGATTAAAAATTTCGCCTTTTTTAACTTCTATTCTTTTGAGTCCTCTCTTCCTTAAAATATCCTCCAAGCGCGATTTGATAAGGTAAATTCCCTTCTCTACGGCCTCGCTTTTATCGAGGGTGGCAAGGGCTAGATCGAAAGAATCAAGGACCGAAAGCAATTCTAAAACTAAATCCGCATTGCCGAATCGCGCTATTTCTTCAAGTCGCTTTAATTCTTCCTTTCTATAGTTTATAAGGTCAGCCTTCGCCCGCTGCCAGCCAGCTAAGTACTCGTCCCTCTCTTTAGTCAGGCGCAGAACCTCTGTTTCCGGCTCTTTCTTATCTTTTTCCGCCTTTCTCTCTTTTTCAGTCATTAGTAACAATCTCAATTGCGAAATTTAACGAACGGCTATCTTATTGTCAACCCCTACCCTCGCCTCTCGATGGCGCTTCCTAGGGTTTCCTCGTCAGCAAACTCGATTTCGCCGCCGGCGGGGATACCTCGCCCAAGCCGCGTGACCGTCGTCGCCAGATTTTTTAGCTCTTCTTTAATAATGGAAGCAGCCAAGTCGCCTTGGGGCGTTGGATTTAAGGCAATTATAATCTCTTTGGCTTTGCCGCCTAATTCTTTCTCAATCCAGGCTTTTAAGCTCGTAAGTCGCAGGCGCTGTTCCGCCTCCAAGACGCCGGTTTTTCGCAAATCCCCGATAATTAAATAACGGCCGCTAAACTTACCCGTATTCTCAATCGACATCACATCGGTTTCTTTCTCAACAATCGCAATCACGCCTTGGTTTCTCTTCTTATCCTCGCAAATATCACAAAGCCCACTCGTATTCTCGTGAATATAAAAACACTGCCGGCAAAGTTTAATTTTTCTAAGGTCAGCAATCACTTGAGAGGTAGAGTGCTCGAAATCTACTCCCTGTTGGATAAAATAAAAAGCCAGCCGAATCGCCTGCCTCGGACCAATGCCCGGAAGACCGGCAAAAATCTCAGCGAAACGCTTGATCGGCTTCGGTACCTGCATAGGTTTGTTCGAGATTCTGGAAACTCACCCGCTGTTTGTCAAAGAATAAGCGCACTGTTCCGAGGGGCCCATTCCGGTGTTTAGCCACAATCAACTCAACCGTATTGTCATCAGTCGGCGGCGCATCAATGGAATCTTGGCTTCGAGGATAAAGAAAAATAACTACATCCGCATCCTGCTCAATCGCGCCGGATTCGCGGAGATCTGCCAGCTGGGGCCTTTTAATCCCCCTCTGTTCAACCGCCCGGGAAAGCTGGGAAACGGCGATGATCGGCACATTAAGCTCCCTGGCTAAACTTTTAAGGCCCCGGGAGATCTCGGTCACCTGTTGGACCATGCTGTCAGTGGTTCTCCGGGGCTCGATTAACTGAAGATAATCAACCACGATTAAACTCAACTCTCCCTGCTCGGCCTGAAGGCGTCTCGCCATTGAGCGCATCTCGACAATATTTGGCGAAGGGCTGTCATCAATATATAAAGGCGCTGGACGCAATCGATCGGCAGCGGCAGCCAGCATCTCAAATTCCACTTCATCCTTCAGCCGACCGGTTCTTAGCTTCCAGAGATCAACTTGAGCTTCAGCCGCGATCAGGCGATCCTCGACCTGGGGCCGACTCATTTCCAAAGAGAAAACTCCGACTGGTTTTTTAAGATTAACCGCGATATGGCGGGCAATATCCATAACAAAAGCGGTCTTACCGAAAGAGGGCCTGGCGCCGACCACAATCAAATCAGACGGTTGAAGACCGGAGAGAATATTATCAAGCTGGATAAAACCAGTGGCTACGCCCCGCAAGCCCGCTCCTTCTCCCCGGTGTAGCCTCTCTATCCGTTCATAGGCTTCTTTAAGTCCCTCGCCAATATGAATAAAGTTCTTGGCAATCGAGCGCTGAGAAATAGCAAAGATTCTTTGCTCAACGTCGTCCAGTAATTTTTCAATATCGTTTTTAGAGGTTAGGGCTTCCTCGGTTATTTGAGCCGAGGCGTTGATCAAACTCCTTAAAACACTTTTTTCCTTAACGATTTTGGCATAATGACTCACGTGAAAAGCACTCGGCACTGAATTCACAAGTTCGGTCAGATACCCAACCCCGCTGATTTCTTTCAATTCGCCGCTTTTTTTAAGAGCGGCGCTCACACTTAAAATATCAATCGGCTCCCGGTCATCCCAAAGTTCAAGAGCCGCCCGGTAAATTATCTCGTTGGCCTTTTTATAAAAATCGTTGGGAGCGAGCAAATCAGCGACAGCGGTAATCGCTTCTTTATCCAGCATCAATGAACCCAAAACCGACTGTTCAGCTTCGAGGTCTTGAGGCGGTAGTCTTAAATTCTTTTCAGCCATACGAAGGGTCCTTGAGGCGTATCTTCTATGGTATATCCTAACGCCTCTACCCTTTTTCTCAAGCGGTCGGCCTGAACAAACTGTTTATGGGTCCTTTCTTTCTCTCTCTCCTTAACAATCTTTTTGACTTGAGGGGGCAATTTCAGTAAATCGCGGGCTCGAAGCAAATCAAGACCCAAAACCTTATCGAATTTAAAAACGAGCTCAATTTTAATCTTCGGGCTCAAGCGAGACTGAAGCAGACGCTGAAGAACTACCAAGGCCCGAGGCATATCCAAGTCATTATTAATGGCCTCGAGAAAATCTTTTTCATATTTCTTTTTTAGGTTGGTTTCGCCCCGAGCTTTCTCGTCTTGAAGGAAAATAAGATGAGCGATTTCACGATGAAGATTAGCTAGGCCATTTTCAGCAGCTTCAAGCGCCTTCCAAGTGAATTTAAGTTTTGAGCGGTAATGGGCGTTAAGAACCAAATAACGATAACTCAAGGGGTCGTATTCTTTATCAATTAATTTTGGGAGCGTGATGATATTGCCCTCTGATTTACCCATCCGGGTTTTGTCGAGCACTAGAAATTCGCCGTGGAGCCAAAAGTGGGCCAAGGGTTTGCCGTAAGCCGCCTCGCTTTGAGCGATTTCGTTCGTGTGGTGAATCGGAATATGATCAACGCCGCCAGTATGAATATCAAACGGCTGGCCGAGAATTTGAGTAGAAATGGCTGAACACTCAATGTGCCAACCGGGAAAAGAATGTTTGCCCCAGGGCGAGTTCCATTCCATCTGCCGCTTCTCGCCAGGCTTCGCAAATTTCCAAAGCGCAAAATCCGTTGGATTTCTTTTTTCCGGATTTTTCTCAACCCGCGCTCCTTCTTTTAATTCTTTTAAGTTCTGTTTGGCTAACTTGCCGTAATCTTTCAGTTTTGAAGTATCGAAGTAAATGCCGTCTGAAGTTCGATAGGTATAACCCTTTTTCTCTAAAACCTGAACCAGCTTAATCTGCTCCTTGATATAATCGGTAGCCCGAGCTAAATGATGGGGCGGTAAAATATTTAACTTCTTGGTGTCGCTAAAAAACGACTTGGTATAGAATCGAGCTAAATCCCAGGCTGATTTACGCTCCTTTTTGGCTTCTTTCTCGAGTTTATCCTCACCCATATCTCGATCGCCGGTTAAGTGGCCGACATCAGTGATATTCATCACGTGCTTGACCCGATAGCCGTTATACTCCAAAGTCCGCCGGAGAATATCTTCAAAAATATAGGTGCGGAGGTTGCCGATATGGGCAAAATAATAAACCGTAGGGCCGCAAGTATAGAGCCGAACGGTTTTCTTTAAGATTGGTCTAAATGTCTCCTTCTTCCGCGAGAGGGTGTTATAAAACCTGACCATCGTACTCAAATTATATCATCAAAATCAGCGGCCTCCCCGCCTTGACTCGGCGAGGCAGGTTAGGAGCCGCTGATTTTAGTGATTTCTACTTCGGTGAATGGTTGACGATGGCCTTTCTTTTTACGATAACGGGTCTTGGAATGATAACGAAAAACAATTACTTTTTTAGCCCTGGCTTGCCGAAGAACCTTAGCCTCAACTTTGGCTGCCTCGAGATACGGTTCGCCGACTTTTACCTCTTTCTCGTTGTTTAAGAGGAGCACCTTGTCGAAAACGAAGTCGCCGCCCTCCGGCGCCTCCACTTTCTCGATTTTAATTTTATCTCCCGGAGAAACCTTATACTGCTTCCCGCCGGTCTCGATTACAGCAAACATAGCTTTTCTATTAAACTTGGCCAGACCCAAAGAGTCAAGTCAATCCTAATTCAGGGTCGCAATTACCCCAGACACTATCAAAAAAAGGAGTGAAACAACTAACGTCCCTGCCCCGATCACATAGGAAAAGAAACGATCCCTCTGGTAAATCTGCCAAGCCAAAAATAAGTTAATCAAAAACATTGTGAAAACCACTCCTAAAACACCGAAGAAAGTGCCGACCCCACCGGCTAAATCAATCTGGTCGCTCGATCGGTTTAACTTAATAATCAACGGGCCGCCCGGATTCTGGGGCAGGCCGACATAACCAACGAGTCCCGCCAGCGTAATAAAAAGGAAGCTGGAAAGAAAAAAGAAAAGAATCAGTCTATCCTTGACCATATTTCTTGAATCTCTCGATCATCGATGCCTCATCCCATGCGAACCCCAATTTTCGAGCAAGATAGAAACTCGTCCAATCAGCTAGAAGAATCGAGTTGAAAAATCGCGCTGGTCTTGATTCTCCCTCGAGAGGTAACGAAATCGTCCATCTTCCGGCTGTGAGATAAATCTGCTCCAAGAAATCCATTCCCTTTTTTATTCGAGAATTATCTTCATCGTCCTTAACAAGGATAAAAAACGGATAGGGCTTATCCGCCGGAACGGCTATTTCGTTATGAGCAAGCTCGGGCAAGACATTAAAAAAGGCTGGGGTTTTCCCTGTTTCGTTCAATCTTATTTTCCAGTTATAAGCTAGGGCTTGATTGCGAACCGAGGTGTAAATGATGGCGACCTTATTGAAAAGTCGAGCGGCCAGCTCTTCCCCCTGTTTTTCCCAGCGCATTGGCTCGAGTGAGGCGCTCAACTCTTTTAATTCTTCAAGCAACGCCTTCTCACCCATTAATTTAAGGCACGCTCTTACCATTGAACCAACAGCCATTCGGGGCGGGACGCCGATCTCAGGAATCTGAATATAGGGGACATTCTTCTCTTTGGCCAAAGATAAAAGTTCGCCGCCGGTGGTGATGACGCTAACATTTAAACCATGGCTCTGCGCCTGATTAAAGAAATTAATTGTTTCCTTAGTGTTACCAGAGTAAGAAACAGCGATTAAAAGTCGGTTACGTAACTCCTCTTCGGAAATAGTGGGTAAGTTGTAGTCGTGATGAGGGATAATATCAAACTCTGGTTTCAGCGCCTTAATAAGTTCAGGCACTAAACCAGAGCCGCCCATACCGGCAATCACAAACTTACTAAATTTGGCCGACGCGGGATTCTTAACCTCCGGTTCGTAACTAAACTGCTCCGGATACTTTTTTATCGCCTCTTCAAAAGAAGCCATCTTAATAAGCTTAACAAAATCTATGATTTTGCGCCGCCATCGGGATTCGAACCCGAGTTACATGGATGAGAACCATGCGTCCTAGGCCAGACTAGACGATAGCGGCTCATCGCCATCATAACAAAGTTTGGTTTACTGGCCAATATTATCTGGCGGAATGTTGTAGTAATTAATCACGAATTGAGCCAACTCCCGAAAGGCCGGCACAACAGTGAGACCCGCCAAAGGCGCACCGGCAGGTTTGTTCATTTTAATCATAATAATGAACTGCGGATCGTAGGCCGGGGCAAAACCAATATAGGTATTAATAACTTCGTCGGTGTAGCCGCCCGTAGCGAAATTCGGCACTTGAGCCGTGCCGGTTTTACCAGCCACATTGTAACCAGGGATTCTCGCAATCTCGGCCTTGTTTACCGCCGAGACCATCATTTCAACCACTTGCCGGCTCGCTTCTTCAGAAACCACCCTCCCCACCACCTCGGGTTCTTCTCGAGCATCAACATAGGGTTTCGTCATCACGCCGTGGTTAGCAATGGCGCTAATGGCAGTCAAAAGCTGAATCGGCGTCATCGAAATTCCCTGGCCAAAACTAGCAGTGGCGAAATTAATTTCCCGGGGGTCAACCTCAAGCGGCTCAAGGCTGCCCACAACTTCGCTTGGTAGATCAATTTCGGTTTTATCTTTAAGACCAAATTTAACTAGATAATTATAAAAAGCTTGATTTCCCAGGGCGCGTTCGGCAAAGGCGGCACCGGTGTTAATCGATTTCTCGATTACGTTCATCATTGTTACTGTTCCGTGCGCTTTAAGATCCCAGTTTTTAATAGTCCGGCCATTCAAGGTCAGCGAACCGGAATCATAAAAAGTGGTCTCTGGCGTGATTTTACCGGCATCCATGGCGGCGGCCATAGTGATTACTTTAAAAATCGAGCCTGGTTCGTAAACCGCCTGAACCGCCGGATTCAGGAAGTCGGCCACCGGAAACTGACCATAATTATTAGGGTCGAAATCAGGATAGCTGCCCAGAGCTAAAATCTTGCCCGTCCGGGGATCGGCCACTATTACCGTTCCGCCTTGAGCCCGGTAATCGCTAATCAACTTTTCAAGAATATTTTCAGCCTGAACTTGGATGTTTCGGTCAATGGTTAGATAGATATTCTGGCCTGGCTCCGGCGAGACGAGTTTATCTCCTTCGCTTAGCCCCGCCTCTCCGCCAAGTTCGTTCTCCCAATAAGCTTCAAGGCCATAACGGCCGCCGGGATTTTCTTCGTCAACTGAAGTAAAACCAATAAGATGGGCCGCCACTGCCTCGAGGGGATAAAAACGAGCCTGGTCGCTTCCGGCATAAACACCGGGAATTTTATATTGATTAAGCAGTTCGATTTGAGCCGAAGTCGCCCGTTCCACAATCGGTTCATAAGGGTCATCTTTCTTGCTCAAAATTTCGACTAATTCCGTCCGATCGCGGCCGCTGATGTTAGCCAAGACCTCGGCTGCCTCGAGGGGGTCTTCGATCTCGCTCGGCACCGCAAAAATAGCCGGATAATCTTTATTAATGGCAACCGGAATGCGACTGCCGTCTTTATCGGTAAAATAAATTTCCCCTCGCCGGGGAGATAAGAGGCCGGCTAAACGATTGATTGAAGCAGCTTGGGCGCTATAGTAATCATTTTTAGTAACCTGAAGATTGTAAATATTAAAAATCAGGAACGCGTAAAAAACACTAAAACCAATTATTAAAAGGGTGATTCGAGCGCCCATTGCGGATTACGATCTTGAACGAACCCTTTTTCAGCCGCCAGTTTTTCTAAGTTGGAAGCGTCAACCAGATTATAGAACTGGTTTTTCAGCTCGGCGTTTTTAACTTTCATCTCTTCGAGGGATTCATTCCGGTTCGAAAGTTCGTGCCTTAAGTTGACCGTCTCGATATAGTCAAAAACAACAATAGTAAATGTGGCGACAAGAATCGAACCCAGAGCCAGGATTAACCGGCGGATATCTCGATATTTATTTGGTTGAACAATGGTCATTTTTTTATGGTGAGCCTGTCGAACTATTAAATTATTTCGGCGACTCTTAGTTTGGCGCTTCGACTCCTCGGATTCTCTTTAATTTCTTCATCAGTTGCCCTAATGGGCTTTTTATTAATGAGGACGAGCTCGCCTCTTTTCGCCCCCTCCCGGAAGTGGTTCTTCACTAAACGATCTTCGAGAGAGTGAAAAGAAATGACGGCTACTCGGCCTCCGGATTTCACAATCTGGGTCAGATTTTTAAGCAACCCCTCCAGATTCTCCATCTCGTCGTTCACATAGATTCTTAGGGCCATAAAGGTTCTCGTGGCTGGATCGATTCTTCCCCTCTCGTATCCTCGGGGCACGGCTTGGCGGATCACTCGAGCCAACTCGCCGCTCGTCATAATCGGTTCCTGTTTTTCTCTTTCGTAAATAAGAGCGGCGATTCTTCCTGCGTAACGCTCATCGCTGAAACGACGGATAATTTTCTCGAGCTCGTCTTGTTTCAATCGCTTGAGGATCTCGCTGGTCGGCGGCCTCTTAGCGTTATAAGTCATCATAAGGGGCTCATCGCGATTGAAACTGAATCCTCGGCCAATTCCGAGTTGTTCGACCGAGAAACCGAGATCGAGAAGCAACCCATCAGCCTTGCCCAACTTTTCCTCTTCGAGAACTTCGGGTAAATCGACGTAATTCCTGTTTCGCAAAATAACCCTCGCCGAACCAACCCTCGGTCCCTTCATCGATTCCTCGAACGACCTAACGGCTGTCTCGTCCCAATCTAGGCCCAAGAAAATTCCGCCTGACGCTAATCGTTCGATGATCGACCTCGCGTGTCCGCCAGCACCGAGCGTCCCGTCAATAATGAATTTACTTGGGCTCAATCGAAGCGCTTCCAAAACCTGATTTAAAAGAACGGGCGCTGCCATCTAAATCCCCAGATCAGCCATCTTCTCCGCAATCTCATCCGAGGAGCCTTCAGTTTTCTTTCGATACTGCTCCCAGGTGCGGTCATCCCAGATTTCCAATCGGTTATAGACGCCGATCACACTAGCGGATTTCTTGAGACCGGCGTAACTCCTTAAATAATCAGGAACCAAAATTCTCCCCTGGGAGTCAAGGTCCGCATCAGCCGCGCCAGCCAGCATCAACCTGACAAAAGCCCGGGAATTAGCTTGGGCCAGCGGCAGACTAATTAATTTTTGAGCTAAGACTTGCCAATCCTTTTTAGTAAAAACGAAAAGGCAATGATCAAGGCCGCGGGTAATGATAGCCCCGCCAGAAATTTTGCTTCTGAATTTTGAGGGGATGGCGATTCTCCCCTTAAGATCAAGACTGTGATGAAATTCCCCGATCAGCATAATCTTATAATCTCGAGACTTATCCACAGAAAAGTGGGGTTTTCCACATACTTATCCACTTTTCCCCACTTTTAAGTAATCTTAAGCCACAACCCGATCTTGAGTCAAAGAAATTTCTTTTCGATTAAAAACACGAAAAGTATTTATTTGAGCCGAAATTAGAAACTCATCCGCCTTACTTATCAACACATTATCCACTCCCTGCTTTTAAAAAAGAAAACGGGGCTAAGGCCCCGTTTTCTAAACTATATTACTAATTAAGAAACCTTGGGAAGTCAGACCTTCCTAACTTTCGCCCTGTTGCGCTTTAAGCCGCTCCCTCAAATCCTCGATCTGTTCGAGAATGTTCCGAATTTGTTCCCGGATTTCCTCTCTTAGAGCTTCAAGCAGACCGCCTCCGCCTGGACCAGAGTGAGGAGACTTTAACGCGATCACCCTCTCGGCTTTAAGCGCGCCGTCTTCTACTCGACCGCTCATCCGAACCCTGTCTCCCACGAGCACCGAGCTAAGGCTTGTTTCGTTCCCCCGGTGGATATTCGCTCCAGCCACGTTCACCGAGAGGCCATTAACGGTAATCGTAGAATTGGCAGTGTTGGTTGCCGTCACCGTACCCCCCAACTCAAACTTGCCGAAACGAAGGGGGATATCATCGAGTTCAACCTCGGTGATGTCCTCCACCTCATCATCTTCGTCCTCATCCTCGTCTTCCTCGTCTTCCACATCTTCGTCTTCTAATTCCTCGTCTTCCTCATCATTCAGTTCTTCTTCCTCGGCCATTTCGTCATCATTGTCTGTGTCGGCATCGGCCTGATAAGCCAAAATAAAACCACCCAAAAACAAAGACGAAATGACTAAAAGGGCAGAGAGACTAATAGCTAAAACTTTTTTGCTCATTCTTTATTGGCCTATACTTCGTCGACCTTTTAATGGATTATGGTGGGCAATGCTGGAATCGAACCAGCGGCCTTTCGGATGTGAACCGAACGCTCTACCACTGAGCTAATTGCCCGTGGCATTACTATAAATCAAAAGAGCGCCCCTAAAAAGGCACTCTTTCGTCTATTGAAGTTCTACCGTAGCGCCAGCTTCCTCTAGTTTGCTCTTGGCCTCTTCGGCCTCTTCTTTCTTTAATCCCTCTTTAACTTTTTGAGGCGCTCCCTCAACTAGGTCTTTAGATTCTTTTAAGCCCAAGCCGGTTATTTCCCGAACCGCTTTAATGACATTGATTTTTTGCTCACCAGCTGAAGTAAGCATAACCGTAAAAGAGGTTTTTTCTTCAGCGACCTCAGCCGCTTGTCCCTCAGCCGCACCAGCCACCGGCATCGCGGCGGAAACACCGAATTTTTCCTCCATTGCTTTCACTAATTCGGCGAGCTCGACTGCCGACATTTTCCCGACTTCTTCAATAAATTTTTCTTTTTCCATAATCTAAACAAATTACCCGGCTTCGACTCGCAGAACTTATCGAGGCGAGGCGGGTGATTCCGACCTTTTACTCAAAATATCCAGTACATACATTAACTTCTGAACCGGGGCAATCATCACGCCCATGAGCTGGGCCAATAACACTCCCCTTGAGGGCAACTTGCCAATGGCGATAATTTTTTCAGCTGACAGCTCCTCTTTGCTAGTTAAATCTAGACCACCCAAGATTTTGAACCTCTCGTTATCCTCCAAAAAATGATAAACCGGAGCAATAATCTTCTCTAATTCATCGGTCCCAAAAACAGTGCCCACCTGTCCCTTAAACTTGACTGGATCAAAATCAAATCACCTCTCACGAAGAACAAGCCTTAAAATCCGTTTTTTGATGACTTTAAAGTTAGCGCCGACTTCAGCCAGGGTCCTTCTTAACTGCTGGAGTTCGCTGACCCCCACTCCTTGGAAATCGGCAAAAATCAAAAACCGGGATTGACTAATTTTTTCACTCCCCTCGCTGAAAATTTCTTCTTTTTTCGCTCTAGTGATAGGCATAAAAAAAACTGCGTCCAGTCCGCAGCTAAAAGTTATCATCCTCGGCAGGCGAGTTTATTCCTTTTCAGGATACCTGCGGTCTGCGGATTACTGATCAATAATAAAGGACCTGCCTCGCCGAGTCAAGGTGGGTGGAAACAATATGTCAATGCCCGGGTTCCTCGAGCATTTCTACCACCTCTTCGTCGCTTACTTGGGGGAAATAATCGTAATAAGCGCCAACTGCGCCTAAATAGGCCGTCGGGATATCAAGGGCCACGAACTCGTCAACCTCTTTTCGGATTTCTTCGGCTACATCCCGAGGCGCTACCGGCACTGCCACCACGATTTTTACCGGCTCTTTATGTTTTAGTTCTTGAATAGCTAATTTTAAAGTAAGGCCAGTGGCTATTCCATCATCAACAATAATGGCTGTTTTCCCTCGAGCCGCAGGCGTTTCTCTTTTCCCTAGATAAGCCTCGCGTCTCCTTTTGGCTTCTTCTTTTTCTTTCTCCACTTCTTTTCTAAACCATTCGGGATCAACCCCGGCCCGCTCGGCTTCATTACAAACCAGGTGACCGTCTTCAGCCACGGCACAAATAGCGTATTCAGGATTGAAGGGGTGGCCGATTTTCCGGGTAATAACAAGATCGAGCGGCGCCTGAAGGCGCTTGGCAATTTCAAATCCCAGGACAACACCGCCGCGAGGCAGAGCATAAACAACTACTTCTTTCCCTTCGTAATGCCGGAGGAGTTCGGCCAAGAGCCGACCAGCCTCTGTCCTATCCCGGAAGCGCATGGAATTAACCCTTAGTTTTGGCTTCTTTGTGAGGGGTATGCTTACGGCACCACTTACAGTAGCGTTTGTATTCTAACTTCCTCTCCACCTTCTTTTTATTTTTTCGGGTATAGTAATTCTTCCGTTTGCAAACGGTACATCGAAGAGTGATTAAATTTTCCGAATAAATTGATTTAGCCATCGTTGTGAGCCGGAGGAGGGAATCGGACCCTCGGCCTCATTCTTACCAAGAATGCGTTCTGCCACTGAACTACTCCGGCGCGAGTGAGCCGTCCCCGGGACTTGAACCCGGAACCTACAGTTTACAAAACTGTTGCTCTACCGTTGAGCTAGGACGGCAAGCCGGTGCGCAGGGAGGGATTCGAACCCCCGTAGCCCGTCAGGGCGCGAGATTTACAGTCTCGTGTAATTGACCGCTCTACCACCTGCGCGCCTCCGTTATTATAGCGATTATTCTTCGCGCTTCAACTTCCGGCTCAAGAAATTATCGATTTTCATTATCACGATTTTGGTCCGGCGCAACAGCTTATCCCTTAGGTTCTTCAGGAGAGCATCGAAATCCTCAAGGGGCAAGTTATTAGTCCGACCGTTCCTTTTGGTCGAGCCCGACTCCTCTTCGCCTACCCGAGGCACAGCCACCGCCATTAAATAGACGATCACGCCCAAGGAAACCATTAAAGCCAGTTCGAGAAAAAGATCAATCATAACTCGTATCTTATAAATCTTCCGATTTTAATATTCTCGCCGGTTTTCGCAATAACATCGTTAATCAGATCGGCGACGGTTTTTGTCTCATCTTTAATATAGTTGCCCCCAAGAAATTCCTCAACGTTTTCGGGATTCATCGCCGCGATTTGCATCGAAAGATTGTGAGCTAATTCTTTAAACTCACTGGTTCTGGCCACAAAATCAGTTTCGCAATTGAGCTCGAACAAAACACCGATTTTATCCTGATGAATATAGGCGTCAATAACACCGGCTTCGGCCTCGTGCTCGGCTCTCGAGGCGGCTCGAGCCAACCCCCTCTCTTTCAAAATCTTAATCGCCTCATCGACATTACCCCCGGCTTCCTCCAAGGCATGCTTACAATCCACCACCCCCGCTCCAGTCTGGGTTCTTAACGCTTGAATGTCAGCTGACTTTAACATCTTCTTGGGGAACTATAGTGAAGGCTTCATCAAGCCCTCTTATTAAGAGCTCAACGCTCTTCCTATTACGGTCATTGGCCGGAATGGGATAATCAACAAGTGAGGGATCGGCGTCGGTATTGACGAAGGCCACTACCGGAATCCCCTTGCGTTTCGCTTCTCTCGCGGCTATTCCGTTTGCGGTTAAATCAGCAATAAAAACAAGTGCGGGCAACCGTTCGAGGATCGACATCCCAGCGAAAAGTCTTTCGAGCTTGGCAAGCTCTCGCGAAAGCTTAACTTTCTCTTTTTTAGAATACTTCTCCCACTCCCCGCTTACTTCTGCCTCCTTTAGCTTCTTGAAGAAATTAATTCTCCCGCTAATCACCTTGAAATTGGTGAGAGTGCCGCCAAGCCAACGCTCGGTGACGTGAGGCAAGTTGAACTTGAGGGCTAACTCCTTAATGGCTGATCTAACTGCCGGGCTCGTGCCAACCATAAGAATTAACCCCTTGTTTTGGATTATTCCCTTGACGACTGCGGCCGCGGTTTTTAGCCCGGCGATAGTTTCGCCGAGGTCAATCACCTCAAAACCCGCCCTCGTGGTCTGGATGTAATTCTTCATTAAGGGGTTGGTCCTTGATTTAGAGCGGCCATAGAAAACACCGGCCCTCATCATCTCTTCAAAAAGAGCCGCATCTTTAGGATCAATCGAGGATTCCCCTTGATCATTCTCCAGTTCTAATGTTTCTGATGCCTCTTTCACAGTCAAAAAATTACATTACAAAAAGAGAAAAGTCAAAGACTTTTTCTATGGTCGCGCCGCCACTTCTCTATTTCGGCATGATTGCCTGAAACGAGGACTTTCGGCACCCGGTACTTCTTGCCTTTATAAACAAAAATCTCGGGCCGAGTATAAACCGGCACGCCCACGCCTAAACGTTTCTCTTCGAGTGATTCTGCCTTACCGAGCACGCCCGGAAGTTGTCTAGAGATCGCGTCAACAAGAACGGCTGCCGCCAGTTCCCCGCCTGTTAAAACATAGGGACCGATGGAAATTTCTTCCGGTTTAAATATCTTCTTCAATCTCGCATCAACTCCTTCATACCGGCCGGCGATAAGAATTAAGTGTTTATAGTCTTTGGCTAAGGCGGCGGCATATTTGTTATCGAACTGTTTCCCAGCCGGCGTAAAAAGAATTATTTTCAATTTCTGGTTTCTAATCTTCGACTTTATGGCTTGAACCGCTTTTACTACCGGCCCAAGCTGAATAACCATCCCCGGCCCGCCGCCATAAGACCGGTCGTCAACGGTTCTATGCTTGTCCCGAGAATAATCCCGGGGACTATAAAATTTTACCTTAACCACTCCCCGCTTCTGGGCGATCCCCACCACGGATTCGTCGAGGTAGGGCTTAATCGTTTCGGGGAAAAGGGTGATGATATGGAATGTCATTTCTCTACAAAAAGAGCCCTCTCGAGGGCCCTTTCTGATTTCCGCGTTTTCGAGTTAGAGATCTTTAATCTCGTCGATGACTTTCTCGACCGGTTTTTCACCTTCTCCTATTTCGGGCCTCCCCCCAGTTCTTCGACCGCCCTCGGGCTCTTCAATCTTCAGATTAACCCGGGCGTTATTCTTCACCCCCACAATTCGGAGCAGAGAACGAATGGCTTTAGCCGTACTCCCCTCGCGGCCAACTACCTGACCCATATCCTGCCGGTTTACCTTTAAGACGAGAAGCACACCCAGCTCGTCTATCCGTCGATCAACCTTAACATCTTCGGGGTGATCAACTATCGACTTCACCACGAACTCGAGAAATTCCCTATCAGTCTGATCGTTCATTCCCTTGAGTCTCTACTTTCGACCTTTCCAGTCAACCTTTAACTTTTTCAAAATTTGCTTAACCGTTTCGCTCGGTTGGGCCCCGACTCCCAACCAGTATAACACGCGCTCACGTTTAACTTCCACCGTATTGGAGTGAGGGTTATACCAGCCCAAATCCTCCACGAACTTGCCCCGCAGTTTGCTCTTCGCCTCTTGAACAATCACCCGAAAAGAACGTTGATTCTTCCGGCCAACCATTTTTAGTTTAATTGAAAGCACGAATAAGATAATACCAGACCGAAGACAAGTGTCAATAAAATCTACGCTAACTTTAACGAAACTAATTTTGAGGTGCCGTCCGGGGCCATGGTAACGCCATAGAGCACATCAGCTACTTCCATTGTGGCCCGGTTATGAGTGACTACAATAAATTGAGTTCTGCCTGATAAATCTTTTAGCATTTCGCCGAACCGCTTGGCGTTTTTCTCATCAAGCGCTACATCAATTTCATCAAGCACCAAGAACGGCGGCGAACTTACGGAAATTAAGGCGAAAAGCGCAGCGATTGAAACCAAGCTCCGTTCTCCGCCTGAGAGCATATCTAATCCTTTAATTCTTTTTCGAGGCAGAGAAAGATCAATTTCCACTCCAGGAATCACGGAAACTGCTTCCTCTGATTTTGGCTCTTCCGTTCCCTCTTCGCCTTCCACTTTAATCTCTTTAGGGCTCTCGACAGTAAGCCTTGCCTTTCCGCCGCCGAACATTAAACTCACTAACTTATTAAATTCCTGATTAATTAATTTAATCGCCAAATTAAATTCCTTATTAATTTTTTCTTCAAGATCCCTAATTAGTTTTTTAAGATCCGCCATTGCTCGCTCGAGATCAACCGATTCAGCTGAAAGAAAATTATATCTTTCTTCAGTTTCTTTGGCCTCTTCGATTAAGGCCTCGTCAACCTCGCCAATACTTGCGAGCTCCCCTCGGAGCTTAAGCATCAATTTAAGAACCTGCTCCTCGTTCATAGGTTCGCTGGCCTCGGATCTATCAACTCGCAGGGATTGAAGATCCCGACCGATCTGAGCTAATTCCTCGTGAAGTGCGGTTTGCCTTGAGACCAACCGCTCCCGCTCGATTACCAAATGATTTTCTTCTTCTTTTAAGGCTTCAAGTTTTTTCCGCTCTGACTCAACCAGGGCGTAAGCTGATTTAAAACGCTCGTTAAAACTGATAATTGTTCCTCTTGCCTTTTCTTCTTCATGGATAACCTCCTCAAGAGCCTGATCTAGATTCTTTAAATTTTTAGTGATTGATTCGATTTCTGCGACAATCTCTTTATCGGCTTTCTCTGGTAAATCCCCTTTGTTTTCAAGCAGATTTAAAATCTCCTGCAACCCGCTTTTTAGTTTAGCCGGATCATTTTCCTCAAGCAGATTTTTCGCAACTCGCCTAACCTCATTAATAATCCTTGGGAAATCAGTCTCGCCCCCGCCGGATTTTGCTTCGAGCTCAAGCCTGACTTCGAAGCGACCCAGCTCTTTTTGTAGTTTCTCGCGTTCGCTAAGAATCGAGTTCCTTTCCGCCTGAAGCTCCTTTAGAACGGTGTTTGTCTCTGTTTCCGGCTCACCAATTTTTTTCATTTCTACTTCAGCTTCAGTAAAAACTTTTTCTTGGCGAGTAATTTGCTCCTTTAGCTTGGCCTCTCGGCTCGCTAATTCTTTTTCACCTTTTTTAATCGCCCCTAACCGCCGGCCATAAAAATTATTCTCGAGCCGCCTCAACTCTTCGGCGAATTTTTCCCGACTCTCGTAACGCGAGACCTGTTTTTTTAAAAAGCGGAGGTGGGGCTTTATCTCTTCAAGGGAAAGTTTGAGTTTCTCTAGATTAGCAAAGGCATTTTCAAGCCGGCGGCCAGCCTCTTCTTTTTTGATCTCATACTCTTTCAATCCCAAGATTTCCTCGATCATCGTCCGCCGTTCTAGTGGGCTGGCTTTCACAAAAATATCGCTCTCCCCTTGATTGACGACAGCGAGACCCCGAGGACCAACTTTGATTTTCGCCAGAAGCTCGGCAATGTCCTTCAACCTGACCTCGCTTTTGTTAAGGAAAAAGTGGGTATCGCCGTCCCGGCCCAAGCGGCGCGAAATAACCACCTCCTTGAAATCAAGCGGGAAAACTCCGGAACCGTTATCAAAGACAAATGACGCCTGGGCCAAGCCGACGCGCGGCCTTTTTTCAGTGCCGGCAAAAATTAAATCCTCACTTCGGCCGCCCCTTAGTTGTCTCGCATCCCTTTCGCCCAAAAGCCATCTGACACCGTCAATAATATTCGATTTACCCGATCCATTAGGACCGACAATAGCCGTCACGCCGCTTGTTAAATCGAGACTGACCTTATCGGCAAAAGATTTAAATCCTTGAAGTTCGAGCCGCTTTAAAAACATTTTATCCTAGGAGTTTCTGATTTATTATACAACTATGCCTGTTATCGGAATCGATGAAGCTGGCCGGGGCGCCTTGGCCGGACCGGTGGTGGTCGCGGCTCTTGTCATCCCGCCGCGGTTCTACCCCAAAGCCAGTTATCTTCCCCGATTGCGGGATTCAAAAAAATTAAGTCCGCGGCAACGCTCGGTCTGGTTCCAATACATCAAAGAGCACCCGGATATTAGCTATGCTACGGCGAGAGTCTATCAGAGAAAAATCGAAGCTAAAAATATCCGCCGGGCCGCCGATATGGCTTCGACCCAGTCTCTCCAGCGGCTTCTTCGGTTTACCGCCATCGCTCCTCATGACTGCTTCGTCTATCTCGACGGAGGCTTAAGTATTTTAGACGAGCCACTCCTAGATGAACTCGGCCCTAGGATTAAAACCGTTATCCGCGGAGACGAAAAACTGGTAGCTATTAAACTTGCCTCGATTGTGGCGAAAGTCACGAGAGACAACTATATGCTTAAGCTCCATCAACGTTATCCCAACTACGCCCTTAACCTCCACAAAGGCTATGGCACGGCCCTCCATCAAAGAAGAATTAAAAGGCTGGGGCCGGCTCGAATCCATCGATTGACTTATTTAAAGGGATTAGTTAGTCTCAATTAATAATCGTTCTTTATTTATGGGCGTACCTAAAAAACACCACACTAAATCTAAAGTGGGCAAAAGGCGTTCGCACCAGGCGAGGCGTCCCCTTCCCCTAATCCCCTGCGCCAAGTGCGGCGCCCCCACTCTCTCTCATCGGGCTTGTAAAAACTGCGGACACTATGGCGGCCAGACAGCTCGGTAGGGGGATAGCCCTTCAATCGCTTTACGAATGGGATTTTTTTAATCAGGCTGCTGATCTTAAAACCATTGCCGAACGCAATCTTAATGAATTCGCTCCAGGCTACACTGACCAGGATTTTGTTTTTGGTTTAGTCGGAGGAGTGGAATCAAAAATAGAAAAACTGGACGAGATTATCGCCACTTCGGCGCCAGAGTGGCCGATTGAAAAATTATCGCCCATCGATCGCAATGTCCTCCGCCTTGGACTTTATGAACTGATCTATGCCGATCGAGGTGAGGTGCCGCCCCGAGTGGCTATTAATGAGGCAATTGAACTGGCCAAAACCTATGGCGGTTTAAACTCGGGTAAATTCGTGAACGGCGTTCTCGGCACAGTCTATCGGGAAATGGGCGAGCCGGACAAAAGAGAAGAATAGAAATGGAGCTTGAGATTCTTCAGGAAAAAATCAAATTAAGTTTTAGGGATCTTCGTCTTCTTAAAGAAGCCCTGACTCACCGCTCTTATTTGAATGAAAATCCGAAATGGCAATATGGCAACAATGAACGCCTGGAGTTTCTGGGCGATGCTGTCTTAGAACTAGCTGTCACCGAAGCGCTCTTTAATCACTTCCCCACTAAGGAGGAGGGAGAACTAACTCTCTACCGAGCGGGTCTCGTCAATACCAAAACCCTGGCTCTCTTAGCTACCGAAATTGAACTCGATCAAAAAATTCTTTTATCTCGCGGGGAAACTAAAAATTTCTCGGGTCGAGCCAGGGAGACCATCTCGGCTGATGCGGTCGAAGCCCTAATCGGAGCTATTTATCTCGACCAGGGATACTCCAGAGCCAAACAATTCATTAATGATTTTATTTTCTCTCGAGTCGAGGCCCTAATTGAGGAAGGCGGTAAAGATCCGAAAAGCCTAATCCAGGAGTCGGCTCAAAGTGAACACAGGGTAACGCCGACTTATCGAGTGCTTTCAGAGTCTGGTCCTGCCCATGAAAGGATTTTTAGGGTTGGCCTCTATTTCGGTGAAGAACTGAAGTCCGAAGGTGAGGGCAAATCCAAGCAAGAAGCTGAAACTGAAGCGGCCCAAAACCTCTTGAGGGAAATGCGGCGGATATAGGAGCTCGAACTTATTTCCTCAAGAACAGGCTCTCCGCTCGGAATAAATAGCGTTCGTTCGGCTAAAGAAGGGTGGAGCCGCTCTCAAACTCAACCTCGGTCTGCTCGGGATTCAGACAATGTTCGCGCCTCTACTTCTTAGTACCCTCACTCACTATTTATTTGCCTCGTTTCAAGATGTTCTCTACGGAAATAAGTTCTCGCCCAGTTCGTTCTCGCTGCTCAGTAGCATGCTACTGAGCAGTACTACAATTTATTTACGTAAATAGGTACGTACCTAGATATGTAATTAGCCAGTCTTGAATATAATATTCTAATATTCTGCAGAATATTAGAATATTGTTTTTTATCCATGGGCCAATTCGCACGAATTAGCCAATCAACTATAGGTGTTTAAAAATGGGAAGGCCCGCACGTGGAGCGTGTGGGTTTCCCACACTTCCACGTACGGGCCGTTATGATGGCTGTCTGGCCGGTCGAGCGAACCCTATCCAGGGCCAACGCCGGCTGAGTCTGAGCTCGAACAGGACTGGACCCATCAGGCCCGTCCCCCAGTCCTTGCCCTTGCGCAGACGGATGCGCGGAAGCCGCTGGTCTTCAAGACGCTCGATCTCGATGACCGCGATCTCCGGGCCGAGTAGCTCACTCCAGCTCACCGTTCTCACTCCTTCCTGTGGCTCCTTCCTGTAGCCGCCGATCGTGGAGCCGCACTTGGAGCAGTTGACCGACTGGCCAGGCACGCAGAACTGTTCGTGTCCGCAGTTAGGACAGGTCTCCGTGTACATCAGTTCACCTCCTTTGCATCTACATGCCGCGTAGCACAGAGGCGCTCTCGACGTCTTCCGCCCTTGTCGCCCGAACTTCGTCAGGCGCAACATCCCTGTCCATGCCTGGACAGCTGCAGAGGGCGCGGATACCGATGCACCCTGGACGATGCCCTTGCTCCGCGGCTCGAGCCTCCATCCAGATGACGAAATCCTGCTCAGCGTACCACGACTGGCACATAACACCTCCTCATCTCGACGGCAGACCCGTTGTCAGGTCTGCGGTCATCTCGAGCAGGCCGCGATTCTCCAGGTCCATGATGCAGAACCTGATGTCCTGCTCTCTGGTCTCGAGTTGCTTCTCGACCCGAGCGACGATCTCGCGGGGATGGAGTGGATGACCCGCGTCGCGCACAGCCGCGATCACCGCCTGATCCAGTTCATCACTTCTGGTGTAGATTGCCATGTTCACCTCCTCAGATAATGAAGCCGCTCTCGCCGCATCGCTATGTGGCTCACCGGCTTTCGAGTATCCGCAAGCGTTCATGTAAGCGTTTAACGCAGCCACAGTTGTCCGAAGGGCGATGTCCTCGATGAGCCCTCCGGACCTCGGCGCGGATCTCTTCGGCCTTCTTGTGTCTGTAGTCGGCCAGATCCACGACGGTAGGCCTTGAGTTTACTCTCATGTTCTCACCTCCCCTCAATGAATCAAGGTACTGTTGAGATCCTTTGCCTCAATAATATTATTAAGCCAGATATAGACATTCTTGTAAAGTCGATGTCAAAAACCCTATCTCTGTAGAGAACATCTCAAGGCTTTATTTATCCGAGCGGAGGGCGTTCTTGAGGAGATGGGGTTCGCCCTTTATAATGAGCCTGGAATGGCGAAATTTGTTCATCTGCATACCCACTCTCATTACTCTCTCCTTGATGGTCTTTCGAAAATCGGCCCTTTAGTAGATAGAGCCAAAGAACTGGGAATGGAGGCCCTGGCCCTAACTGATCACGGCAATCTTTACGGTTCGGTCGAGTTTTACAAAAAAGCCAAAGCCGCCGGCATTAAACCAATCATTGGTGTCGAAACCTATGTCGCCCGTCATTCTCGCTTATCAAAAGACCCCAAGGTAGACAACCTCAGATATCACCTCACCCTGCTTGTTAAAGACAAGGAGGGTTATCGCAATTTAGTCCAGTTAATCACCAAGTCTCACCTCGAAGGTTTTTACTACAAACCAAGGATAGACAAAGAGCTTTTAGAAAAATACCACGAAGGTTTAATCTGTCTTTCGGGATGTTTCTCGGGCGAGGTGGGAAAACTTTTGCGGGCCGGGGACAAAGAAGGAGCTGAAGAAGCGATTAAGTATTACCACGGACTTTTTGGCGAAGATTACTACCTTGAAATTCAACCTCATAATCCGGATCTTCATGAAGATTTAGTTTCTTTTTCCAAAAAATTTAATATTCCGCTCGTTGCTACCCAAGATTCTCATTATTTAAATCGTGAAGATGCACCGATTCATGAAATTCTTCTAGCGATTCAAACAAATAACCGGCTTGATGATGAAGATCGATTAACTTTTAAAGAGCATGACGCCTCTTTTCGTTCAGCCGAAGAAATGGCTGAGCTTTTCAAACACTTGCCTGAAGCGATCGAAAATACAGTTAAGGTGGCTCTAAAATGTGATTTCGAATTTGAGTTAGACAAAATCCATTTACCAGTTTACCCCTTGCCCGAAGGCGAGGAGAATAGTAATTCTTTTTTGCGTCGTCTCGCCGAAGAAGGTCTGCCAAAACGCGGACTCGCTTCGGAAGAGAAGGCCCGCGAACGGCTTGAATATGAACTTGGCGTGATTGAAAAAACCGGCTTTGCCGACTACTTCCTAATTGTCCAAGACTTTGTTAACTGGGCGAAAAATCACGGCATTGCGGTTGGCCCGGGCCGGGGTTCGGCCGCCGGCAGTATTGTTTCTTATCTTTTAAATATTACCGACGTTGACCCCTTAAAATACGAACTCCTTTTTGAAAGATTCTTGAATCCCGAGCGGATTCAGATGCCGGACATTGATCTTGATTTTGCCGATCACCGCCGGGACGAGGTCCTCGGCTATTTAAGGGATAAATACGGCGAGGGATATGTGGCTCAAATTATTACTTTCGGCACGATGGCCGCTCGGGCGGCGGTCCGGGATGCCGGCCGAGCCATGGGACTACCTTATTCTTTCTGCGACCGAGTCGCTAAGCTGATTCCTTTTATGGCTAATTTCGGTAACGAAGGGATTTCGGCTTATCTTGAAAAATCACCCGAGCTAAGAACGCTTTACGGGTCCGATCCTCAAGTTAAAAATTTACTAGAAAT
>DATDUH010000009.1:0-18312 GCA_036517755.1 Minisyncoccota bacterium | reverse complement strand
CACTTCAGCCGGCAATCCGGATCGACTTCGGGAGGCTCGCGCCTGGATTACCGCCGCCTTGGTTGGTCTCCTCGTTCTCTTCGGTTCCTTTCTTATCCTTAAAACCCTAAATCCCAAACTGACGAACTTAGAAGATATTGTTCTCCAGATTAATCCCAAAGCCGATGTGCCCGAGGTACCGCCTCCAGGGGCGAGGGGAAGTTGTGGTTATCATTCGGGTGATACCTGCGATAGTTATTGGGGAACAGCAAACGCTCCGCGAGGAAACTTCGGCGATCCCACCTGCACATTCGCCGAGCTCCCGGAGTTGGCGAAGCTAGGTCTCTATGCATACATTCTGGACAACGCCCCGAACAAGGGTAGGGTTATCGTTAACGGAAGGGATGTCTGCGTGGATTACTGGTATTACGATCTTATCCCCTGTGAGAGCGGTTATAATCCCAATACTGTTTTTATGGGTTCGCCTCAAGCAACCGGAGCTTGGGGCCTTTTCCAGATGGGTTGCGGTTGCCCCGTCGGCTCCACTGATTGCGGCAGTGTTGATTGGGGGAATCAGGCCTACTATGCTTTTCAAGAGTACCGACAAGACGGTTGGCAATATTGGGGTTGCGCTCGAGCTTCACTCGGGCATACGCCGCCGCCAACCGGTTGTTAGAAAATATGCTTGGGTTATCGAGAAAAAAAATAATAATCGGGTTGATCGTCATTCTCTTAGCAATTGGTATTTTTTTGGCGATCAAGTTCTTTAAAGGACGAAAGGAATTGACCGAACAGCCCGAAGGTCCGCCATCGATAGCAGAACGGCTATCAAGTAAACCCGCTCTTTCTTTTTCAGGAGAAGAGTTAAAACAAAAATTAATTAAGCCCCTAGGCGGCCCCGGACTACTTTATGAGACACCCGGTTTCCAAATCGGTTGGCTCCCCGCCCCGGTTGATAGCTTCGAGGTTATGATTAAAACCACTGACGTGATCTCGGCCAAAGAAGAGGCGACCGCTTGGTTTAGGGGAAAGGGATTTGCCGAGGAAGATATCTGCGCCCTGCCAGTCATCTTTTATTTAGGTTGGGAAGTAAACCAGCAGCTTCGGGACAGCGGCTTTGTTTTTAATTCTCTACCAGACTTTTGTTTATACTAGTCTGACGGCCCAGAAAAGCTCTTTAGGGGATCGGGTGTTGACAGCCTAAGGCCGCCTTCTATAATAGGAAGGCGATATGAGTGGAGAGCAAAGAATAACAAGCGGCTGAAAAATAGGCGAGTTTTTGCCTGTTTGGAAGGCCGCTTGAAAAAGCGGCTTTTTGATTGATAAGGAGAGCATTTTGACAAATTGGATAATCGTTTTTTCAGTGACCGGTTTCTTGATTTAATAGCCCTCTCTTAGAGAGGGCCTGACTAAGGGCGTATGGTGGATGCCTTGACACGAAGCAGCGATGAAGGACGTGGCGTAGCTGCGATAAGCCTCGGGAAGGTGCGTAGCAACCTCTGATCCGGGGATTTCCGAATGGGGCAACCCCTCTAGGCAAAACCTAGAGACTCCCAAACATAAGAGTTGGGAGAGCGAACCCAGGGAAGTGAAACATCTCAGTACCTGGTGGAAAATAAAACAATGGTCCGGCTTTAAGTCGGACCACCATTCCCCCAGTAGCGGCGAGCGAAAAGGGAAGAGCCCAAACCCCATTAGATGTCGCGCAAGCGCTATCTAACGGGGGGTTGTAAGGTGAAAACATTTTTTAGCTTGCTAGCTTTTTAGCTTAAACGAGCTAATCAGCTAATGAGCTAGAAAGGAAGTTACAAATCTGTTTGTTAGTCGAACGAGCTGGAAAGCTTGGCTATAAAAGGTGATAGCCCTGTAGGCGAAAACGAACAGACTTCTAGTTTTTATTCTTGAGTACCTCGATGCCCGAAAGCATTGAGGGAATCATCCTGGACTATCAGGAAAGGCTAAATATGCTTCGTGATCGATAGTGAACTAGTACCGTGAGGGAAAGGTGAAAAGTAGCCCGGCGAGGGCGGTGAAATAGACCTGAAACCATATGTCTACAAGGAGTGGAAGTCCGTTACTTTCTCGGCTTCGGCCAAGAAAGGGGACAACCGCGTGCCTATTGAAGAATGAGCCAGCGAGTTTATGTGTATTGCAAGTCTAAGTCCCATTGGGATGGAGGCGTAGCGAAAGCAAGTGTTAAAAGCGCGTGCGGACTTCATTAAAGCATCCAAGTTATTTGGTTGCTTGATGAAGCCCGAAAGCAGTATGTATAAGACCCGAAACCAGGCGAGCTTGCCTTGGCCAGGATGAAGTTCGACGAAAGTCGAATGGAGGTCCGCACCGGTTGGTGAGGCAAAACCATCGGATGAGCTGAGGTAAGGAGTGAAAAGCTAATCGAGCTTGGTAATAGCTGGTTCTCTCCGAAATAGCTTTAGGGCTAGCGTCGAATGTTCCTTTCTGGGGGTAGAGCACTGGCTGGTGTGAATAGGGCGAAAGCTCAGCATACCAATCAAACTCCGAATACCAGAAAGCAGGTCTTCTCTTTCACAAATTTCACTAATTTGACGGAGTGAATTTTGAGACAGATTCGCGACGCGAGGAGCGAAGTGTATCAATAGATACACAAGTGACGAAGAACAATGAAGGTGGCCAAAATTCACCCGCCTTCTAGGAAGCTCAATAATGAGCCAATTTCTTCGTTGCTCCTCCTCGACGTATTTACCAATACGACTTCGTCGTCGCGCCTCGAACTTTGCTCATTATTGAGCTTTCAAATTTAGCGAAATTTGTGAAAGAGAAGACTGAGAATTCGGCAGTCAGACTGTGGGGGCTAAGCTCCATGGTCGAAAGGGGAAAAGCCCAGACCGTCATCTAAGGTCCCTAAATGTTTGCTAAGTGTTTAAGGCAGTGATTCGCCAAAGACAGATAGGAGGTTGGCTTAGAGGTAGCCACCCTTTAAAGAGTGTGTAACAACTCACTATTCGATTGGCGGGTTGCGCCGAAAATTCATCGGGGCTAAGCAAGCTACCGAAGATACGGCTGAGTACATTAATGTGCTCGGAGTAGGAGAGCATTCCATACGCGTTAAAGCCGCATCCGCGAGGAGCGGTGGAGTATATGGAAGAGAGAATGCTGGCATGAGTAACCACAAAGTTGGTGAGAAACCGGCTCCCCGAAAATCCAAGGTTTCCGTAGCAATGGCAATCAACTACGGGTTAGGCGGCCCTAAGGCAATGGCGAAAGCTGCAGCCGATGGACAGCCGGTTAATATTCCGGCCCGCCGATATAATTCGATGGAGTGACGGAGAAAATAAGATCGATCGTCTTAGTGGTTTGACGTCGCTTGCTTCAAGAATCGTCATCCAGGCAAATCCGGGTGACTGTCTTTAATGACGAGATTCGGAGGCCGGCGAAAGATTTGGTTTTTGCCAGGTCAATTCGATCGAAGAGTCTTCCCAGAAAAACTTCTAAGTCCGTTATAATTGACGGAAAGTTGTATCGGTCCCGTACCGCAAACCGACACCGGTGGATAGGGCGAGTAGCCCAAGGGGAACGAGTGATTCCTCGCTAAGGAACTCGGCAAAAAAGCTGGGCGTAACTTAGGGATAAGCCCTGGCGCCCAAACTTCTCTTCGGAGAAGAATGTTGGCGCCCGCAGCGAAAGAACCCCTGGCGACTGTTTACTAAAAACACAGCTCCCTGCGAACTCGTAAGAGGATGTATAGGGGGTGACGCCTGACCGATGCGAGAAGGTTAAACTTGGCGGTCTTCGGCAGTAATGCTTGAGGCTAACTGGGTGAAGCCCTCGTCAATGTCGGCCTTAACTATAAGGGTCCAAAGGTAGCGCAATTCCTTTCCGGGTAAGTTCCGGAGCGCACGAATGGCGTAACGACTGGGGGACTGTCTCAGCGAGGAGCTCGGTGAAAATGCAATTCCAGTGAAGATGCTGGATACCTGCAGCGGGACGAGAAGACCCCGGGAGCTTTACTGCAGCTTGGCATTGACTTTAGGAGTTGGTTGCGCAGCGTAGCGGGGAGGCTTTGAAACCTCACTTTCGGGTGGGGTGGAGCCGTCAATGAGACACCCGTCTTCCTGCTTCTCTTGTCTAACCCTCTGGGCAAAAACCAGAGGGAACAGTGTCTGGCGGGCAGTTTATTTGGGGCAAATTCCTCCTAAAGGGTAATGGAGGAGCTTATTAAGGTCGGCTTAGTCCGGATGGAAATCGGGCTTAAAGCGTAAAGGCAAAAGCCGGCTTGACTGCAAGACCTACAAGTCGCGCAGGTGCGAAAGCAGAACTTAGCGACCCGACGGCACTTTATAGAACGGCCGGAGATACCGGATAAAAGCTACACCGGGGATAACAGGCTGGTCGCGCCCGAGCGTCCACAGCGGCGGCGCGGTTCGGCACCTCGATGTCGGCTCACCCTATCCTGGGGCTGAAGCAGGTCCCAAGGGTTTGGCTGTTCGCCAATTAAAAGGGTACGCGAGCTGGGTTTAAACCGTCGAAAGCAATAAACCCAGAGACATTGAGAATAAACACACGGCGGCTTCCGCGAGTAATCGCGGTCGAATCAATCGGCTCATATCGGTGAAGTCCTAGCGGCATAACCTGTCATATGTTAGGATAATACCGAGGGAAGTCGTGTATGTTGACTAAAGTTAAGAGAGCGTATATCGCAGGATTTCTTGATGCTGATGGAAGCGTCTACGTTCGATTGAAGCCAAATGCGTCTTATCGGTTTGGTTATCAAATCGCACCGTACGTAGCGCTTTTCCAGTCGCAAAAAGATCGGAAGAAATTCGAGGAGATCTGCAATCTTATCGGACTCGGGAAATTGCGAGTCAGGAAGGATGGCATTCTCGAATATACGATCGGACGAACCGAGGCCATTAAAGAATTTCTTTATATGGTCGAACCCTTCGTCATCCTCAAGCGTAATCAAGTAAACTTGATGCTCGAAATCCTCGAGCGAAAGGAGCGGTCGCGGGACAAGAAAGATTTTCTTGTCCTGGCGGAGCTCATTGAACGTTTTCGTGAACTCAACTACTCAAAGAAGCGGAAGTATCACAACATACATTGACCCCGTAGAGACTACACGCCGATCCCCCGACTAAAATCGGGGTGGTGGTATAGTCCGACACTTCTGGTAACAGGAGAATACAGTATGCGTGAGACAGGTTGGTCTTTATCTGCTGCAGGCGTAAGCACTTGAGGGAAGTCGACCCTAGTACGAGAGGACCGGGTTGAACGAACCTCTGGTCTACCGGCTTTGGCACCAGCTGAAGCGCCGGGTAGCTATGTTCGGCAGGGATAAGCGCTGAAAGCATCTAAGTGCGAAGCCCATCCCAAGATTAGGTGTAGGTCCCTGGAAGATGACCAGGTCGCCGAAAGGCGAACCTCGCCAAAGCTCGCAAGAGCGGAGGCGGGTTGATAGGCTCTAGGTGTAAGCGCGGTAACGTGTTTAGCCAAGGAGTACTAATAGACCGAAAATAAAAAGATCAAGAAACTGGTCGCTGAAAAGACGATTGTCCATTAGAAAAGTTCCCGTTGAACTCCCGGTGACTTAGTTTCGCGTGTCCCACCCGTTCCCATTCCGAACACGGAAGTGAAAGCGCGAAGCGCCGATGATACTCGATTTCGGGGAAAGTAGGCCTCGCCGGGATTTCAATGGGAATTTAGCCCTCTCTGCGCCAAGCCCAGCAAGTATTGGCCAGCAAGATTTTTTCTGCTGGCTAGGCGCGAGGAGCGATATGTATCGGCAGATACATGAGCGACGAGCAACAACGCCAGGAGGAGAAAGATTCTGGCTCCAGAGGAGAAGCTCAAAATTCAGTGATCTCTTCGTTGCTCCTCCTCGATGTATTTTACAAATACGACTTCGTCGCCTGCCTGCCGGCAGGCAGGTCGCGCCTTGAGCCAATCTTAATTTGAGCTTCCAATATCTTGTTGGTTTGGCGCAGAGAGGGCTGTTATAATTCTTTACAGTGAAAAGATTCTGGAAGCGTCTGGGGTTCGGGTTACTGTACTTGGCAATCCTAGGAGCCATCGGTTTCGGTATCTATTATTTTTTCTTTCGCCCAGAGCCAAGTTGTTTTGATAATCTGCTTAATCAGGAAGAATCAGAAATTGATTGTGGCGGCCCCTGTATTCCTTGTGAGGTTAAGGGTCTTTCATTAGAACAGTTGCCGGTTCAAGTCATCCCGGTCGGCGAAAATCAAACCCTGCCTGCCGGTAGGCAGGTAACGCTAGTGGCCGAGATTAAAAACCCCAGCCCCGATTACAGCGCCTTCTTCTCTTACCGCTTTGAGGTTTCGAGTAAGGTTGGCGGGCAACTAGGTGAATCTCAGGGCAAATCATTTATTAGAGCGGGCCAAATTAAATATTTGGTCGTGCCGAGAATCGAAGCTGATCCAGATGATTTAAGTCGGGTGAACCTTTTTATCTCTAGTTTAGGCTGGAACTTAAGTCCCATCCTGGCTTCTTACGAGCTCAGGGTTGAAGAGCCGATAACCGTTCGAGAGGGCAACAGGTTTAGGGTATCGGGTAAGTTGATTAATGACTCTGCCTCGGCTTCACCCGAACTCCGATTAGTGACCATCATCTTAAATAAAGAAGAGGAAATTATTGCCGCCTCAAGTTCGCTGACAAGCAGTGTCGGAGCCTTCAGCGAAAAACAATTTACTGTTTTCCTGCCCTTGCCTCTATCAGGGAAATTTCCCCCTCTATCAGAACTTGAAACTAAAATATTCTGGGAGGAGGCGCTGTAATGAAAATATTAGCTCGCCTAGACTCAACTCTCGTAGTGACGGTGCTGTTTCTCGAGGCAGTCAGCCTTATTACCTTGGCTTCCGGGGATCAGTCGCTTTTTGTTCGTCAACTGGTTTGGGTCCTCGTCGGACTCATCTTCTTCTTTGGTTTGGCCATCACGAACCTAAGAGCGATTTTTAATTACCGTTGGTTAATTCTGGGCATCTACTTTTTCGTCTTAATTTTACTTGCCGTTACTTATTTCGTTGCTCCCTTCATCCATGGAGCTAGGAGTTGGTTGGTGTTGGGGCCGATCCAACTTCAGCCGGCTGAGTTTATGAAGGCGGCCTTTATCATTCTCTTTTCGAGCTTTTTCGCTGTTCGGCACGTAGCTATCGCGAGAGTGAAAATCATCGTCGCCTCGTTTATTTATTTTATTATTCCCGCTCTCCTTGTTCTAATTCAACCGGATTTGGGCACCACTTTGGTTTTGTTTGGTATCTGGTTTGGTTATCTTTTGGTTTCCGGCCTCCCTCTGCGATATTTACTTATCGCCATTACCATTGCTCTTCTTTTAGGTGTTTGGGGATGGCATTCGCTCCTCGCTGACTACCAGAAGGACAGGGTCACCGGTCTTTTTAAGCCAAGCGAGGATCCTCTGGGCGTTAACTACAGCGTCTTCCAATCAAAAATTGCTATCGGTTCAGCTGGATTTTTCGGTAAGGGATTCGGCCAGGGCACTCAAGTTCAGCTTGGATTTTTGCCCGCCGCTGGGACCGATTTTATCTTCGCCGCTTTTGTCGAAGAGTGGGGAATCTTAGGCGGGATTATTCTTCTCTCGGCCTTTCTTCTTTTGATTTACCGGGTTCTGCAGTTGGGACTAAAGAGTTCCAACAACTTCGGGAGGTTTCTCTCTCTCGGAATAGTGATTTTTCTACTGCTCCATTTCGTGATTAATCTCGGTTCAGTCTTGGGGCTCCTGCCAGTCATCGGGATAGGCCTCCCGCTCGTAAGTTACGGCGGCTCCAGTCTCTTGACTTCCCTCGTCTTACTCGGTATTCTTCAGGGCGTTGTGTTAAGAAAGGGGGGTTTTTGATGCGGCAAGTCCTTTTAATCATCGGGGTCGTGGCGGGCTTAGTCTCCATTCCCCTAGTAGTTTTAGGCGCTCCATTTATTCCCCGGCTTTTATTCGGCCCGAGGACAGTTGAGGTAACTATTCCGGAAGGGATGACGACGAGTGGAATCAACGCCCTTTTAAAGGAAAAAGAAGTGATCGGGGACGAGGAACTGGACCAGGGGCTTGAGGGATATCTTTTCCCAGACACTTATGAATTTTTTGTTCCCTCATCCCTAGAAGAGGTGAAAGCTAAATTTGAGACGAACTTTGAGGCCAAAGTTAAACCGGTCATTCCGCCGGAGGCAACCGAAGCCGAACTCGAGCAAGCCATAATTGTTGCCTCGCTTATTGAAAAAGAAGTATCTGATCCAGCTGACAGGAAGTTAATTTCCGGTATCGTCTGGAAGCGACTCCGGAGCGGTGTACCGCTTCAAGTCGACTGGTCGATTTGTTATTTGAAAGACAGAGATCCCTGCCTGCCGATTGGTGAAGCGGACAAACAGATTGATTCACCCTACAACACCTATCTTTATCGCGGTTTGCCTCCCGGACCGATTTCGAACCCTGGCCTCGATGCGATTTTAGCGAGCCTGAACCCAATTGAATCTCCTTACTGGTACTATCTCTCCGATCCCAAGACCGATAAAACGATTTTTTCCAAAACCCTTGACGAGCACAACCAAAATATCATTAAATATCTAGGCGAATAAGTTTGATTTGGTAAACCGTTTAAACCGGCCTTTTTCTTTTGATGCCTAAAACCGAAACAAAGATCTTTTCTTCTCACCCCGGGGCGTTTACTAAACAACCCGGCTTGGCTTTGGTCCAAACGAAGTCTTACGAATGGTTTAGAGATAAAAGTCTGAAAGATTTATTTAACGAGTTTTCACCGATCCGGGACTATTCTGATAAGAAATTCGAGCTCCACTTTCTTGATTATTATTTTGATGAGCCGAAATACACCGAAGAAGAATCGAGATTCAAAGGTATTACCTATGAAGCTTCTTTAAGGGCTAAGGTTAGGTTGATAAATAAGGAGGCCACGACCAAAAAATACAGAGAGAAAGAGCAGGAGGTTTACCTTGGCGATTTTCCGGTGATGACGGGACGGGGAACCTTTGTTATTAACGGCGTCGAACGAGTGGTCATCTCCCAGCTGGTTCGATCGCCCGGAGTTTACTTTATTAGCGAAACGGTTCGAGGACGAAGACTTTTTGGCGCTAAAATCATTCCCGCCCGGGGGGCGTGGCTCGAGTTTGAAACTGACGCCGCCGGTTCGATCGGAGTTAAAATTGATCGTCACCGAAAAGTGCCGGTCACGGCATTGCTTCGAGTTTTCGGTCTCGCGCGAGAGGAGATTGAAAAAGTCCTTGGCCGGGAAATCGGAGCCACCCTCGACGAGGATTCAGTAACCGATCTTCCCGAGTCGTATTTAGAAATTTATCGCCGCATCAGGCCCGGTGATTTGGCGAGTGCCGAAGACGCTAAGCGTCTAATCGATTCAATGTTTTTCCAAGCCGATCGTTATGATCTTTCAACTGTTGGCCGATTCAAACTGAATCAGAGATTGGGACTCGACCCGAAGTTGACGAGCCGCTTGCTGGAAGTTCAAGATTTTCTGGCTGTGATTCGGGAAATTATCCGTTTGAATAAAGACCCTAGAGCCGAAGACGATGACATTGATCACTTGGGTAATCGCCGGGTGAGATCTGTTGGCGAACTCCTAGAGGCTAGATTGCGAGTTGGTTTCACTAGGTTGCGTCGGACTATTCAGGACAGGATGTCGACAACAGAGGCTGAAGAACTGACTCCGGCTCAGCTCGTCAATCCTCGGTTGCTTGTCGCCGTCGTTCGCGAGTTCTTCGCCTCATCTCAACTTTCCCAATTCTTAAGCCAGGTTAACCCCTTGGATGAGCTTGAGCATAAGCGAAGGCTTACCGCTTTGGGTCCCGGGGGACTGACGCGGGAACGAGCCGGCATGGAAGTGAGGGATGTCCACAGCTCTTACTACAGCCGGATTTGCCCTATTCAAACTCCGGAGGGTCAAAACATCGGTCTGGTTAATCATCTCGCCAGTTTTGCTGAGGTGAATGACTACGGTTTTATCGTTGCTCCATACCTTAGGGTGCAAAAGGGGAAATTGACCAGTGAGGTTGTCTGGCTTGATGCCAAAGAGGAGGAGAAATATAAGATCGCTGAGGCGAACACGGCCGTTGATAAACGAGGGGCAATTATCGGCGACCGGGTAGGGGCCAGAGTTAATGGCGAACCTTCAACTTGCGCTTCCAAGGAGGTTGATCTCATTGACGTAGCGCCTCATCAATTGGTGAGCGTGGCTACTTCTTTGGTGCCTTTTCTAGAACACACTGATGCCACAAGGGCCTTAATGGCTTCTAATATGCAGCGGCAGGCCGTACCGAGCGTGAAGCCCGAAGCACCCCTTGTCGCCACTGGGGTCGAAGAAAAGTTAGCTCGTGATTCGGGCCGGCTCGTCATTTCTCCTATCGATGGCGAGGTAGCTGAAGTTGACGCGTCTCATATTATGGTTAAATCTTCGGCGGGCAAGAAATATGACCTCCCGCTCGATAAGTTTAAGATGTCGAACCAATATATGGCGATTACCCACAGACCCCTAGTGAAAAAGGGCAATAAAGTTAAAGCCGGTCAGGTTTTGGCCGACGGTCAGTCAACCGATAAAGGAGTATTAGCCCTGGGCCAGAATCTGCTCGTTGCCTTTATGCCTTGGGAGGGAGCCAATTTTGAAGATGCCATTATCCTTTCGGAACGGGTCCAGCGCGACGGTCATTATAATTCGATTCACATTGAGGAATACTCGGTTGATGTCCGAGATACTAAGTTGGGGGTAGAGTTGACCACGCCGGATATTCCCAATATTTCTGAAGATAAGTTACGCAATCTTGATGAAGAAGGGATTATTAGAATCGGGGCCGAAGTGAGAGGCGGCGATATATTAGTCGGTAAGATCTCGCCTAAAGGAGAAAGTGAACTAACGCCTGAAGAGAGACTGCTTCGGGCGGTTTTTGGTGAGAAGGCGAGAGACGTCAAAGATACTTCTTTGGAATTGCCCTATGGCAAGTATGGTCGGGTAGTCGGAGTGAAGATTTTTTCGAGAGAGAGGGGAGACAAATTAGACCCCGGTGTGATTTCCCGAATTTATATCCAGATTGCCACTATGCGGAATATCCAGGCGGGCGATAAAATGGCTGGTCGTCATGGCAATAAAGGGGTAGTTTCACAGGTAAGACCAGCTGAAGATATGCCCTATCTTGAAGATGGCACACCGGTAGACATTATCTTAAATCCCTTGGGGGTGATCTCGCGTATGAATTTGGGTCAGCTTTTCGAAGCTCATCTTGGTTGGGCCGCGAGCCGCCTGGGTTATCGGGCTATCACCCCGGTTTTTGCCGGCGCCAAAGAAGCTGAAATTAAAGCCGAGCTTAAAAGCGCCGGACTCGCCGAAGGAGGTCGAGTCACTCTTTACGATGGTCGGACCGGCAGGCCTTTGGATCGGCAAGTGGCCGTTGGCGTCATTTATATTATGAAGCTTAATCACTTGGTGGCTGATAAGATTCATATGCGCTCGATCGGTCCCTACTCTCTAATTACCCAACAGCCCCTGGGCGGTAAGGCCCAACTTGGCGGCCAGCGGTTCGGCGAGATGGAAGTTTGGGCCCTTGAAGGGTATGGGGCAGTTCATACTCTTCAGGAGATGTTAACCACTAAATCTGATGATGTTTCAGGGCGATCGGCGGTCTATGAGGCGATTGTCAGGGGTGAGAAGATTAAACGCCAGCAGTTGCCGGCGGCTTTTAACGTGATGGTAAGCGAGCTTAAGGCCTTGGGACTCTCGGTTGAATCTATTCGGTCGGATAGAAATAGAAAAGGAGAAATTGATGATGAATAGAGAAACTGATTTTAACGCCCTAAGGGTTAAAATTGCCTCACCGGATGATATCTTGGCTTGGTCTTATGGCGAGGTAATCAAACCCGAGACTATTAATTATCGGACTCAACGTCCCGAAAAAGACGGACTTTTTTCCGAGAGGATTTTTGGTCCGACTCGGGACTGGGAATGTTATTGCGGCAAATACCGAAAGATAAGATATAAAGGCGTTATCTGTGATAAGTGCGGCGTCGAGGTTACCCGCTCGGCGGTCAGGCGCGAGAGGATGGCCCACATTACTTTGGCGACACCAGTAGTCCACACTTGGTTTTTAAGAACCGTGCCCTCGATTGTTAGTTTAGTGCTCGATGCGCCCGTAAAACAACTTGAAAACGTAGTCCACTATTTGGCCTATATAGTCACCGAAGTTGATGGAGAAAAAAGGAAGATGGCTCTTGAAGAAGTGGGCAGAGAGTTTAAGTCGAGAAAGGGCAAGGGGGACGAGAGTCAGGGAGAATTAAACACCGCTCTATCCGAAGCGAGAAATTTTCTTTTAGGCTTAAGGCCCGGTAAGGTTTTAAGCGAAAGGCAATTTGCTGACTATGGTCGCCGTTTTGGTAATGTTTTTACGATCTCGGCCGGCGGCGAAGGCGTGAGGCGTGTGCTTGAAGGTATACGTCTGGAGCGGCTGGTCAAAGAGATTGAAGCCGAGCTTGAAGAGACGAAAGATGCCACCCGGCTTCGTAAAATCTTGCGCCGGTTAAAGCTAATAAAATCAATGCTCGAAGCCGGTATCCGGCCTGAGTGGATGATCCTCACGGTTTTACCGGTTCTGCCACCGGATCTCCGACCAATGGTTGCTCTCGATGGCGGCCGGTATGCCACCTCTGACTTGAATGATCTTTACCGCCGGGTGATTAACCGAAATAACCGCTTAAAAAAGCTGCTTGATCTAAAAGCGCCGGATGTCATCGTGATTAATGAAAAAAGAATGCTTCAGGAGGCAGTCGATGCCTTAATTGATAATTCGCGAGCCCGCCAAGTAGCTCGAACCAGGCGGCCGTTGCGGTCTTTGGCTGATATGTTAAAGGGCAAGCAGGGTCGCTTCCGCCAGAATCTTTTAGGTAAAAGAGTTGATTACTCCGGGAGGTCGGTGATTGTGGTTGGTCCCCATCTTAGGCTTGATGAATGCGGTCTGCCAAAGCGGATGGCCCTCGAGCTTTTCCGACCCTTTGTTATTCACCAAATCGTGGAACAGGGGCTGGCCCACAATATTAAGATGGCAAACCGCTTGATTGATCAGGCGCCGCCGGAAGTCTGGGCTATTCTCGAAGAAATTATCACCGATCGTAAGGTATTACTTAATCGCGCCCCGACTCTCCACCGATTGAGCATCCAGGCTTTTAAGCCGCTCCTCATCGAAGATTTAGCGATTCAAATTCCGCCTATGGTTTGTGCTGCCTTTAATGCTGACTTCGACGGCGATCAAATGGCTGTGCATCTGCCTTTGGCTGACGAAGCTCAGCGGGAGGCCACTGAAGTCATGCTCTCTAGCCTTAACCTCTTAAAGCCGGCTTCAGGGGAGGCGATTGCCGTGCCGACCAGAGACATTATTCTTGGTTCTTACTATCTAACTCGGATTGTGCCAGAGAGCAAGGGGACCGGTCGAACTTTCAGCGACCCGGACGAGGTGAAGTTAGCTTACGAAAACGATGGGTTGGATTTGAACGCTTTGATTAAATTAAGAAATATAGAGACAACCTGCGGTCGGCTTATCTTAAACGAAGCTCTGCCGGCTGGCTTTGAATTTTTCAACGATGCTTTAACCAAGAAGAATCTAACTCCTCTCATAGGCGGGTTGATTAGCCGTTACGGCATGGCTGAGATGAAAAATATCCTAGATAGATTAAAAGAAATCAGCTTGGCTTATATCACCCTCTCGGGTATTAGTTTTAGCATCGATGACTTGGTGGCTCCCGAGGAAAAAGAGGCGGTCGTTAAAGAGGCCGAGACTAAAGTGGGTTTGATCCGAGGCCAATACGAAGAAGGCTTCTTAACCGAGGAGGAGAGGAAAGAAAGGACAATTGAGACATGGATGGAAGCTAGAAGTAGAATCGATGAACTGGTTCCCGGGCGATTAGGCGAGGATAGTTCGATTTATATGATTATCGAATCCGGTTCCCGGGGCACTTGGTCTCAGCCAAGCCAGATGAGCGGGATGCGGGGGCTCGTCACTAACCCGAAGGGAGAAAGTATTGAATTACCCATCCGAAGCTCTTTGAAGGAAGGGCACACGAGCCTGGAATATTTCATTTCCACTCACGGTTCAAGAAAGGGATTGGTTGATACCGCTCTTCGAACAGCTCAGGCCGGTTATCTCACGAGGCGCCTAGTTGATTCAGCTCAAGACGCCGTGGTTAAGGAAGAAAACTGCGGTACGCGTCAAGGAATTGAACTTTACCGCGAGGATAGCGAAAGCTACGGTGGCAAATTCGCCGATCGTCTTTTTTCCCGCATCCCCCTAAAGGACGTGAAAATCGGGCGAAAATTAATTGTCAAAACCGGAGAAGTCATCAATCGTGATCAAGCTCTCGCAATAGACGAATCTTCGATTGAATCGGTTTCGGTGCGTTCCCCTATTACCTGTAAAACGCTTTACGGTATCTGCGCTAGGTGTTACGGACTTGATTTGGGGCGAAACGAACCGATTAGGGTGGGAGAAGCAGTCGGAATTGTGGCCGCCCAGTCAATCGGTGAGCTGGGCACCCAGCTCACCCTCCGGACTTTTCATACTGGTGGTCTGGCTGGTCGGGATATTACGGCGGGTTTGCCTCGAGTGGAGGAACTTTTTGAGGCCAGGTCACCCCACCAGGAAGGCATTATGGCTGAAGTTGAGGGTAGAGTTCAGAAAATCGAAGAGGAAGGAGCGATGCGGCGGATAACGATTAAAAAGAGTCGAGCGGCCGGCAAGAAGGCAAAGCTTGTTCTTTACACTGTTCCAGTCTCAATCAGTGTCTTAGTGAAAGAGGGTGATAAAGTGATGCCCGGCGACGAGCTAACCGAGGGGAACCTTGATCCCAAAGAACTGCTTAAATTAAGAGGAAAAGAAGAGGCGGCCCGGTATCTGGTTAAAGAAATTCAGCAAATTTATCGGTCCGAAGGAGCCATCGTTCATGACAAACATATGGAGGTAATCATCCGCCAAATGTTCGGTCGAGTGAAGATAACTTTGGCGGGGGACACTAAATTTGTCCCGGGTGAAGTGGTTGATAAATCTCGTCTCCGGGAGATTAATCGGGGAATCAAAGAAGGCGGCGGCGAACCCGCCAAGGGCGAGGAGGTTCTTTTAGGGGTGACGAGAACCGCTCTTTCGGCTGACGGCTTTTTAGCAGCCGCCTCATTCCAGGAGACGGCTCGGGTCTTGGTTAAAGCCGCAAGCGAGGGACGCGTCGATCACCTTAGGGGCCTGAAGGAAAACGTTATTCTCGGTCGTTTGATTCCTATCGGTACCGCCCTCCATTATAGTCCTGAAGAGGAAGAAACGGCTCCTCGGAAAAAAGAAGAGGTCGAGCCCGAACCAGTTGGATTGACTTAAATTCAATCCTTTGGTAGTGTCTCCTTCGATGAAACTTTATGAGATATCTTTCCTCGTTAAAGACGAGGAGGGAATGAAAAAAGTGATTGATGAGCTGGGTCGCTTTGGGGCCGAAATCGTTTTTTCGGGGGAACTCGAGTCGATTAAGCTGGCCTATCCTATCCGGCATTTAAACTCGGCCTATTTCGGTTATCTTCATTTTAACCTCGACCCGTTGAAGATTAATGATTTGAACGAAGCCCTAAAATTAAAGGCGGAGTTCGTCCGATTTCTAATTGTCACGCCGCCCATTCCTAGTCAGGAACAAAGACCGCGGGAGAGGCTAGCGAAGCCGGTTGAACGTCCCCCTTTTGCCGAACGAAGCAATACTCTTTTGTCTAATGAGGTGCTCGAGGAGAAATTAGGCGAGATATTGGGTGGGTAGAGCTCTTGTGCTAGGATAGATAAGAAATGAATCTAAACAAAGTATTAATTGCCGGCCGTCTGACAAGCGATCCCGATCTCCGAACCACTCCTTCTGGTTCTCACGTTGCTTCTTTTTCGGTAGCCACTAATAGAAACTGGACTGATAAAAACGGCGAACGTAAGGAAAGCACAGAATTTCACAATGTTGTCGTTTGGGGGAGGCAGGCTGATATTGTTAACCAATTCCTAAAGAAAGGAGCCCTGATTTTAGTTGAGGGGAGATTGCAAACCCGAACTTGGGAAGGTAGGGATGGCCAGACGAGACGGACCACCGAGATTATCGGTGAGCGGATTCAGCTTGGGCCAAGGACGGCCGCGCCCGGGACTAGAGATGAGGAGGTCGGAGGAGCGGAAGCCTCCGAGGCGGCCAAAGAGGAAATGCCGGTGATCGATTTAGACGCTGACGAAATTAAGGAAGGAGATTTGCCATTTTAATAATGCTTAAGAAAAAGAAACAGTGTTTTTTCTGTTCCCAGAACGTAGCTGATATTAATTATCGCGAGGTTAGTCTTTTAAATCGTTTTATCTCGGGCCAGGCCAAAATTATTGATCCGATTCATACCGGCACCTGCGCTAAACATCAACGTCGCCTGAGTCGGGCCGTGAAACGCGCGAGGTTTATGGGCCTTCTCCCCTACGTTCGACAGTAAGTAAATGCTTGGTTTCCCCGACGAGCGATTATTTGAACTCACTCGGCGTTTAGTCGACGGCCTTCCCCTCAATTTACTCCTTGTCTTTTTAGCGAAGTATTTATTCTACTTTTTAATCCTCCTCTTTTTGGTAATTTATTTTAAAGAAAAAAATTGGCCGCGTCGTTTTTATTTTTTCTCCCTTGCCACTATCGGAGTGGTTATCTCCAGAGGGATTACGACGCCCCTTATCCGATTTTGGTACTATCGCCCCCGGCCATTTGCGGCCCTTGCGATTGAGCCGCTTATTTCCCATTCGTTGAACAGTTCTTTTCCTTCCGGCCATATGGCCTTTTTGATTCCTCTGGGGTTAGTCCTCTGGTTATTGAACAAAAAGGCGGGTTTAATTTTCCTTTTCGGTGCGGTTACTGTCGGTTTCGCGAGAATCGCCGTCGGCGTTCACTGGCCAAGCGATATTTTAGGCGGAATCCTCGTTGGGATAGCGGGGTTTATTCTAGCCCGATTAATTCTTAGAAAGATAAAATCTCGAATTCCTCCGGCGGGGGCGCGAAAATAAAAAAGCGTTATTCGGCGAGTTCAGGCGTGCGCGGAGAGTCTCCCTCCGAGGAAGGGAGACGGAGACCCCCGCGCACGCAGAGCCCAAACTATACTAGCGGCATTAAACCGTCAAGAGAGGTGTGCCCGGGGAGACCTGCCTGCCGGCAGGCAGGGACTCGTCCGCCTTCGCTAAGGCTTCGGCGGATTGCGATTTGTGACTCCGACTTCGTCGGAGACAAATCGGGAAAACTCTCATTGTGGGCAGGGAGGGACTTGAACCCTCACGATGTTTCCATCACTGGGTTTTGAATCCAGCGCGTCTTCCGGTTCCGCCACCTGCCCAAGCGAAATTGATAATGCCATAGCCGGAGGGTATAGTAAAGAGAAAATGGCTCGCGTTATCGCGTTTTGTAATCAAAAGGGGGGGGTTGGAAAAACCACTACGGCCGTTTCGCTCGGATCCTACTTGGCCGCTTTTGGCCGTAGGGTTCTCCTTATTGACTTTGATCCTCAAACCAATGCCACTTCAGCCTTAACGGCTGAAAAAGAATTTAGTAAAACCGTCTATCAGGGGATGTTTGATGAAAATACTGCCCCCCACGAACTTATTCGTCCAAGCGGAATTTTAAATTATGATTTTATTCCTTCCTCTAACGATCTTGCCGGCGCCCTGATCGAGTTAGTGGATTTGCCCGCCCGAGAATATTTTTTAAGAAAATTAGTTAATCGCCTGCGCCATCATTACGATTATGTTTTAATTGATCTGCCGCCTTCTCTAAGCCTTTTGACGATTAACGGTCTTGTGGCTGCTGACGAGGTTATTATCCCGATTCAGGCCGAATATTATAGCCTGGAAGGACTCGGCCAACTGATGCAGACTATTAATTTGATTCGGGATAATCTGGGCCATCCGCTCACCGTTTTAGGGGCTCTGGTCACACTCTATAGCCGTAAGGAACGGCTCTCGCGCGAGGTGAACAAAAATTTAAGGCGCCATTTTCCTCACCGGGTTTTTCAGGTCGAGATCCCTCGGTCGATCTATCTAGCCGAAGCGCCAAGTCATAGTCAACCCATCCTGCTTTATAAACCCTATTCAGCTGGGGCTCTGGCCTACCGCCGTTTAGCCGAAGAGTTAATTGAACTCGAGCCATATTACCAGCCGGTTCATGTTGGCTTTGGTAACTTTAATCTTTAATATTACTACGATGGCCTTAGGTAGAGGACTAGAATCACTTATCCCCCCGCAGGATTCGCCTGATAAATCAGAGAATGAATTAAGCCGACTCGAGGCGGATGTCACTCGTACGGGACACCTGCC
>DATDUH010000008.1:0-2958 GCA_036517755.1 Minisyncoccota bacterium | reverse complement strand
GGGAGTTCTACAACCACCCGCCCCTTGGCACGGCCGACATCCTGAATCTCCAGGAGCTCTTCCCCGACAACCCGATCTGGCAGGCCGAGACCACTGGCATCGGCAATGTCTACCACCCGACTCCGGAGCAGGCACGGGCCTTCTACGATGCTCTGAAGGCCTACGCCGGGACGCACAAGGTGAGCGGGGAGTCGTATCCCACTGGTAACTTCAGTGGGTCATTCCTCATCACGAGCACGTTGAAGTCCGTCTTCAAAGACCTCATCGCCTTCTTCGAGGACGAGCTCGACCTCCGAGTCACAGCCTGACGCCCGCATGCGGCATAGTCTTACGGAAAGACTCGCCCCGCGTGCGGGCCTTTCCATTTTTAGGTCTATCTAACGAGTTACGCCTCGTTAATACTAAGCCCGGCAACTTACTGCCGTACGGGACATCTCCGTATCCTGATAGGCAGTAAGTTGGCGGGCAAGGTGTAGTATAATTCCTATTAGAATGAGCCTTTTACTGCAGGAGGTTCAGGTGGTTGATGGTACGGGCGCCCCGCCTTTTAAGGCCGACGTTCTCGTCCAGAAAAACATTATTTCGGCCATCGGTAACCTGAAATCACGCGGCGCCGACCGAGTCATTGAGGGTCTCGGCGATTATTTAACCCCGGGTTTTATTGATCTTAATACCAATTCTGACCATTATCTTTCTCTTTTTACTGACCCGGCCCAATCTGATTTAACTTCCCAGGGCGTCACCACCATTTTCGGCGGCCAGTGTGGCTCATCGCTTGCGCCTCTTATCTACGGCACCCTAGAGTCGATCCGAAAATGGATTGACCCCCGAGAAGTTAATGTCAATTGGCATACGGTTGCCGAGTTTTTGAAAAGTTTTAAAAGGTTGCCCCTGGGAATCAATTTCGGCACTCTAGTAGGAAATTCAACCATTCGCCGGGCCTTGGTTGGAGACAGCAAGCGTCGCTTAACCGAATCCGAACTTAACATCTTTAAACAATTACTTCGCGATTCGTTAGCCCAAGGCGCTTTTGGTTTTTCCACCGGGCTTGGCTATGTTCACGGCGGCGCTGCTTCAACGAGAGAAATTGAGGAACTAGTTAGGGTGGTTAAAGATTTCGACGGCATTTATGCCACCCATCTGCGGAACGAGACCACTAAACTTTTAGATTCAGTTAATGAAACGATTCAGACTGCCGAGAAAACCGGTGTTCGAACTATCATCAGTCACCTCCGGCCAGAAAAAGGATTTGGCGAGCAGTTTGAAAAAGCGATCGAGAAAATCGAATCAAGTTCAGCCGAAATTTATTTTGATGTTTATCCCTTACCCTACAGCGTTGAGACAATTTACACTCTCTTGCCCGAGTGGGTCAGAGTCGGCAGTCTCGAGATGATGCTCGAGCGAGTTAAAAACGAAGGCGTCACACCTTTAATTAAAAAAGATTGGCCTGAACTCAAAGGCGAGGAAATTGAAATCGTCGGTGCGCCCAATCATGAATATCTGGTTGGTAAAACTTTGGCTGAAGTGGCCGCTAGGCTTGAGGTTGGCGTAGCTGAAGCCTTGATCCAGGTAATGAAGATGACCGAACTTCGAGCCACCGTCCTCGAACGCAATATTGAAGTTGAAGCTCTGCCCCGGGCCTTATCAAGCGGCCGTTCTTTTATTGCCTCAAACGGCAACGCCGTTCTGCCCCCGAGTTTTGTGAAACCGAAAGAATCGCTTACCGTTTTCACCAAGTTCTTAGAGCTTGTGCTTCAAAATAAATCGATGACAATCGAGACCGCCATTGCCAAGTTAACGAGTGGGCCAGCTAAATTTATCAACCCTCGAGGGAGTCTTAAGAGGGGAGTGATTAAAGAGGGGATGACGGCCGATTTAGTCCTTCTCGGCAAGAATGATTACGGCGTTAAAAAAGTGATTCTCGGCGGTAAGCTGGCAGACGAAGAAGAATTAGTGGGTCAAGTCTTGCGCCGGCGTTAGAAAATTTATGCTGAGCTTGTCGAAGTATTTATGCTGAGCCTGCCGAAGTATGGTTAAGTCAAGAAGGGGACAACCGGATTATCTCATTCTCGTTGTGGCCGGTCTTTTGATTCTTCTGGGTTTCGCCGCCCTAGCATCGGCTTCCTCTGATTTGGGCAAGGTTAAGTTCGACGACGCTTACTATTATCTAAAACACCAGGCGCTCTACGGTTTTATCCCCGGTGTTTTCGGAGGCCTCCTCGGTTACTTTATTAATTATCGGTTTTTGAAAAAATGGGCCACCCCTTTCCTACTTAGCGCGATCGGTCTTCTGCTTTTAGTTTTTTCGCCCCTTGGTTTTGCCTCGGGCGGTGCTCAGCGCTGGATCGAGTTTGGACCAGTCACCATTCAGCCGAGCGAGATTCTAAAGCTGGCTTTTATTATCTACTTAGCCGCCTGGCTTTCTTCAACTAAAGGTGATCGGCAGAAAAGTTTTCACGAGGGCTTCTTGCCCTTCCTCGCCATCTCTGGTTTCATCGGTTTGGTGCTCCTGATTCAGAAGTCAACCAGCGCCGCCGCTATTATTTTACTCACTGCCCTGGTTATCTATTTTATCGGCGGCGCTAAAAAGAAATATGTGGCCGCTATTGGTCTTGCCGGCCTAGGTCTCCTTACTCTTTTTGTCCTTTTTACCCCTTATCGCTTGGACAGGATCAAAACTTATCTTTCCGGCGGCGAAGAGGAAACAGCCGAATCTTATCATTCTAATCAGGCTTTAATTGTCATCGGTTCTGGCGGTCCCTGGGGCGTGGGGTATGGTCAGTCGGCCTCCAAGTCCTATTTGCCGGAGCGAATCGGTGATTCCATTTTTGCCATCATTGCCGAAGAGTTCGGCCTTATCGGTTCTTTAACCATAATTTTCTTATTCTTCTCATTATCTTTGCGTAGTTTTATTTTAGCGAGGCGCGCGAGGGACGAGTTCGGTCGCTTGATTCTGGT
>DATDUH010000007.1:0-2649 GCA_036517755.1 Minisyncoccota bacterium | reverse complement strand
GAGCATCTCGGCCAACATGGGGAACATGCCGAGATCGGGTCGTTCGAGCGTTAGGTGGCTGTTGCCCTTCGGGTGGGGAACCGCTACCTCGGACTTGTTGATCTCGAGTAGTCCTTTCCACTTCCTAGCCATCCTTAGCGCCTCTGCCGGAACATATCCGGCGGTCTCGTCGTCTGCCTCGACCGGGACCATCGCGAGAATGTATCTGTCCGTGGCGCAAAGGTATGCGACACCGTCCACCCGCGTGAGATAGGGCTCACTCAGCTCTGGGTGGGAGGGGTCCTTTGTCGCTGCCCGCTCTACTTCGGCCTCGGGCCACGAAGCGTCATTGTGCGTCGTGGGCACAGGAACCTTCATTGCTTTCACCTCATTTCCTAGTCAGCGAAAAAAGTTGTTTGAGAACTCTCTCTTGTATATCATACAAACCCTTATATGTCAATAAACTATTCGAGTTTTAATGAATCGCTATAATAAAGGTATATGGCAAAAGTAGCGATTAATGGTTTTGGTCGGATCGGCCGGCTCTTTTTTAGGGCTGCTTTTCAAGATAAAGACATCGAGATCGTGGCCGTGAATGACTTGGGCAATCTCGAGAACTTAGCTTACTTATTAAAATACGATACGGTTTACGGCCGCTACGATAAAGAAGTAAAGATTGAGGGTGGGAACTTGGTGGTTGGCGGCAAAGCGATTAAATGCCTTCAAGAAAAAGAGCCGGCTAAGCTTCCTTGGAAAGATTTAAATATTGATATTGCGATTGAGGCCACTGGCTTTTTCGAATCCTACAAAGAAGCCAAGGCTCATCTCCAGGCCGGAGCCAAAAGAGTGGTAATTACGGCGCCGGCCAAAGACCCGGACGGCACTGAAGGTAAAACGGTTCTCGTTGGTGTTAACGAAGGCGAGTTCCAGTCAGTAGTTTTAACTTCAAATGGTTCCTGTACTACCAATGCTGCCTCACCGGTGATCGCGGTTTTGGCCGAAAACCCGGGCATCCAAAAAGCAATTTTGAATACCGCTCATGGCTACACCGCCACTCAAAACTTAGTTGATGGGCCAACGCGGGGCAGCGATTTTCGCCGGGGGCGAGCCGCGGCTCAAAATATTGTGCCTTCGACTACTGGGGCGGCTATTGCGGTTGCCCGGGCGATTAAAGAGCTAGAGAATAAGTTCGATGGCATTGCTTTGCGGATCCCGATTGTCTCGGGTTCAGTGGCGGACATTACTTTTCTTGCCAAGCGGAAAACTTCAGTTGAAGAAATCAACGATATCTTAAGAAAGGCCTCGGTCGACCCTCGCTGGCAGGGGATTTTGAAAGTGACGGATGATCCGATTGTTTCCTCGGACATCTTGGGCGAGCCATACGGTGCTATCGTTGACCTCGGCTTTACTAAAGTGGTTGATGGCGATTTGGTGAAGGTCCTCTCCTGGTACGATAACGAGATGGGCTATGTCTCGACTCTGGTGAGACACGTTAAAAACATCGCCGCCCTAGTTTGAAGAAGCTTCTTGAACAGCATTCTTTCCTAATCCTTGTTTTATTTTTGCTGATTTTCTTTTCGCTCACCTTGGGTTTTGCTTGGTGGGCCAGAATCAACATAGAACGCACTTTGTCTTCGCTGATTCGAGCGAATTCGACGAGGAGCGAAATTGAATCGAGGCTAACTCCGAGCGAAGATCAAATCACTCTTTTATTCGTAGGCGACATTATGCTTTCCCGAGCAGTTGGCGAGAAAATTGAAGAAACCGGAGATTATCGTTATCCCTTTCTAGAAACGGCCGATTTTATCCGACAGGCGGATCTAGCCTTTGCCAACCTGGAAGGACCGATTTCCGCTCGGGGCAGGAATCAGGGCAGTCAATATTCTTTCCGGGCCGAACCAAGAACGGTCGGGGGTTTAACTTTCGCTGGTTTTGACGTCGTCTCTCTGGCCAATAACCATATCTGGGATTGGGGTAGCGAGGCTTTGACTGATACGGTTTCGATTCTCGAGACAAACGGCATCGAGACCGTTGGCGCTGGCCGAAGTTACGAAGAGGCCAACACGCCAGTGATTAAAGAAATCGGCGGCACCAAAATCGCCTTCCTTGCTTACACCAACCTTTATCCCGAGGGGCTCGAAGCAAGCAGTTCAAGCCCCGGTATCAGCGATTTTGATTCAGCCAAAAAGAAAATTGTTGAGGTGAAAGAAGCCGCTGATATTGTCGTTGTTTCCCTTCATTGGGGTGATGAGTATGGGTCGCGATCTAACCAAGTTCAGCAGGCGATTGGCCGGTCTCTTGTCGACGCCGGCGCCGATTTAATTATTGGCCATCACCCTCACGTGATTGAAGAGATCGAGCCATACGGTAATGGCTGGATTGTCTATAGTTTGGGCAATTTTGTTTTTGATCAGAATTTTTCCGAGGCAACAAGAGAAGGTTTAGCCGTCCTCGCCAAAGTTCAGCAGAAAAAAGTGGTTTCCCTTGAAACGATAAAAGTCGAAATTTCCCCCGCTTTCCAGCCCAGTTTCAGCTCTTTATAATTAGGTAGCAATGGTTATTTATCTTGGAGCTGATCATCGGGGGTTTAATTTGAAAGAGGGGCTCGAGCAGTTTTTGAAAGAGAGCGGCTATACCGTAGTTGATTTAGGTAATACTCGTTATGAAGAG
>DATDUH010000006.1:0-3490 GCA_036517755.1 Minisyncoccota bacterium | reverse complement strand
TTTCGGTCGAGATGGCATCAGCCATATAGGTGATTAGGGGAATAAAGGCGGCGAGAATGAGCTGGGTCTCGAGCGTTTGTTCAAAAAAGCCGATGATTTGGGCAGCAAAAATACCACCGACGAGTCCCAGAACCAACCAAGGCGCCCGTTGTTTAATCAGGGTCCTAACCGGTGTTTTAAAATATTCTTCAGGAGAAACGCTCGGTGCGGTTCTAGCCATGGAATCTGACTGTTTCCGGAGTCGCCCCCTTTAAAAGTTTATCAACCATTTCGATTTCCTGGCCGATACCCTCGATTAATTCGTAATTTTTCGTCTCTTCAACCGTAGTCCAGGCATAGTCAACGCTTTCATGATTTAACTTAATCTCGCCGGATTTCCAGGGGGCGTAAAAACTAAGAGTAATGACCGGAATATCGTAGGGTCTAATAAAGCATAGGTCTAAGAGGTAGTCGATCTTACCCATCTCGACACCAACCTCTTCCTCAACTTCTCGGCGGAGCGTGTTCTCCAAGGCGTAGTACCAGATTTTTTCCGTGGGCACAGTTGAGGGAGTGTTAATATAGTCGCTAACCTCAAGTCCGCCGCCAGGTACGGTCCATTTGTCAGGCCAGACCTTTTTTTCGGGCGAACGTTTGGTTATCAGATATTTTCCGTCTTTGTGGACGATGGCCGTCGCCACCACCCGATGAAGCTCTACGTTTTGGATTTCCATAATATTGTTCTATTATAGACTTTTTAGCCGCTCCTCGGCGAGGGAAAGGCCTAGAAATTATCCGTAATAAATCTCAGCATACGAATCGCTCCTGTTCGATTTCCTCGTCCTATCGGGAAGTAGCACGGAAGAACATTAAATTGACGGCCAGCAATGTCCACGGATTTTAGGGGAACATAATCATTCGTTTCGATAGCCCCTAGGTAATCCGCCAGTTTTAAATCTAAGCCAGTCATTACTTTCGTGGGCAGTTTGCCGAAGGTCACAATATACTTCGGATTAATAATTTTTATTTCTTCTCCAAGCGATTTTAGTTCTTCCGAAATGATTTCCGATGATGGATTATTAGGATGCGATTGGGCACATTTGACCAAGTTAGTTATATAGACACTCTTTTTTCTTAGGTTTTCCTCGATAATCTTTTCGTGTTCTATTCTCCAGCCAAAAGCATAGATGTCCTTAATAATATCATCTTCGATAATCCCGACCCCAGCCATCAACTTCCAAAAGCTTCTAACTCCTATAAATGGATATCGTCTATTGCCCCCGTACTTTTCATGACTCGAGATATTTTGGCGGGTGGGGTTGATAAATAAGAAAAGATATTTCGGATTTTTAAATAAACCGCCTCCTAAAATGTGTTTAAGCGGGTTGGCTTCCCTTCGACAACGATCGCAGTTATCAAAGCCATTAAAAAGGTCTTGTAGTTGTCTCGGTATTTTCGGGGTCATTTCCCAACTGGCGGAGGAGGTGGGATTCCCCTCGGCGTGCTCGGGGCAAGTCATCCCACCCTACTAAGAACTTCAATAAGCTCAGTACAAATATTATATCCCAACCTCCCGTCAACCAGCAGTTGCTTCTTTGTGTGTGACCATCCTTTAATTTGTTTCTCGCGCAGTACAGCTTTATGCTTGGTTGAATAGTTCTCGCAGTAGACAAACCTAATATCAGAAAACTTTTTTGTGAAAAGCGACCCGCCGGCCTTATGGTCCCTCAACCTTTTCATGGGGTTATCGGTAATACCAACGTAAAAAGTTTTCTGATCACAAAGAAGCAGGTATACGTGCCACATACATTTTATAGCCGTTCATAGTTGCTTGCACTGAGCTTGCCGAAGTGCGGAGGAGGTGGGATTCGAACCCACGAAGGGATTACTCCCCACGGATTAGCAATCCGTTGCAATACCACTATGCGACTCCTCCAAGATAATCCTAGCTAGATTCTAGCTAAAAATGAGTAAAAGTCTATTCGATAGTGCTTGTCGTTGGTCGATCGAGGTGCTAGTTTTAAAAAGCAATGGCTGACAAAAACGAGGAAAAGTTGTTGCCCAGACCGCCGATCGTGGCCGTGGTCGGGCATGTTGATCATGGTAAAACCACCCTGCTCGACTACATTAGGAAAACCAACCTAGTCAGTCGGGAGGCGGGCGGCATTACTCAATCGATTGGCGCTTATGAAGTCGAGTACCCTTCGGCAGGCTCAGGGCAAGCGCGCAAAATTACTTTTATTGATACGCCTGGGCACGAGGCTTTTTCGACAATGAGGGTGAGGGGAGCTACGGCTGCCGATCTCGCTATTCTCGTTGTGGCGGCCGATGAAGGGGTGAAGCCACAGACAACCGAGGCAATCACGATTTTAAGAGAAACAAAAACGCCGTTTGTGGTAGCCATTACCAAAATTGATAAACCAACGGCTAACGTTGATAAGGTAAAAAATGAGCTTGTTGCCGCCGACGTTTTCCTCGAAGGAATGGGGGGCGATGTCACCTGGCATGGGATTTCCGGCACAACTGGCGAAGGGGTGGGAGAATTGCTCGACCTCATTATCCTTGCCGGCGAGGTGGCGGATTTGAAATACGACCCCGAAGCTAAGGCTAACGGCTTTGTGATCGAGACCAAGAAAGATAGTCGGCGGGGGGTTATGGCCCATCTCGTTCTAAAAGATGGCGTGCTCCACGAGGGAGATGAGATTGTGACGCCCTCGACATCGGGCAAGGTAAAGATTCTTGAAGATTTCCTGGGCAAGCGAATTAAAGAGGCTCATCCTTCGGCGCCGCTTGCAGTGATCGGCTTTGATGATTTACCCAAATCAGGCGAGGAATTCTGGGCCGGTAAGGTTGATGTCGCTATTCTAGAGAAGGTAAGCGGAACCCCTCCTTCAGCTGAAGTAAAAACGCCGGAAACAACAGAAATTACCAATGGATTACCTAAGACTATTTTGAAAGCTGATACTGCCGGTTCGCTTGAAGCCCTTAATCAGCTTTTGGCTGGGAAAGTCGAGGTGAAGGCTTCTTCCATCGGCGAAATTTTCGATAGCGATGTTAAATTCGCTAAAGCCACCGAAAGCTACATTATTGGTTTTAAAACTTCGCCTAATCAGGCGGCGGCGAAGCTGGCTGATTCTCAAAAGGTTAAAATTTTGACTTCTGACATTATTTATAAATTGCTCGAAGAAGTGGAGCGTCTGTTTGAGGCCGGAAAAAAGGAAGCGGTCATCGGTAAATTGGAGGTGTTGGCTGTTTTCAGTAAAACTAAGACCAAGCAAACTATTGGCGGAAAAGTAGTTGAGGGGATACTGAGGGTGAGGGCTGGCATCGAAATCGAGCGGGGCGAGGAAATACTCGGGCGGGGCAGGATTTTAAATCTTCAGCTTGATAAAAACGATGTGAAAGAAGTTCCGGCAGGCAACGAGTGCGGCCTGCTTATTGGAACCAGTGTTGAAATTGCTGTCGGCGATTTTATAAAAGCGTGAGCCCGAGCATTTCTGCCCGGGCTCGG
>DATDUH010000005.1:0-6194 GCA_036517755.1 Minisyncoccota bacterium | reverse complement strand
CGGCGGGTCAAGCCACGCCGGCCCCGCCGATTGGTCCGGCCCTGGGACAGCACGGCGTCAACATCCAGGATTTCTGTACTCAATTTAACGAGGTTACCAAAGAGCGGGGCGGCGAAATTGTGCCGGCCGAGATAACGGTTTACGAAGACCGCAGCTTTACCTTCATCTTAAAGACCCCGCCTACCTCTTATTTACTGCGCCAGGCAGCCGGATTGGAAAAAGGATCCGGTATTCCTAATCGGACTAAAGTGGGGAAAGTGACGAAAGAGGATTTGCGCCGGATTGCTGAAAAGAAAATGCCAGACTTGAATACTCCGAACCTTGAAGAGGCGGTCAAAATCATTGAGGGAACTGCCAAATCAATGGGGATTGAGATAGGGAATTAATCTCGAATCAACCTCGAATCTGCTCGCGAGTACTCTCGAATAGATATTAGCGACTACTCGAGATATCATTAGAGATAGATTAGAGATGACGTATTCCCCAACCATAGGGCTTGAGGTTCACGCGGAGCTGAAAACGCGGACTAAAATGTTCTGCCGTTCGTTGAATGACCCTAATGAGACGAGGCCGAATGTCAATATTTGCCCCATTTGCCTAGCTCACCCCGGCACTCTGCCAGTGATTAACATTGAGGCGGTGAAGAGCGTTATCCGATTAGGCTTGGCGCTAGTGGGGGAGATTTTAAAAAATTCCCATTTTGATCGAAAAAGCTATTTCTATCCCGATCTGCCTAAGGGTTATCAAATTTCTCAATACGAAGCGCCGCTCGTAAAAGGCGGTGAACTTTTGGGGATCAAACTCGAAAGGATTCACCTTGAAGAAGATACGGCAAGGCTTGTCCATAGCGAAAAGGGAAGCCTCGTTGATTTTAACCGAGCCGGCATCCCTTTAATGGAACTTGTGACCAAGCCGGTGATTAAATCAGCTGATGAGGCCTTTCGGTTTGCTAAAGAACTCCAGTTGATTCTTCGTTACCTCGGTATTTCCGATGCCGATATGGAAAAGGGCCAGATGCGGGTTGAAGCCAATGTTTCAGTGGCCCCGGTTGGCAGTAAAGAGCTCGGGGTTAAAGTTGAGGTCAAAAATATTAACTCATTCAGGGAGGTTAAAAATGTTATTGATTACGAGCTAAAACGTCAGACCGAGGCACTAGAGCGGGGCGAAAAGATTATTCAAGAAACAAGGGGCAGTGTTCTCGGGGCGACCCGTCCCCAGCGGCTTAAAGAAGCCTCTCACGATTATCGCTATTTCCCTGAACCTGATTTGCCGCCATTAGATTTCACTAAAGAGGGTATTGACCTCGAAGAGCTGAAGTTATCGATACCCGAACTCCCCGAAGCCAGACGGAAACGGTTCTTTGAAGAATATAAGTTGCCCCAAGGCCAGACTGAGGCTTTAGTAAGCAACCCGAAACTTGCCGAGTATTTTGAAGAGAGCGTTTCGGAACTTAATACCGTTATTGATGAGCCGGAAAAAGAAAAAGCCATCCAGCTATTGGTTAATTATCTAACAAGCGATCTCGTTGGTTTAATGAACGTCGCTGGTATCCAGTTCGAGAAGATAAAGATTTCGCCCGAGAATTTCGCCGAGCTTGTAAAGCTGATTGTTAAAGGAGAAATTTCGAGTCGGATTGCTAAAGATGTTTTGGGCGAGATGTTTATAGGTGGGCTTGATCCCGATCAGGTTATTAAAGAGAAAACGCTAACGCCGATCGCTGATGAAAAAGTCCTACTCGAAACAATAAGAGAGGTTATCGAGGCAAACGAGCGAGCCGTAAGTGATTATAAAAAGGGGAAAGCCAATGCCCTCAAATTTTTAGTGGGCGAAGCGATGCGTAAGCTTAGCGGCCGAGGAGATCCTGAACTATTGGAAAAGCTTTTCTCGGATCGCTTAGCCAAATAATTTCTTTATCTCGCCTAAACCAGGTCATCTGACGTTTGGCATAACGGCGAATTTCAATCTCGAGTTTTTGAATCATTTCCTCGCGGCCTAAAAGGTCTCGGAGATATCGGGCAACATAGCGGTATTCAAGCCCTAATCCCTCGAGGCGCTTCCAGCTAATGCCTTGGCGGTGCAGTTTTTCGACTTCCTCTATCAATCCTTCTTTCAATCTCTGCTTAAGCCGATCAGCAATTCTTTTCTTGAGGACATTTTCTGGTAACCCAAGCCCGATTTTCAGCATTTTATAGGGCGAGTTCCTCTTTAGGCGGGGGATCGTTTTGCCAGCGACCTCAGCAATCTCCATAGCCCGGATTAAGCGGCGTCGGTTGTGGGGATCAATCAGGATGGCTCTTTCCGGATCAAGAACCCTTAATCGATCGAATAGTTTCTCGGTGCTTAGTCTTTCAAGTTTTTGTCGGATTCGAGGTTGGGGCGGAACAGAGGGAAAGGTGAGATTATGGATTAAGGCGTCGATATAAAGTCCTGTTCCGCCAACTACAATCGGAAGTCTGCCCCGCTTGAGAATCTCTCGAGTTGCCCTTTTGGCTCGTTTTTGGTATTGGACAACCGTAAAAACTCTTCTAGGTGAAGCGATATCCAAGAGATGATGCCGAATGCCGCCCATTTCAGCTTTAGTGATTTTGCCGGTTCCGATATCAAGGCCGCGGTAGACCTGGCGGGAATCAGCCGAGATAATCTCGCCGTTAAATTTCTGGGCGAGTTTGACGCCTAACGCCGACTTCCCCGAAGCATTCGGCCCTAGAACAACAATGATTTTAGGTTTTTCTTTCGCTGATTTCTTTGGTGATTTCTTCAACGAATTTCGAAAGTTTTTTCGCACCCAAGTCTCCCTTACCGCGTTTTCGTACTGCCACCAAGTTTGTTTTAGCTTCTTTTTCGCCAACCACAAGAAGGTAGGGGATTTTCTGAATTTCGGCCTCGCGAATCCGTTTAGCTAAAGTTTCGCTACTTGGCGGGATTTCAGCTCTAATCCCGTGTTTCTTAAGCTCTTCAAAAATCTTATTACCATAGCTTCTTTGCTTGTCGCTAATTGGCAGAACCGTCACCTGAATTGGCGCAAGCCACGTCGGGAATTCGCCGGCGAAGTGCTCGAGGAGAAATCCGATCATTCGTTCATGACTCCCAAGCGGCGCCCGGTGGATAATAACCGGACGCTCTTGGGCGCCTTTCTCGTTGATGAAGGTGAGGTTAAAGCGATCGGGCATAAACAAATCTATTTGGACCGTGCCGATGGCATATTCTTTGCCGATGACCGACTCAACAATGACATCTCCTTTTGGTCCGTAGTGAGCCGCGCCGCCAACGTCTTCAGTGAATTCTACCCTGGATTTTTTTAAGCCCTCCTTGGTTAGTTTCTCAGCCTTTCGCCACATAGCATCATTACCGTGGTACTTCCTCCTTAGGTTTTTTGGGTCGCGGAGCCCTAATTTTATTTTGAAGTTTTTAATCCCCAAGGCTTTGTAGTAAAAGCGGTGCATATCCATCACTCTCACGAATTCTCGGACCACGTCTTTTTCGGCCACATAAATATGGGCGTCGTTCTGGCAAAAGCCGCGAACACGGAAAAGTCCATGGAGTACTCCTGATAATTCAAAGCGGTAGAGCTGGCCGTATTCAGCGAGGCGCAACGGTAGTTCCCGGTAACTCCTCAACCGGGACTTATAAATCATGTGATGGTGAGGGCAATTCATCGGTTTAAGATAATATTCTTCGCCTTCAATCTTGAACGGCGGGTACATATCATCGGTATAGTAGGGGACGTGGCCGGAAATTTCATAAAGTTTTTTCTTGGTAATATGAGGGGTAACAACCCGTTCGTAGCCAGCCGCTTTCTCTGTTTCTCTGGCCCAGGTTTCCAATTGATCTCGAAGAATAGCGCCCTTAGGCAGCCATAGCGGCAGGCCAGCACCGATTTCTTCAGCAAAAGTAAAGATCCCTAAACGTTCGCCTAAGATTCGGTGGTCCCGTTTTTTAGCCTCTTCCTGTTGCCAGAGATAATGATCAAGTTCTTTCTTGGTTTTGAAGGCCACGCCATAGACTCGCTGGAGTTGGGGATTTTTTTCACTGCCCTTCCAGTAAGCACCGGCAATGCTCGTTAAGGCGAAGGCCTCGGGGTTGATTTCTTTTGTATTTTTGACGTGGCCGCCGCGACAAAGATCCGTGAAAATCGCTTCGCCAGCCTGCCCTGAGCGGGGTCGAAGGGTTTTATAAACCGAGAGCTGTTTTTTCTCCCGAACAAAATCTTTAATCAGTTCTAGTTTTAAAGGCTGGTCTTTAAATGTTTTCTTGGCTTCGGCGGCAGCGACTTTTTTCCCCCGAAAAGACAACCCCTCTTTAACGAATTCCTTTATTCGCTTCTCAAATCCCTTAAGGTCATCGGGGGTCAAACTCCGAGGCAAGAGAAAATCATAATAAAAACCTTTTTCAATAGCCGGGCCAATCCCCAGCTTGCCTTTGGGGAATTTTTCAAGAACCGCGGCTGCGAGGAGGTGGGCTAAAGAATGTCTAAGATGTTCTAAAGACTGATCGGTTTTGCCTCCGCGCATATTAATTTCGGTTCGCCGTCTCTTTTTGATACTCGACCATTAATCTCAACCAGATTATTTTCCTGCCAAAGACTCGGGTCTTTACCCAGGGTATCGGGGAAAACCAGTACTTCAATAGTACCACTTGGGTCCTCGATTTTGGCAAAAAACATAAGTTTGCCGTTTTTAGTCTGGACTCGATGGACTTTTGAAATGATACCAAAGATTCTGGCCGCTCGTCCCTCGATTGCTCTTTCAACGATTCCTTTAATGGTTTGGCTTTCGCTCAGGTTTTGTTTTTCCCAGTATTCCTTCAATGGGTGCTCCGTCACATAAAGTCCGATTAGTTCCTTTTCCCAAGATAACTTAGTGGTTCTAGCGGCTGGGACCTCGGCCGGTACGAGCTTGATTTCGAAACGATGATTAGCGCCGAAAAGATTGTTTTGATGGTTCCGGGGCTCTGCTTTAGTGCCGCCGGCCGCCCTTAAAAGAACATCGATATTATTGAGAATCGTCATTCTTTCTACTCCGAGTGAATCGAGGGCTCCGCTTTTAGCGAGCGACTCTACCACTTTCTTATTCATACCAAAAGGTCGGGCTCTTAAGATAAAGTCAGTCAGACTTTCGTATGACCCGTTTCTTAATCGTTCTTCAACAATCGCCTGGGTGATGTTAGCGCCAACATTTTTAATAGCGAGAAGGCCGAAACGGATGTTAGCCTCCTCAGGTACGAAATCGCTTACGCTTTTATTAACATCAGGCGCCAAGACCTCGATTTTCATTCTTTTGGCCTCATTGATTAAGAAAGAAATTCGTTCGACATCACCGGAGGCGTTGTTCAAAAGGGCGGTCATAAATTCAACCGGATAGTGACTTTTGAGATAAGCGGTTCGGTAGCCGATCAAGGCGTAGCAAACAGCGTGCGCCCTGGGGAAGCCATAGCGGGCAAAGGGTGGGAAAACACTCCAGATTTTTTGAGCCGTCCTTGCGTCAATACCGTTTTTCATCATCCCATTGATTAATTTTTCTTTTTGGGCGTCGAGCAGGGATCTAATTTTTTTACCGATCGCCTTTCTTAGGGTGTCGGCTTCAGGTAGGGTATATCCTCCCAAGTCAGTCGCAATCCTCATCATTTGCTCTTGATAGATGCCGATACCGTAAGTGTTTTTCATAATCGGTTCCAGCTTTTGGTGGAGATAAGTTACTTTTTCCTTGCCGTGCTTTCTCAAAATATAACTAGGGATAAGTTCTATCGGTCCAGGGCGGTAGAGGGCAACTAGGGCAATTAAGTCTTCTAATTCCGTGGGTTTTATTTCTTTCATATAGCGTTTCATACCAGCAGATTCAAATTGAAAAATGCCGGTTGTTTCGGCCGCTCGGAGGAGTTCAAAAGTTTTTTCATCATCTAGGGGCAATTCGGCAATATTTATTTCATCACCGTCGAGCTCTTTAATTAGTCTCGAAGTTTCCTCAATAATGGTGAGATTGCGGAGCCCTAAAAGATCAATTTTCAAAAGACCCAAGTCTTCAACGCCGTGCATCTCAATTTGGGTAATAATCGTATTTTCATCCTGGGGCGCTCGCTGAAGGGCCAAGTAATTCGTCAGCGGTTCTTGGGCCATCACCACGCCGCAGGCATGAACCGAGGCGTGGCGAGCCACTCCTTCTCGCCTTTCGGCAATTTCTAGAAGATTTTTGACCTGA
>DATDUH010000004.1:0-4122 GCA_036517755.1 Minisyncoccota bacterium | reverse complement strand
AAATTGCGAAGATTGTCGGCCTCGGCGCTTTGAAGTACAATGATTTATCCCAGAACCGAATGTCTGATATCACCTTTGACTGGGAGAGAATGTTAAGCCTTGAGGGCAATAGCGCTCCTTATCTTCAATACACCTACGCTCGGTTTCGCAGCATTTTAAGAAAAGCCCCTAAGTCCCTCATCCTTAAAAGAGGTTTTGATCCAGCCGCTTTGAATAAAGAAGCCGACCTCGGCCTAGTTTTAAAACTGGCCTACTTCCCCGAAATTATTAAATCGGTAACTGTGAATTATTATCCCCACTACCTCGCCAATTATCTTTATGAGTTGACCCGATTAATGAATAGTTTTTACGAGAAAGAACCGGTCTTGAAATCAGAACCCGCCTTGCGAGAGGCCAGATTGGCTTTAGTTAAAAAAACAGCCGAAACCCTAAAAGTCGGTTTAGATCTTCTTGGAATCAAAACAATTGAAAAGATTTAACGAGATCGCAACTCCTTATAACGAGATCGTAACTCGTTAATATGTTTAGAGATAAAGAAAATCTTAATCTAGCCGAACTCGAGGAGAAGGTACTCCGGGTTTGGCAGGAGAATCACATTTTCGAAAAGTCGCTCGATCGCCCCAAAAAGAAAACCTTCCATTTTTACGAGGGCCCGCCTTACGCCAACGGTCTGCCGGGGATTCACCATGTTTTAAGCCGAGTTTTTAAAGATATTATCCTTCGCTACAAGACGATGCGGGGTTATTTTGTGCCCCGCCGAGCTGGCTGGGATACTCACGGCTTGCCGATTGAGGTGGCCACCGAGAAAGAGCTCGGCATCAAAAACAAGAATGAAATCGAGAAAATCGGCATTGATAAATTTAATAAAAAGGCCCGCGAAATCATCTTCCGCTATAAAGATGAGTGGGAAAAGTTTACGAGACGCATCGGTTATTGGCTTGATTTAGAGAACGCTTACGTTACTTACGAGAATCCATACATCGAGAGCCTTTGGTGGGTTTTTAAAACCATTGAAGACCGGGGGTATTTGAAGCAGTCGCGGAAAGTGGTGCCCTATTGTCCTCGGTGCGAAACGCCGCTTTCGAGTCATGAAATGGGCATGGTCGGCGTTTATCAAACCGCCGAAGACCCCTCGATCTACATTAAATTTAAGTTGACCGAAGATAATCCAAGCGTTGGGCCGAATGAGTATCTCCTGGTTTGGACAACCACGCCCTGGACCCTGCCGGCTAATATGGCCGTGGGCGTTGATCACGAACTTGAATACACCAAATACGAAGTAGGAGACGAACGCCTCTGGAGTTATCGGCCGCCGCCGAGGCTTTTACACGAAATCAAACCCCTCGAAAAGAAAAAAGGGAAGGAACTGATCGGCCTAAAATACGAGCCGCTTTATCCCGTTTCCATCGCCAATCCCCCAGCCAAAACTCATACTGTTATCTGGGCTGATTTTGTGAAAACCGAAGAGGGAAGTGCCCTAGTCCACATTTCGCCGGCTTTTGGCGAGGAGGATTTTTCCAATTGGGGTGGCGAAGATTTTCCAGTCACGATTGATGACGAGGGGCGGGTTCACCCTGGTTTCCCCGGTGCCGGCAAATTTCTTAAGGAAGCCGACGAAGATATTATTAACGACCTAAAACACAGGGGACTGCTCTATTTAGGTGAAAAAATTGAGCACGAATATCCCTTTTGCTGGCGTTGCAGCACGCCGGTTATTTACTTTGCCCGAGTCGGCTGGTTTTTTGAGGTGAGTCGTCTGCGGGATGAGCTTATATCTAATAACGACAAGATCAACTGGATTCCCAGTCACATTAAAGAGGGTCGCTTTGGTGAATGGATTAAAAATGCTGAGGATTGGTCTATCTCCCGCGAGCGCTATTGGAGCACCCCTTTGCCCATCTGGCTTTGTCTGGAGGGGCACCGCAAGGTGATCGGCAGCCTTAAGGAGCTCGGTGAAAACGCTTTTTCCGAAAACCGATTCTTTATCTTGAGACATGCTGAAGCCGAATCAAACGTTTTCGGCGTCCTGGCTTCAGGCCCGGAAGAAGGGAGAAGAAAATCATTCTTAACCGAAAGGGGTCTAGCTGAGGCGGCGGAGCTGGCTCGGCACTTTAAACAGGAGAAACCGGATCTTATTTTTAGCTCTCCTTACGAACGGACAAAACACACGGCCGAGATAATCGCCGAAGCAACCGGCGCCGAGTTTGCGATTGATAAAAGACTCGAGGAGATTAACGGCGGCGTTTTTAACTGGCAAAAAATTGAGGAGCATAAAGCCTTTTTTAGCGATCCCCTTGAAGAATTTACTAAGCGACCCTCGGGAGGCGAAAATCTTAACGATGTCCGGGAGCGAATGCTTGATTTTATCCGCGAAATTAATCTTAACCACAACGGTAAAAACATCTTAATTGTTTCCCACCAAGCTCCGCTCTGGATGCTGGAAGCCGGGACAAAACATCTGACGAACGAGGAATCTCTGAAACTCCCCGGAGTTAACGTAGCTCGGTGGCGGGAGCTCAAGCTTGATAATCTGCCAGCGAACGAAGCGGGCGAGATTGACCTTCACCGTCCTTATGTTGATCGAATTTATCTCAAGTGTTCGGAATGCGGCGAGCGGATGACGCGAGTCCCGGATGTGGCTGATGTTTGGTTTGATTCTGGTTCGATGCCCTGGGCTTCGGTTCACTACCCCTTCGAGAACAAAAAATATATTGATAGCGGCGAGGGCTATCCGGCCGATTATATCGCCGAAGGGATTGACCAGACCCGGGGTTGGTTTTACACCATGCTTGCGGTCGCCACCTTGCTTGGTTGGCCGCCGCCTTATCAAAACGTGATTTCTTTAGGGTTGATTAACGATAAATACGGTCAGAAGATGTCAAAATCAAAAGGCAATGTGGTTGATCCTCAGGCGATCATCAATAAATACGGCGTTGATGCGGTTCGCTGGTATTTCTACACGGTTAATCCGCCGGGCGAGCCGAAAAACTTTGATGAAGATGAGGTCGCTTTAGCTCTCCGGCGTTTTTTCCTCATTCTTTATCACTCCTTCAACTTTTACGAGAATGTTCGGTTGGGCCTTAAAAAGAGGTTGAGAGTTGTTCCCAAACTTAGAAAAACTAAACATGTGCTCGATCGCTGGATTTTAGCGAGACTTAACCAAACGATTGACGAGGTAACGCAGAAGCTTGAAATTTATGAAATCGGCGATGCCGCAAGATGTATCGAAATTTTGGTTGATGATCTCTCCCGGTGGTATATTCGGCGAAGCCGCCGCCGACCGGAGATGGAGGAAACTTTAGGCCAGGTGCTCTTCGAGACGAGTAAGCTTCTTGCCCCGTTTGCTCCGTTTTTCGCCGATGCCCTTTACCACTCAACCACCGCGACCGGCGGGATGAAAGCTAAAATTTCCGTTCATCTTGATAGTTGGCCCGAAGCGAAGAAATCCCTAATTGACGAAGAGGTTCTTAGAAAGATGGCTAAAACGAGAAAACTCGCGGCCTTGGCTCTTGCCAAACGAAACGAAGTCGGTATCAAGGTCAGACAACCTCTTAATTTAATTAAGTTTAAAGATCCGGATCTTAAAAACAAGGAAGAATATCTCCAAATTCTTCGGGAAGAAGTTAATGTCAGGCAGGCTATTTTTGATGACAAAATCAAAGAGGAGGTTCTCCTCGATCTTGCCCTAACCCCAGAACTTAAAGAAGAAGGAGTAGTGAGAGAACTCGTGAGATTGGTTCAGAGTTTGAGGCGGGAAGCTAAGTTAAAACCCAAAGATGAAATAATGCTTTTTCTCTCTCTGCCTGGCGAGATGGAGCAAGCAGTGACTGATCGCTTGAGCCAAATGAAAAAAGAGGTTAGCGCGCGAGCAGTCGAGTTTAGACAATCGCCCAAGTTTGACGCTGAATTTGCGACCAAAATTGATGATCGCCCAGTTTGGCTCGGCCTGAAGAAAATTTAATTGACAAATAGGACCAGTTCGCTATACTTAAATAAATTTTAAGCCCTCCTATCGTGATTACTTGCCCCCCTGGTGAAATCTGGTAGACACGCTGGCTTCAGGAGTCAGTGGCCGCAAGGCTGTAGAGGTTCAAATCCTCTGGGGGGCACTAACCTATGCCT
>DATDUH010000003.1:0-3899 GCA_036517755.1 Minisyncoccota bacterium | reverse complement strand
CTTCTCGGGCACGCCTAGTTTCCGGGCGGCGGTTAAGGCGCCGAGGGCATTCGACAGATTATGTCTCCCCGGAATTTTAATGACTGATTTAATTTCCCCGACATCCTTATCATCCGTTAAACTAAACCAATCTATCTCGCGATTTATTTTCGGCCGAAGTGAGAAGAGGGGAGGATCATCCTGGTTTAAAACCAAAATCCCATCCTCTTTTAAATTACTAATAAACCTGAGGAAGCTCTTTTTAACATTGCCAAAATGTTTAGCATAATCAAGATGCTCCCGGTCAATGTTGGTGATTAAGACGAGAGTAGGGGAGTAATTTAAAAAGGCATCCTGATATTCATCGGCTTCGATGATGAGAACATCGCTTCGGCCAGAACGAAAGTTTTTTCCGCCAGCCGGCGGACCGAACTCTTTAAGTTTGGTGCCGATAATCACGGTCGGGTCGAGTCCGGCCCGAACGAGAATTAAAGAGAGCAGGGCAGTGGTCGTACTCTTACCGTGGCTGCCAGCCACCGCCACTGTCTTAAATTGACGGGTAAGCTCTCCCAAGGCCTGAGGATAAGTTCTTATTGAAATACCTAGTTCGCGAGCCAAACTTAATTCCGGATCATCATCAGGAATGGCTTGACTATAAACTACTAAATCCGGCTCGGAATTGAATTTCTCAAAATGACCAACCCCAACTATTGCTCCTTCTTTTTCAAGTTCTTCAAGAATCGGGGATGGAGAGAGATCGGAGCCGCTGACTCGAAAACCCTGGCCGAGGTAGTATCGAGCCAGGGCGCTGACCCCAATCCCGCCTATTCCGATGAAATGAACTGAACCCTTATTCCTGGTTAAATCGCTCATTCTGGGTCAATTTTGAGCCAAAAACAGCGATCTGGACAGCCCTCTAATACCCTAGGCAAACCAGGGGATATCCCCACTAACCCCACTTGTCTAATTAGGGCAGTTGCGTATAATTTAGATTAAAAGCAATGGTATAGCTGACCATTATGAAACAAACGCTTAAAACGCACCTCCCGGACTTCCTCGACTGGCTCGATATAGAAAAGGGTCTATCTTCCAAATCGCAAGAGAACTACGCCCATTTTTTAAAACAATTTTTTGATTGGCTCGAGAAAAATAACCTCAGTGATCTTACTCCCCAAGGTCTTAACGAGAAACATATCTGGCAATATAAGGTTTATCTTTCGCGCCACAGATCCCTGAAAAGATCAACCCAGAACTATTATCTAATTGCCCTGCGCTCCCTCCTAAACTACTTTCTGGAAAAAGGCATCACTTCCCTACCCCCGGACAAAATTAGGCTGGCGCGCGAAAAGGAAAAACAACAAATCCGTTTTCTCAAAAGAGAAGAGCTTGAAAAATTTTTTGACGGGCCTGATACTTCAACCTTTTTAGGATTACGAGATCGGGCGATACTGGAGGTATTATTTTCTACCGGCCTGCGCATCGCCGAATTAGTCGCCCTCGATCGCGACCAGATAAAAATCCCGAAAAATTCTTCGGAAGAGTTAGAAGTAGTTATTACTGGAAAAGGGAAAAGAGTACGTCCGGTTTATTTTTCTCCCCGCTCCCTTCAATGGCTCGACCGATACCTTAAGGAACGCGCCGATACCGATCCAGCTCTTTTTGTCACTTATAGAAACTATAAAACGAAAACGGGCGCGAATCGGATCTCTCATCGCACCATCCAAACAGCCTTTAAAAAATATGCCGTCCGTTCAGGCATTCCTCTTGATACCACCCCCCATGTGATGCGCCACAGCTTCGCCACAGACCTACTTTCGCAGGGCGTTGATATCCGAACCATTCAAGAATTTCTTGGTCATAAAAATATCGCCGCCACCCAAATTTATGCCCACCTAACAAGCAAACAGCTCAAAGAAATCCATAAAAAATTCCACAGCAAGATATGACTATTCTTTCGCTTAAAACTCGTAGGTTTTATCGATTTCAAGAACGTTAAACTGTATCCCCTTTGATTCTAAAATCTGCGATGGTGATCGGTGAACTGAACGAGCAGACTGTAAGTTCGCATCGTGAATTGGAAAACAAATTTTTGGTTTCAACTCGGCGGCATAATCAATCGCTTCAGATATCTTGAGCCAGGGGGCGGCCACGGGCAAAGCTAAAATTCCAACAGGTTTCCCGGGGTTAGTGAAGGCATCGCCCGGATGAAACAAACGATTAGCAATAAAGTAGCCAGTATTCTGAATCACGGGGATCGACGAATGAATAATGGCGTGTTCTTTGCCGAGCGCCTCAATTAAAACTCCGTTTTCGGTAGAACTCTCGCCATCCTCAACCACGCTATAGGCTATCCCCTCTTTCTCTAAAAGAGCGCCAACGCTTTTATTAGTAATAAGCTTTGCTTGGGGATTATTTTTCAAAACCGCCTTCAGCGACTCGATATGAAAATGATCCCCATGCTCGTGAGTAATAAGAACAACGTCAATATTCTGAGCGTGATTCTGCCCATCTGAAAGATTCCCCGGGTCAATCAAAATCCTCACCCCCCCCTCCTCCACTGAAATACAAGAATGGCCGAACTTAGTGATTTTCATATAATTTTATTCAAAGTTAAGGAAGTCGTTGCCCCAGGAGCAAAATTGGCAGGCGCTGTGAGCTGATGGCTGGGGCCCCCGTAAAAGCTCGACCGCCTGCTCGAAAACTTTGTAAGCCACTTTAGGATTAACCTCTACTTTCCGAACCTCGACATTAAATAAGATTCTCCCCTCTTCCAGCACTTCTTTAGGCGAATAGAAAATCAAATAAGCAAAGTCTTTGTGTTTATAACCGTTCTTTTCAAGTAATAAGGTATAGACATTCAGCTGGTTTTGATAATAGGTATGGGAATCATCTTTAGCGAGCCAGCCCCGGGTTTTGTAATCAACCGGGATATAAGCGTCGCCGTCAATCAAACAATCATCCAAAGCACCCATCAGCTCGGCGTCTAATTTCTCGTCATAAAAACGAATGCCTTTCAGGTTTTGGCGCCAGATTTGAAGAATCGGATTATCAAGCAGCTTCCCCTCGACTTTTCCTTTAATTTCCGGAGGTAACTCGCCCCGCCCCCGAAACTGGTCGAAATATTTTTTAAGCACGCTATCAATGCCGCTCGGCAAAGACGGAAAAGGCCCATTCGGCCGGTGAATCCCCCTCGCTCTTTCCAGCCAGAAACACTTAGGGCATTCGAGATACAAATTCAAAGCCGAAGGCGAAAGTTTTATCATTGCTTCAATTCTTCCTTATTTCGCGCCCCACCGCAATACATCCTAAAAAGAAAAACCCCCTCATTGAGGGGATTTTTCTTTTCTTACTACCAGCGGTTTCGACCGCCGCCGCCGCCGCCGAAACCTCCACCGCCCCCGCGGGGACGATCTTCCATCGGCTTGGCTTCGTTTACCGTAATGGTCCTTCCGTCAAGCTCTTTGCCATTGAACATCTCAATAGCCTTTTTAGCTTCCTCGTCGGATGACATCTCAACAAAGCCAAAACCCTTGGAGCGGCCAGTGGCTCTGTCGGTAATGACATTCGCCGATTCAACCGTTCCGGCTTCGGCAAAGGTCTCTTTAAGCGAGCCTTCGGTAGTGTCGTAGGACAATCCGCCTACATACAGCTTTTTTGCCATATCTCCTTACATATTAATGAGAGTAAGTCGACCTATCTTAGCTTATCCTTCAAGCTTACATAGGTTATATGCAAGGAAGGGAAAACAAGAAACTTACTCCCCCACCCTACTCTATATTGATAATAAAGTCAAATATTCTTGGGGTCTGACTTCCCGATGATTTTCAACATTCTAACATTCTGCAGAATGTTAGAATGTTTTCATAAATCTTAAGAAGGATTTACCGTAAGGTGAAAGCGAGTGCATTACTTGACGGCCA
>DATDUH010000002.1:0-14792 GCA_036517755.1 Minisyncoccota bacterium | reverse complement strand
ATCTCGGCTCCGGCCGGCATCACCGCTACCGAAAAGAGGGCCGTTACGAACGCCGCCATTGAAGCTGGCGCTAAAAATGCCTATGTGGTCCGAGAGCCGCTCCTCGCCGCCCTTGGGGCCGGCATCACCATCAACTCTTCTTATGGCAATATGTTGATTAACATGGGCGGCGGCACCTCTGAGGTGGCCGTCATCTCTTTGGGCGGAATTGTTTGTTGGTCGAGTCTCCGAACCGCCGGCAATAAATTCGATCTCGCCATCATCGATTATGTTAAAAAGAAGTACTCGGTTTCGATCGGCGAACAAACGGCTGAAGCGGCTAAAATTGCCATTGGCACCGCCATCCCGGTGAAAGAGAAAAACGAATTTCGAATCAGGGGGCGGGATTTAATCTCCGGTCTGCCCAAAGACCTGACCATTAACTCTAACGAGATCGCCGAAGCCCTTAATCCGCTTCTCGTCGATATTGCCGCTTCGGTTCAGGGCGTTTTTAACGAAACACCGCCTGAGCTTGTGGCTGATATCATGGAAAAGGGGGTGATCCTTTCTGGCGGCAGTGCCGGTTTGGGTAATATTGATGAGTTTTTCAAGCGACTACTCGGGGTGCCCGCTTATGTGGCCGAAGATGCAATCCTCTGCGTGGCCAAGGGTTCAGGCATTATCTTAGAACACCTCGACATTTATAAAAGAACTCTCCTCCAAAAAGCTAAGTGATTGTTGGCCACGAAAAACTAGAAACTATTTTTCAAGAACTAATTATGGCTAAGACTATTAGTCAGGGTTATATTTTTTTTGGCGAACCGCAAGTCGGCAAATTTTCTTTCGCCCTCGCCCTCGCAAACTTTTTGGAAAACGAGATTTTTGAACTGCCCGAAAAACCCCTCACCGAAACCATGATCCTTAAATCAAGCGAGGAGGGATCAATCGGCATTGATGAGATAAGAGGCCTTCAACATTTTCTGTCTCAAAAACCAGTTTATTCTACGAGACGCCTAGCCATTATTGACGGGGCTGAAGCTCTAACGTCGCAGGCTCAGAACGCTATTTTAAAAACCGCCGAAGAGCCGCCCCCTCAAACCTTAATCATTATGATCGTGGCGAATCCGGAGGCCCTCATCTTAACCCTCCAGTCCCGATTTATTAAAATCTATTTTCCCCGGCTTAATCCCAAGATTATTAAAAAGATGCTCGTCGATAAATTTAAGGCTAGCGAGAAAGAAATCGGAGAAATTCTGGCTTCAAGTTTTGGCCGACCGGGCCGAGCGATTGATCTTCTAGAAAATAAAGAAGTCCAGAAAATAAGGAAGACGGTTATCTCCGTTCTTAGGGGACGCGAAGCCAAGCGGGGGATAATCGAAGGACTGGTTGAAGATCCGACGCTTATCGATTCCTTTTTCTACGAACTAATCGCCGAACTTGCCAGAGATCCATTGAAAAATTATCATTCCCTGAGGTCGATCATCGATCGACTAGTTAAAATGAAGCAGTTTAGCACCAACCGGCGGCTGCAGCTCGACCTGGCTTTATGGAATATCTAAAGGAACTAAAAGAAAAACTTGACCGGCTAATCTTGGCTTTTAGGGAAGAGCTGGGGTCAATTAGAACCAGCCGTCCGACCCCTAAATTAATCGAAGAAATACCGGTCGAATACAGCGGGGCAAAACTCGTCATTAAGCAACTGGCTTCAATCAGCGTTGAACCGCCCCGGACGCTCGTCGTCACTCCCTGGGATAAGGCGGCGGTTAATTTAATTGCGAAGAGTATTGAATCAGCCAGTCTTGGATTGGGAACGGCCGTCTCCGGCAATCTAGTCAGGGCCACCTTGCCGCCTTTAACTGACGAACGGCGCGAGGAATTAGCCCGCCTCATCAAAAGTATGGCTGAGGGAACACGAATTAAGATGAGGCAAGAAAGAGACGAGGTGCATAAACTAGTTAATGCCGAAGCGGATGAAGACCGAAAATTCAGAGCTAAAGAAGAATTGCAAAAACTAGTTGATGCTTTCAATGAAAAAGTTGATGGATTATTAGAGACGAAAATCAGTGAAATCTTTACTTAAAAATGAGTTTAATTATCACGAGCATCATCTTTATCAGTATTCTGATTATTGGCCACGAGTTCGGTCATTTTTTTGCCGCTAAAGCCTTTAAGCTAAGAGTAGAAGAATTTAGCCTCGGTTTTCCGCCAAGGGTTTTTTCGAAAAAGATAGGCGAGACGAAATACAGTTTTAACCTTTTGCCATTTGGGGGGTTTGTGAAAATCTACGGCGAAGAGGGAAGCGCCGCTCTTCTTGAAGAGCCGGAAAGAAGTTTTGTCCATCAGCCAGGCTGGAAACGAGCCCTCATTATTCTTGCCGGCGTGATTATGAATTTTTTAATTGGCTGGCTAGCCCTAGCTCTTGTTTTCTCTCTGGGTCTGCCCCAGCGGCTCCTGATTGAGGAAGTATCTCCCGGAAGTCCGGCGGCCGAAGTCGGACTAAAACCAGGTGAAGAAATCGAAGGATTTAATTCAGCCCAAGCTTTTACGGAATTCGTCGAAGCCAATAAGGGAAACCCTATTAATATTAACGGGGAGACCATAACGCCTCGAGTAAACCCTCCAGCCGGAGAAGGCGCCCTGGGCTTAAAAATTACAGAAATCGGGGCACCGGCCGAAAACCCCCTGAAAAGCCTGGGCCAGGGATTTATAGCGGCCCTGGCCATAATGGGCTTTATTTTCAAAGCCATCGCTTTGTTCTTCGTCGGTATTTTTACGGGAAATTTCACTGTTTTGGGCGAGGTCACTGGCCCGGTCGGCGTATTTAATCTTATCGGCGAGGCGGGCAAGCTAGGGTTTGTTTATCTTATTAACTTCTTGGGTCTCATTTCTCTTAATCTCGCGGCTATTAACCTTATTCCTTTTCCGGCTCTTGACGGCGGGCGGCTTCTTTTTGTCGGCCTTGAGAAGTTAGCTCGTCGGCCGATTAATAAGCGCTGGGAGTCGCTCGTCAATGCGGTTGGTCTCGCCCTGCTTTTCGCCCTAATGCTCGTTATCACTTTCCGGGATATAATGAAACTAATTTAACCGAAGTGAAACAATCCGAACTGCCGATAAAAACGAGGCGCTCCATCCCAAAGGATGAGACTGCCAAAAACGCCCAGCTTTTAATCAGAGCTGGATTTATTAATAAAGAAATGGCCGGGGTTTATTCTTATCTTCCTCTGGGAATTTTAGTGCTCCGGAAGATTGAGAATATTATCAGAGAAGAAATGAACGCGATCGGGGGCAGAGAAATTTTTTTAACTTCTCTTCAAGATCCAAAAATCTGGCAAAAAACAGAAAGGTGGAGCGACAAAACAGTTGATATCTGGTTTAAGACAAAATTGAAAAACGGAGCCGAGTTGGGGTTGGCTAATACCCACGAGGAGGAAATCGCCAATTTTATGACGCACCACATCCACTCGTATCGGGATTTACCGGCTTATCTCTATCAAATCCAGACAAAGTTTCGTAATGAAACGAGAAGCAAAAGCGGCCTTATTAGAGCCCGGGAATTCTTGATGAAGGACCTCTACTCTTTTAGTCGAGATGAAAAAGAATTGGACAAATTCTTCGATAAATGCGCCGGCGCCTACCGAAAAATCTTTAAGCGGGTCGGGATAGCCGACCGAACTTATCTTACTTTTGCGAGCGGCGGCTCCTTCAGTAAATACAGTTACGAATTTCAAACTTTAGCCGAGGCTGGCGAAGATACGATTTATCTCGATGAAAAAAACAAGATAGCTATTAATAAAGAGGTTTATCGGCCGGAAGTCGTCAGGGATTTGGGGTTGGAAAAGAAGAAATTAGCGGTCCGCAAGGCAATCGAGGTGGGTAATCTTTTCAAGCTGGGAACTAAATATTCGACTGCTCTCGGCCTTTTCTATCTTGACGAGAGAGGTCAAAAAAGGCCGGTGGTTATGGGCAGTTACGGCATCGGCCTCGGTAGATTAATGGCCGCGGTAGTTGAGGTTCTCGCTGACGAAAGAGGGCTAGTCTGGCCGGAATCCATCGCTCCGTTCCGGACTCATCTTATTGAACTAAGGGGGGGGCTGGGCCGAGATCTTTATCAAAAACTGAGCCGGGAAGGCGTAACGGTTCTTTACGATGATCGGAAAGTTACAGCCGGTGAGAAATTTAACGATGCCGACTTAATTGGTATCCCTTGGCGATTGACCGTTAGCGAAAAAACTGTTAAAAAAATCGAGGTCAAAAAAAGGAGTTCAAAACAAATCAATCTTTTAACTTATGGCGAGCTGGTTAAAAAACTTCTATAAAAGCGCGGGTATAGATTTGGGGACGGCCAACACCCTTATTTATCTGAAGGGAGAGGGAATTGTAGTTAATGAACCGACCCTCGTTGCCATCAATAATCGCACCAACCAGATTTTGGCTATCGGCCGTGAAGCTAAAAAAATGCTTGATCGAACTCCGGCTCATGTCAGTCTGATTAAACCCCTGATGAACGGGGTCATCTCTGATTTTGAAACAACCGAAGAGATCCTCCGTCATTTTTTGAAACAAGCCAATAAAGCGAAGTTTTTTTCGCGCTATCACCTGGCGGCCATCAGTATCCCTACTAATTTAACCGAGGTTGAGAGAAAATCGGTTGAAGACGCGGTTGTCTCCGCCGGTGCTTCTCGAGTTATTTTAATTGAAGAGCCGATTGCCTCGGCTATTGGCATGAGACTGCCGGTGGAGGAGGCCACGGCCAATATGGTGATTAATGTCGGCGGCGGCACAACCGAGGTTGCCATCATCTCGGTTGGCGGAGCAGTTATCTCCCAAAGCCTGAAAATAGGGGGCCAGAAATTTAATGAGGATATTATCAAATTCGTCCGTAATGAACACAAACTCTTTATCGGCGAACCAACGGCTGAAGAGATTAAGATTAACGTTGGCTCAGCTACGGCCCTTGAAGAACGTTTGGAGATGCCGATCCGGGGACGGGATGTTTCAAGCGGCTTGCCCAAAGAAGTGGTTATAAAAAATAGCCAGGTTAGGGCCGCTCTCCAGCGTTCTTTAAAAGCAACCAGCGACTCGATTAAGTCACTGCTCGAGGAATCGCCGCCGGAACTAGTAGGCGATGTCTACCAAAGAGGAATCTATCTCGCTGGCGGCGGTGCTCTTCTCCGAGGGCTTGACCGCTATCTGGAGAAAGAATTAATGGTCAGCACCACCCTTGTTGATGATCCCTTGACCTGTGTTGTCAGAGGCCTCGGCATGATTATCGAAGACCCGGCTCGCTATGATACCATCCTCTCGAATCAACAGCGGCCGGTTCCGGTTAATCTGTAATGAAAAAATTAGTTTGGGGAGGTTTAATCGCTATCTTGCTGGTCTTTTTGATCTTAGGAGGACCAGTTTTTAATTTAAAGCTGAAACTGATTCCATATCTCGGTAATTTCTTCAACCAATCGAGCGGTGATGCCGATCTCCGCTTGAAAATTAACGAACTGGAAAAAGAAAATGAAAACCTAAAAGCCCAACTTTTCCGAGAGGCAATTGGACTTGATGAGGGCGAAACTATTAAGGTCTACTCGAGCTATCCCCTTAACACCAAATCAGAAATAGCGATTGCGGCCGGCCAGAAGCAGGGCTTAACCGTTTCAGATGTCATTACTTACGGCGAGAACGTTCTCGTAGGTAAAGTGACCAAAGTTTTTGACTCATCGAGCGTGGTGAGAACCGTTTTTGATCCCTCGTGGAAAATCCCGGTTCGAATCGGTAAAAGTGAAACCGATGCTTTAATGGAGGCCGGTACCGAACTCCGCCTTACTCTTATTCCCCGAGAGGCTTTGATCGAAGCCGGGGAACCGGTTATTACTTCTGGTTCTGACCTGCCTTATGGTTTGATGATCGGCTATATTAAAGAAATCAAAGAACCGCCGGGCACTACTTTTAAAGAGGCGGTGCTTGAGCCTAGTTTAAGACTTAAAGATTTAAGAGATGTTAATCTTTATCGTTGATCTGCTGCTCGTAGGATTGGCGGCGCTTTACCAAAACACCCCGCTTAGCTTTTGGGGAGTAAAACCGAATTTAACCTTAGTCCTTCTTTTGATCCTGGGTTTGGTTCACCAAAGCTGGGTTCAAAGAATTACTTTAATTGCTATCGGCACCCTCTTATTAAAGTTTTCCCCTTTAATTAATATAGATGATCTTTTTTTTATCGCGAGCGTGGCTCTCGGTTTTGCCGTCATCGACTATCTTCCCTGGCGAAAAATTATTTCCCTAGGATTAGTTCTACCTCTCGCCACCTTTATCCTGAATCTTCAAGCCTTTGATCTCTCGCGGTTTATGATTGAACTCCTATTGAATCTCGGCTTTGGCTTCATCGTTGCCCTAGCTCTAAAATTAACTTATGCCAAGGAAGCAATCTCATAAAAACCATAGAGAAATAAACTTTGATGAGGTTATTGCTGATAGCCTCGCTGATGGCGGGCTAAATTCCATAGAGCAGCCGTTAGCCCATTCGGTCTTCCGGTTTGTTCTTTTTGGCGGCATTGCCGCCGGATCTATTTTCCTAGTAAGACTCTTAGCCTTGGGTGGTTTTGGATACGATTATTACCTCGGCCGGGCCGAAGGCAACGTGAATCAGGAAATTCCCTTAATTGCTCCCCGGGGAATCATTTTTGACCGAAACGGCGTGCCTCTTCTAGAAAACCAGGCTATTTTCAGCGTTTTTTTGAAAGCCAACGAAATGGTAAGGACGGGCGAAAGAAAGGCGGTGCTAAAAGCGGCTGAGGAAATTTTAGGCCTTTCGAAGCAGGAATTAATTAAACAATTCGAAGATCCCAACCTCCTCAAGGCTTACGACATCATTTTGAAAAGAGATATTACCCGGGAACAGGTCATTGCCATCAAGAGTTTAAATTTGAAATCGCTGGTGGTAGAGAATGATTACGAGCGGCAGTATCTGGATCCGGCTTTTGCCCACATAGTTGGTTATGTTGGTTTAGTCAGTGGTGAGGACTTGAGAACCGACGAGAAGCTAGTGCTTAATGATCTTATCGGCCGGACTGGTCTTGAAGCTTATTATGACGAAGCCCTTCGCGGTGAGAATGGTGCCCTCGGTATTTTCCGTAATGCCGAAGGAGAGATCGAATCAGTCAGCCGTAAAAAAGACGAACGCCCGGGAGAGAATCTTGAAACCACGATCGACGCCGAACTCCAGAAACATTTCTACTCGCGTACAGTCGAGGCCCTGACCAATTTAGGTCGAACTTCTGGGGCCGGTATTGCCATCAATCCTCAGAACGGAGAGATTCTCGCGCTTTTCAGCCTGCCGAGCTTCGATGGCAATAATGTCTCGGCTGCCCTTTCAGGCCCCAACCGCCCTCTTTTTAACCGACCAGTCTCTGGTCTCTATAGCCCCGGTTCAACCATTAAGCCGATCCACGCTGTTGCCGCTCTCGAAGAAGGGGTGGTTAATTCCCAAACCCAAATTTTCTCGGCTGGCTATATTGAAATCCCCAATCCCTACTTTCCTGACCAGCCAAGCCGATTCCTTGATTGGAAGGCCCATGGTTGGGTTAATCTTCGTTCAGCCCTGGCCCGTTCAAGTAACGTCTACTTTTATACGGTCGGCGGAGGCTTTGAGGGAATTAGGGGAGTGGGCATCGAGAAATTAAGAAATTACTGGGAAAAGTTCGGCCTTGATAGAAAAACAGGGATCGATTTGCCTGGTGAAAGTACTGGTTTTCTGCCTAGTCCGGAAGAAAAAGAATCAAGAACTGGTTCCGTCTGGCGAGTGGGAGATACTTATAACGTCGCTATCGGCCAAGGCGATCTTGTTTTAACCCCGCTCGAGCTCCTCTCGGCTACGAGCGCTATTGCGAGTCAGGGCAAGGCCTACGTTCCTCACTTAAAAAAGACCGACTCCCCCGAGCTCTTAATCGATGTCAGTGAATGGGATTCGGCTCTTAACGAGGTGAGAGGGGGTATGGTTGATGCGGTGAACGAGTCTTATGGCACGGCTTATCTGCTTCACGACATTCCAATTAGTATCGCGGCTAAAACCGGCAGTGCTCAGGTCGCCGGCAATACCAAAACTAACGCCATCTTTATCGGTTATGCTCCGGCCGATAATCCCCAAATCGCCATCCTGATCTTAATCGAGGATGCCCGAGAAGGCAGTTTAAACGCTGTCCCAATAGCCCGCGACGTTCTCCGATGGTACTATGAAAACAGACTATGAGTTCTGAATTAAGACAAGACCTAGTCTCCGGAGACTGGATTCTCGTTGCTCCAGGCAGACGGAGGCGCGTCCAGCAGTTTAAAGAAAAAGAAAAGCGAACTGTTCCGCCTAAAAAGAACTGTCCTTTTGAGGATTGGGAAAAATCAAGCGGCCGAAAAGCCATTCTCACCTATCCCGAAGGCAAAAGTTGGCGTCTTCAGGTCGTACCTAATATTTATCCGGCCGTTACCTCAACCCTCGTCGGACCGCTGAAGACGAAAAAGAAGGGGCCATTTACCACCTTGCCCGCTTTTGGTTATCAAGAAGTGATTATCACCCGCGACCACCACAACAATTTCCCCAAACTAAGAGCTACCGAGGCCGTTTTGCTTCTCAAAACTTTTAGGGAGAGGTACCTGGTTCTGGGTAAAGATAAGAAGCTGGCTTATGTTTCTATTTTTCAAAACTGGGGCGCTAAAGCCGGGGCTTCAATTTATCATCCCCATTACCAGCTAATTGCCATCCCTGTTGTGCCGCCGGATGTGAGCCGCTCGCTTGAAGGATCCAGAATTTACTTCCAAAGACGTAAAGCTTGCGTTCACTGTATTCAGATTGCCTGGGAAAAGAAAGAAAAGAAAAGAGTAGTTTTTGAGAATAAAAACGCCATTGCTATTCTCCCGTTTGCGGCTCGGGAACCTTTTGAGATGAGGGTTTTCCCTAAGGCCCACTCACCATTTTTCGAAGAAGCAAGCGACAGCCTATTTAAGGGTGTGGGCGAGGCGCTTCAAGCAGCGCTAAAGAAGCTGGAGAAACCTCTTAACCGTCCTGACTACAATTTTTTTATTCACACCGCGCCTCTTAAAAATCGAAGTCGCTATCACCAATACCACTGGCATATTGAAATTATTCCCAGAACTAATATCTCAGCTGGTTTCGAATTGGGCAGCGGTATAGAAATCAACCCCGCTGATCCTGATGAAGCGGCTTTATTACTGAAGCAGAAATAATGCTCAGTTCGATCCTCGCCAAACTTTCTGGCTTTGTTCTCGGCACTATTAATAATGTTGGCTATCTTGGCGTTTTCGGCCTAATGGTCCTTGAAAGCGCCAATATCCCCATCCCTTCAGAAATTATTATGCCTTTTTCAGGGTTCCTCGCGAGCCGGGGCGCTTTTAGTTTCTGGCTTGTAGTTTTTTTTGGAGCCTTAGGCAACTTGGTTGGTTCACTTATCTCTTATTCAATAGCTCGACCCCTCGAACCCCACCTCCGGAAGAGTAGGCACTTTTTAGCTGCCCAAAACTGGTTTAAACGATTTGGCGAACTCTCGGTTTTCATCGGGCGGCTTATTCCGGTTGTGAGAACCTTTATCTCTTTCCCGGCCGGCCTTTTTAGGGTTAACCTCACCCGTTTCTCGGCCTACACTTTTATCGGCTCTTTCCTTTGGTCCACTTTTCTTGCTTATATCGGTTTTGTTTTAGGTGAGAATTGGATTCGAATCGAACCCTATTTCCGAAAGTTCGATTATTTCATCGGAGCCGCTATCTTAATCTTTCTTGCCTGGTTTATTTATAGACGTCGAAATAAAAATTACTAATACGATATACTGAATACTAATGGCAAATCTTATTGTGGCCAATTGGAAAAGTAATCCGAACACCGTCGGGGAAGCCATCAAGCTCGCCAAGGCTAGCGATTCCAAAAACGTCGTTATCGCCGCGCCTTATCCCTTTCTTGGGGCGGTCGGTCGAACCATTAAACGCGCTACTCTCGCTGCCCAAGATGTTTTCCCGAAAGGCGGCCCCTTTACCGGCGAGGTCTCGCCGGCTCAACTAAAAAATTTGAAGGTCAAATATGTTATCGTCGGTCATTCCGAGCGCCGTCGCTACTTAGGCGAAACCGATGAAATGATTAATCAAAAGGTGAAGACGACCCTTCGCGCCGGTCTTAAGGTGATTCTCTGTGTCGGTGAAGATCGAGCAGTACACCAACGAGGTTCAGCAGCTATCAAGCGCTTTATTAGTAATCAACTCAAAAAAGACCTCAAGGGAATCTATCACCTAAAACCTAAAACCTCTAACCTATTAATAGCTTACGAGCCGATCTGGGCCATCAGCACCGAGAAGGGAAGTCGGACCGATACTCCCGAGCAAGCGGCTAAGATTATTGCTTACTTAAAGGGGCTATTAGCTACGGGCTACGGGTCACGGGTCACCGAGGTGCTCTACGGCGGTTCAGTAAATGGGCGAAATGCCGCCGGATTTCTAGTCCAACCTCAAATTGACGGAGTCTTAGTTGGCGGCGCGAGCCTCAACCCTAGAGAAATTAGAAAGATAAAAAGTATATAATTAAGATATGACCAAAAGAGATCTAAAAATCGGCCTTTTTGTCGCCACCCTCGTGACCGTACTCTCGTTTCCAACTGTTTTGAATGTCGTCTCGAATTTCTCAACCAATTTTCAAATCGCGATCTCTTTAACTCTGGGGATTCTAACTATTGTCGGACTTTTAGTAGTCCGATTCTTGAGCCGTTGGCTCCAGATTCTCTGGCAAATCGGTAAATTCGGTGTGGTCGGCGGCTTAAATACTTTTGTTGACTTCGGTATCCTTAATCTATTGATCCTCGTCGCCGGCGTTGCGGCTGGTCTCTGGTTCGGAGTATTTAAAGGAATATCGTTTACCGTAGCTGTGATTAACAGCTATTTTTGGAATAAATACTGGACCTTTGAGGCCGCCTCAAAGAAAAAGACGGAATTCGTTGAATTTCTGGTCGTCAGCTTATTCGGTCTGGGCATCAATGTCGGGGTAGCCACTCTTGCGGTTAATGTCATCGGCCCGCTGGGCAATCTGGGTCCGGTTCTCTGGGCTAACATTGCCGCTTTCCTTGCCACTCTCGCCGCCCTAACTTGGAACTTCATCGGCTACAAGTTCATCGTCTTTAAAAAGACTGAAAAGGCTTGACTTTTTAGGAAATTTTTGCTACTCTTATTTTAGAGTGAGTGTTAGGCAATCTCTGGCAGTGCCTCAAAACACTAATCAAGGATTGCTCCATCTTGCTTGGTGCCGCGCTCCGACTTCGGTCGGAGCGTTGGTTTATCGGGCCCGTTGATACTAGATACTAAATACTAGATACTAAATACTAGCTAATGACTTATCTTCTCCGTTTGAATCTTGATATTAAGGAGAAAAATTTTAAAGAAAATCTTAGGTTCCAAACCGCTGTCTCTACTATTAGGGCTATCCAAAAAAGAGGCCATAAAGTAGTGATTGTAAGTCACCGAGGCCGTCCGCGAAGCCGAGATAAAAGCTTAAGCCTGCAACCGCTTACCCCCGCCCTCTCGCAAGCCCTAAACCGTAAGGTTACTTTCCTCAACAATTTCGATTTCCCGAAGATAGAAACGAGAATAACCAAATCTCCCTCCCGAAGCATCTTTCTTCTAGAAAATATCAGATTTCTTCCTGGCGAGAATAGAAACAGCCAAGCCCTAGCCAGAAATCTTTCAAATCTAGCTGATCGCTACATTAACGATGACTTTGCGACAAGCCACCGAGAAACCGCTTCTCTTGCTGCCATCACCCGATTCTTGCCAAGCCAAGCCGGTCCCAATCTTAAAAAGGAGATCAAAAAACTGGAAACGGTTAAAAGCCATCCCCGCCGTCCGTTTGTCGTTATTATTGGCGGTGCCAAAACCGAAGATAAATTGGGCGTGATTAAAAACCTATTACCCAAAGCCGACTGGATTCTCCTCGGCGGCGGACCGGCCAACACCTTTCTCGCGGGCAGGGGATTTGATATCGGCAAATCGCTTTACGCCCCCAATCTTCTTAATCAGCTGAAGCCGATTATTAATCATAAAAAAATCGTCACTCCGATCGACTGGCTAACCGAAAAGGGCAAGATTCTTGATATTGGCTCGGAGACCATCGCTTTTTACACCGAGATTATTGGTAACGCTAAAACCGTAATCTGGAACGGTCCAATGGGACTTTTTGAAAAGAAAAAATTCAGCCAGGGGACCGAAGCGGTGGCTCGGGCAATCTTTAAAAACAAAAGGGCGAAAACGGTCATCGGAGGAGGGGAGACCGTTAGTTCCCTCTCGCCGAAACCTAAAGAACAAGAGTTGGGCAACCTTTTTATCTCTACCGGCGGTGGGGCGATGCTTGATTTTCTAGCTGGCAAGCGACTACCGGCCATTGAGGTATTGCGGAAAAAGCATGGTTTATAGACATTTTGAGGTTCCCCTAGGGGAACGAGGCCTTTGTTTCTTCGACACCGAGACGACTCGCCTTGACTTGAAAGCCGAGATTATCGAGCTCGGTGCGGTTAGGGCAGAACCTAAAGAATTTAAATCTCTCGGAGAATTCGAGATTAAAATTAAACCCGAACATATTGAAAACGCTATCCCCGAAGCCCTTGTAATTAACGGTTATAACGAAAAAGACTGGCAAGCAGCTGTCTCGAAAGAAGAGGGGATTAAAAAATTTCTTGAATTTGTCGATAACTCAATCCTTGTTGCCAATAATTTGCCGTTTGATTGGATGTGGCTCCAAAAAGCAGTTGAAGATTTAAGTCTTGAACCAACCTATTTTTACAAAGGCTTGGATATTTTCTCGTTGGCCTGGGTAGTGTTAGGCGAACGGCCCGAGCTTCCTAACCTCACCCTGGGCCAACTAGCTAATTACTTTCGGGTCGATCAGGGACATCCTCATCGCGCCCTTGATGATGCCCGGACTGCATATAAAGTTTTTCTTAAACTAATAGGAAATGAGTAAGCTCGTAATCCATACCGACGGCGGGGCCAGGGGAAATCCTGGCCCGGCGGCCATTGGGGTTGTAGTGGGAGAAAAAGAATACGGCGAGGCAATTGGTAAGACCACCAATAACGTGGCCGAATACAAGGCCGTTGTTTTTGCTCTAAAAAAGGCTAAGCACCTCTTAGGGGGAAAGCGGGCCGGCTTGACCGAGATCGAATTAAGGACAGATAGCGAACTCTTAACCCGCCAGTTGAACGGGGAGTACAAAATCAAGAATAAAGAACTCCAGCCACTTTTCATCGGAATCTGGAACCTGAAGCAGGATTTTAAGAGCGTGAAATTCGTCCAGATCCCTCGGGCCAAAAACAAGGAGGCCGACCGTTTGGTCAATAAAGCCCTGGACACATTATTTTAGGCCCTCCAGTTTTCCACAGCTTAATAACATCGGCCTTGTAGAAAAGCCGTAGTCTAGTTATAAATACAACACTGTACCTTAAGAAATAGCGCACCCGTTCTTCTGCGGACTGGAAAGCCCCTAGAAGAATGGGTGCGCGCTCCTGTCCGGTAAGGAACGTTAACCCCAGTACCGGGGACGTGGCTAATCGCTTGGCCAGTGTACGACTGGTAAAAAACACCGAGATCTCTCGACGCCTCTTGCGTCTCGACAACGAGGGGTGAGAGTTAGTCTAGACGGGTCGGTTACCGAGCGGGCCCCGGCGAAGGCAATGTTCCTCTTCGGACTGATCGCCGGACAGGAACAACATCGATTTCGCCTCGAAGAAAGCAGCGGCGATGGGGAGCGGCACCTCCCTGGCAAAATCGGGTTGATAGCTACCGACGGCTCGCAAGGCCGCCGGTGGGCAGATCCGTGAGTCAGTTGCTGGCTGGGCTCTCGGTTCGGGTGTTAAGTCCACTCGGGCCCATCCCTACAGGGCAAGATTTGATGTGTCTTCGGACGGATGAGGACGGCCTTTAGCCGGATCTTCCCTCTTCCACAGAGCCCTTCGGGGCGAGGACGAGGAAAGGTTGGAACTGCCTCCACTTGGAGGCCGTCCTCTCGTCACTCGGCCCTACGCACGATGCGTAGGGCCGTTCTGCTTTTTATATTGAAATTGTTACGGTCCTATGCTATAAACTTCGTTGGAGGTAATCCAGGCAGTAGCCCTATCCAGCGAACTCCAACCCTAAAGCGATCGTTCTTTACCTGAAGTTCCTGGATAGGGAGGAAAGTCCGGACACCCGGCCAATGCTTCGCATTGGCAAAGGTAGCGGGTAACGCCCGTCGTCCGTAAGGATAGAGGTGCGAACAGTGACGGTCCGACTTGCAAGGGTCGGACGGGCCCGATCCCAACGTAGACGGCCTAGTCCAGTTATAGGGATAAAAAGACTGGAGTGAAACGGCTAAAACCTTACCTGGGTGCAAGGCCGTACCCAACCGAGAAATCGACTTAGGGAGTGCCGCTCAAGCCTGAGAGTAATTGAAGGCTCAGATAAATTACTGCCCAAGACAGAATCCGGCTTACGGATTGCCTCCAAAAAGGAGCCCTAGTTCACTAGGGCTCCTTTTTTGTTTTACCCTATCTATTGTCCTATCTAATTATAATTGACGGCTTTTTGAATAAATGCTTAGATTTTGGAGTTACCCACGAAGAAAAGAGGTGACAAATGGGCACTTTGATAGAGAGAGACAGGGCCTTTCTCCTCCTGCTCAAGAATCCGGCGAACCTGAGCGATGAGGAGCTGGAACGACTCATCAGCCACGTCAGGGAGCTAGATATCGATCTCCGAGCCTTGCTCGTGGAGGCCCTCCCTGGCATCGAAGTGGAGAAGCGGTACCGCGCGAGGA
>DATDUH010000001.1:0-6295 GCA_036517755.1 Minisyncoccota bacterium | reverse complement strand
GATTCCCTCAACTCCCGCTGAAAAAATAGCATGCCTTTAGGGGGTATACTTATTTTTTTCGAGTTGAGGGAATCGAACGGGAAAGGGGTCGGGAAAACGGGAGTTTTCCCGTGGCGGAGCTCACGGCAACGCTCGGGTTCGTGGGAGCGAATGGAGATGAGCGACGTGAGATCCTCCCTCAACTCCCGCCGAGAACAACTACTTTTTAATCCTGAGAAACTTTCTTTTGCCGACCTGAAGCAGGACGCCGTTTGTCGGCAATTTAATAATAAACTTAGGGTCAGAAACTGATTTTTGATTCACTCTTACTCCGCCTTGTTTTACAAGGCGAGTGGCTTCGCTTTTGCTTGAGGCAAGACCCCCTTTAACGATAAGTTCGATCACCCCCATACTTCCGCGCTTGACCTTGATCTGAGGAATTCTTTGGGGCGTCTCTTTTTCTTTAAAAACGCGGCTAAACTCCCGGGCGGCGGCGGAGGCGCGAACCGCGCCGTGATAAATTTTGGTCACCTCCAAAGCCAGAATGCGCTTGGCGTCACGCGGGTTAATCGTCTTTTTCTTTAGGGCAGTCTTAAGTTTGTCAATCTCTTTTTGAGGGTAGAAAGTCCAAAGTTCGAGCGCTCGAGTAATAACCTCGTCAGGCAAAGCCATCAGTTTGCCATACATTTCGGGAGCCGAGGCGCCGAGACTAATGTAGTTGCCGGCGCTTTTTGACATTAGTTGGCCTCCGGTTTTCGGGTTAGCCAGAATGGGTTTGGTAATCACAAATTTTTCTTTATGACGATAAATTCTGACCAACCGACGGCCAACTAACATGTTGAATGTTTGATCCGTGCCGCCGATTTCGACATCAGCTCCCATCGCCACCGAATCGTATCCCTGGAGTAGGGGGTAAAATAGTTCCGGAACTCGAATCACTTTTTTCTCTTTAATCCGCCGCTCAAACATATCCCGTTCAATCAATTGAGCGTGGGTAAAGTTAGCGGTTAAGCCGAGAATGTCGGCAAGGTTCAATTTTTTAAGCCACTGGCTATTGAATTTTACCTCAGCCGGATTGTTCTTCGAGTTAAAATCTAAAATTTTAGAGGCTTGTTTCTTAAGGTTTTGGGCGTTTTTTGAAATTTCCTTGTCCGAAAGCGATGGCCGAGGATTCAAACGGTCGGTCGGATCGCCAATGCGACCGGTGAAATCGCCAATTAAAAAAATAGCCTTGTGTCCCAGTTTTTGAAACTCCCGAAGAATAAAAAGAGCGTTTGAATGGTCTAGGTGAAGATCAAGTGCCGTTGGATCAGCTCCCCAATAAATGGTTAGCCTCCGACCCAAACGCAGGGTCTCTTCGAGCTTGGCGGCGCTAGGATAAATTTTATCGATGAAGCGACTATCAGTAAGTTCTCGGATGCGCCTTAGGTCGGTGATTACCTTCATTTAGCCTTCTCAATCACCTCGTCAACAATGCCATATTTCTTAGCCTCATCAGCCGAAAGCCAAAAATCCCTGTCTGTATCTTTCTCGATCCGGGCAAGCGGCTGACCCGTATGTTTGGCTAAAAGTTTATTGATTTTCTCTTTGGTTTTAATAATTTGCTTGGCCGCAATTTCAATTTCGGTCGCCTGACCTTCGGCGCCGCCCATTACCTGGTGGAGTAAAACCTCGGAATTCGGCAAGGCAAATCTTTTACCCTTTTTACCGGCGGCCAAAAGAAAGGCGCCCATCGAAGCGGCAATGCCGATACAAGTGGTGCTCACGTCCGGCCGCACGTACTGCATCGTGTCATAAACCGCCATCCCGGCCGTGACCGAACCACCCAAGGAGTTAACATAAAGCTTAATATCCTTACCCGGATCCTGACTTTCAAGAAAAAGCATTTGAGCAATAACGGCATTCGCCACCGGGTCGCTGATGATACCGCCAAGGAAAATAATCCGGTCTTTTAAGAGGCGGGAATAAATATCATAAGCCCGCTCACCAAAAGGCGATTTTTCAATCACGGTTGGGATAAGGTACTGATCCCAAAGTTCTCCGTCTTCTGCTTCAACCATAAACCTTATTTAATTATAGACCACTAAGCACTAAAGAAAAGGAACGAGTAAGAGGGCAATAATATTGATGATTTTAATCACCGGATTGATAGCCGGCCCAGCCGTGTCTTTGTAGGGATCACCGACCGTGTCGCCGGTCACTGCCGCTTGGTGGGTTGGCGAACCCTTACCACCCAAGTTTCCTTCTTCAATATACTTTTTAGCATTATCCCAGGCGGCGCCGCCGGAAGTCATCGAAAGGGCCACGAAAATACCGGTCACAATCGAACCAACAAGCACGCCGCCAAGCGCTTCCTTGCCAAGGAGAAAAGCGACGGCGATTGGCATCGCTACTGGTAAAAGAGCCGGTAGAATCATTTGGCGAATCGCCGCCCGGGTCAAAAGATCAATGCAACGCGCATAATCAGGTTTAGCTTCGCCCTCCATTAAACCAGGAATTTCTTTAAACTGACGCCTGACTTCTTTGACCACGCTCGAGGCAGCCCGACCGACGGCCCGCATTGAAAAAGAGGCAAATAGATATGGCACAAGCCCGCCTAAAAAGAGGCCAATAATAACTCTTGGATCGCTTAAGTCAAATCGAAGATTAAAAAGCCCGCCTTCGAAAACCGCCTTTTCTTCCAAGTCTTTAACATAGGAGGCAAAAAGGACAACGGCCGCAAGGCCAGCCGAACCAATGGCATAACCCTTGGTCACGGCTTTAGTGGTGTTGCCTACGGCATCGAGCGGGTCAGTGACTTTTCGGACCTCGTCGGGAAGGCCTGCCATCTCGGCAATACCGCCGGCATTATCAGTAATCGGACCAAAGGCATCAATCGCCACCACCATACCGGTCATACCAAGCATACTCATAGCCGCGAGCGCTACTCCGTAAATGCCGCTTACGGCATAAGCTGCTAGTACCCCGCCGGCGATTACTATGACTGGCAGAGCGGTGGCTTCAAGACCGACTGAAAGACCGGCAATCACATTGGTGCCATGCCCGGTTTCGGAAGCCTGAGCGATCGAACGAACCGGTCGAAATCTTTTTGAGGTGTAGTATTCGGTGATAATGACAAGTAAAAGAGTGACGAGCACCCCAATCGCCAGCGAAAGGAAAATAGCGCCGCCGGATAGAGTTTGAAAAACTTCAGCGAACCGCCCCGCTATCAAAGCAAAGCCGAGAAGAGCCAGAGCACTCGAGGCCGCGAGCCCCTTGTAAAGCGCGGCCATAATTCCTCGACTTTGCTCGGGACGAGTCCCCTGCTTCTTACCCAGGCGGACGAAAAATGTCCCCGCAATCGAGGCTAAAGTAGCGATACCGCCAATAAGCAAGGGGAAGAGAATCGCCTGTTCCTCGCCCGGGAAAGTAAATCTGCCCAAGATCATGGCGGCAATGGCTGTCACCGCATATGTTTCGAAAAGATCAGCTGCCATCCCGGCATCATCACCGACATTATCGCCGACGTTGTCGGCAATAACCGCCGGATTCCGAGGATCATCTTCCGGAATACCGATTTCAATTTTACCGACGAGATCGGCGCCCACGTCCGCCCCCTTAGTAAAAATGCCGCCGCCAAGCCTGGCAAAAACCGAGATCAAGCTACCGCCAAACCCAAGACCGATGAGCGCCACAACGTCTCTCGTCACGGCGTAAAATACTGAAACCGATAAAAGAGCGAGGCCGACAACCAAAAGTCCGGTGACTGTTCCTCCTTCGAAAGCTACTTTGAAAGCCTGGTTGAGGCCTGATTTAGCCGCCTCCGTGGTCCGGACATTGGCCCGAACCGCGACATTCATCCCAACGTATCCGGCTAAGGCCGAGGTTATGGCACCAACGAGAAAACCAGCCATCGTTACTAAATTAATAAAGAAGCCGATCAAAACGGCAATGACGAGAGCCACGAGAGCAACGGTTCGATATTGGCGGTTTAAATAAGCCCTGGCTCCCACCTGAATGGCCTGGGCCACTTCAACCATTTTCCCTTCCCCTTGGGGATAGCGGTTAATCCGAAAAGTCAGCCAAAAGGCAAAAAGAATAGCGCTGACGGCAGATCCTATGGGGAATAAAAGCATCATGGATTATTCGTCGTCATCCGCAACTGGTTTATGATAGACCGGCTTCTCTTCTGGCTTAACTTCTTTTCCCTCTTCTTCGGCCTCGTTGTTTTTACCTTCAGTTACTTCAGCCACGCCGCCCTCCAGTTTTTCTTCGGGCCTTACTTCAGATCGGACATCAATTTTCCAGCCGGTCAGTTTAGCGGCCAAGCGAACGTTCTGGCCGCCCCGACCAATGGCGAGACTCAACTGATCGTCGGCCACAAGCACCTTAGCTTCCCGATTATCGGTGATTTCCACTGATCTGACTTTAGCCGGATTCAAGCTATTAGCGATAAAGTCCTCGGGTTTTTCCGACCAGGGAACAACATCTAATTTCTCCTGTCCCAGTTCATTTGAAATAGCCATAATCCTCGTTCCTCGCTGACCAACACAGGAACCAACCGGATCAATCTCCGGCACGTTTGAGGCAACCGCCGCTTTGGTCCGTGAACCCGGTTCCCTAGCGATGGCTTTGATCTCCACAATGTTTTCAGCCATCTCCGGGATTTCCATTTCAAAAAGTTTGGCCACAAACCGCGGATGAGCCCGGGAAAGAATAATACCCGGGATTCTAGTCTCGGATTGAACCGCTAAAACATAAAACCGGAGCCGCTCGCCAGCCCGGTAATGCTCGCCGGGAATTGATTCATTGGCAAACATAATACCGTTCGTCCGGCCTAAATCAACATAGATATTGCCCCTTTCAAAACGCTGAACAACACCGCTTACAATCGTGCCTTCTTTGTCCTTAAACTCGGCCATAATCGAATCCCGCTCGGCCTCACGCAGGCGCTGAAGGATAACCTGCTTGGCAGTCTGAGCCGCAATTCGACCAAAATCACTCACTTCGCCCAGGGGAAAAGTTAATTCATCGCCCACTTTAGCATCGCTTTTTAACACCTCGGCTTCCTTAATTAGAAGATGGCGGTCAGGATTGTACCGGGGGAGTTTTTCCTCCTCGGTCTCGGCTGCTTCAGTAGCCTCGGCGGCCACCTCTTCGTCAACAAATCGAACCGAGTTCTCATCAACCACTTCTTTAACTTGGTAAAATAGAACTTCGCCGGTTTTAGGTTCAAGTTTAACCCGAACTACTAGAGCTCGGTTACCTGATTCTTTGCGGTAAGCGGCAGCTAAGGCATCCTCAATCGCCTCGAAAACTTTATTCGATTCAATGCCTTTTTCTTCGGCAATCTGATTAACAGTTTGAACTAATGCTTTTAAATCCATGGTGTCTGATTTTTAAAAGCCCGCCTAAGGGGCGGACTTTTGCCTACAACAGAAATAATTCTAACCGATCTGGGAGTGAAGTCAACCCCTACTCGAGAAGGCTAACGGCCTTAACAAAACCGTTATAGGAAGTGCCTAAGACAAGATAATCCCCCACCCAACTATAGTTAAAAGAGGCGCCGGCGTTAGAGTAGGCTAAGTATCTCGTCACGGCCGTACCGGCCTCCCCGTCTTTAAAGCCGGCGGCCGCCGGCGTGCCGGGTGAGACTAGGTAAAAGCTCGGGAGATTGGTTGAAGATTCAAGAAGAACGGCCCTCTCTTTCGCCACTACCAGATCCTCGCCTTCTTTTAGTTTAAAAACATAGCCGGGCCAGGCGCCGTTCGAGTCGGCGTAAACAAAGGCGGTGAAATCATCCTCAAGTACGGCGCTCAAATTATTGCCTGGAAGCATCAAGGCCAAGAAATCCTCGGCATTAGCCGGGCTACCGTTGACGGTTAAGGCTACCTCTTTCAAGGTACCGGCTGTTTGATCGGCTGCGTCAGTCCCGAGAGCGGCGACGAATTCTGCCTGGGTCAGAACGCTAAGACCAGTAACTTCAGTCGCATCCGGAGCCTTAGTGAAAAAGCTTTGGTGTTGGAAGCCGGCCTCCGGCGTCTCAGCTGGTGGCGGCGTCACTACCGGAACTTCAGCTTCTTCTTCGCCAGTGAAAAGCGGCAAAAGAAAAAAGTAGGCCACTGCTCCGGCCAAAGCCAGGAATGCCACAACACCGGCCACAACGGCCGCGATCTTTTTAGGATGCTTAACCCCAGTTATCACAACATTGGCATCAAGACTCGGCTCGGTCACTAAATCGCTGGGGCGGAAAACTTTCGGTTCCGGGCCTAGGCCGCCGGTTTGCTTCAGCGAACTAACATCGCTCGCCATGGTTCTCAAATCAACTTGCGAGGCG